>JBBQRS010000016.1:0-57231 GCA_038214535.1 Anaerolineae bacterium
TCGTTCAACGCCACTACGAGATGCAATGTATCCGCGGCATCTACAGCAAAACCCAGAGAGTAAGCTCCGGTGATGGGCGCTTCCAGCAACTCTTCCCGCGTCCACGTTTTACCGTCATCGCTCGAACGCATATATCCGATACCTGGGGTCTCACCCTTTTGCCGCCAGATGACGTGCAACCGGCCCGCACTGTCCACCACGATTTGCGCGTTGTCTCGATTCTCCCCGTCGGCCAATTGCACGGGCGGCTCCCAGGTCTGCCCCCCGTCTGACGAGCGGGCGAAGGAGAGCGCCACGGCATACTCGGACGCATCGTCGTCTGCCCAGATGGCGAAAACGTCATCGTTCTGACCCACGGCCAGGTATGGCTCGGATGCGTCCAGGTCGGGCGTGTCGAGCCGGGTGACCTTCATCCACGCATCGCCGCCATCCGTAGATCGTGTGAGATAAACGCCGCTGCAACCCGCCTTGCACCGCCGCGCATCGCTGATCGTGCGATCCTGGTCATATTGCATCGTGTCTTTAAAGACGGCGAAGATCCGGTCGCTTTCGTCTACCAGCAAGCGCGGCCAGTACGCGTCGCGCCAGGCCAGGTTCGTGGGCTTGCTCCACGCCCATGCGCTGTTCGGCTCGTCCTGCGCCCAGGCTCCGCTATACCAGGCCGGGCTGGAAATCAGGTGCAACCGGCCCGCGCTGTCCACTTCGATCTGCGGCAGGTGCGCCGTGAGCGCGATGTCGTTGGCCTGTGACCAGCCCTCCGCATCCTTCATCCGCAACATCAGCTTGTCGGCTCGCCCATCGTGATCCGAGTTCCACTCGGCCCACACCACGTAGACCTTACCGGCGCTATCCACCGCAAGGTCGGGGTAGAGGGAGGCCGTATCCGATTCGGACACATTTTCCGGCGCCGACCACGTTCCCGGTTCCGGCGTCTGTGCGCTGACGCGGGCAGGCGACGCCACAAGCAACATGCTCCCCAGCATGACCAGCAACGCGCCGAGAAGGCGCAAACGCGGAAGTTGCCTCACGGGGATTGACATAATATTATGGTTTCTCACGGTCGTTGCGCGATCACGAACATAATATCGAACAGGTTGAGATTGACGCCCCTGGTTGCCCAGCCGGATCGGGCGAGACGGGTGTAGGCGCTTTGCCCTACTGCGCCGAATGGCGTCAGCCCCCAGCGCGCCAGCGCGCTCAGGCTGCGATAGTTCCCCGGATGGCTCAGGTGCACGACCTCAAGCCCATAGCGTCGCAGCAGTTGCCCCAGGGTCTGCGCCGAGAAGTACCACAGGTGGGTGGGCGGGTGGATCAACCGCCAGCGTTCGCCCTGCGCGCGCGCCGTCAGGCTGCCGATATCGCCGGTGGTCAACGCCAGCACGCCGCCGGGGCGCAGGTGGTGCGCGATGCGCTCGATGTAGCGGTCGGGCCGCGCGAGGTGCTCGATGGTGTCCCACATGCAAAAGAGATCATAGCTCGCCGGATCCAGTGGGTACTGAAGAAATTCCCCGCAGGCCACCGGCAACCCCAGGTTTTCGCGGGCATAGCGGGCCGCAGGTTCGGCAACGTCAATACCGGCAGGTTGCCAGTAGGCTTGCGCCAGTTCGAGGAAGAAGCCATATGCCGCGCCGATCTCGAACAACTTGCCGCCGTTCGAGTAGCGCCGCAACGTCGCAATGCGGTCGGCGAAGTTGGCCTGCAACTGGGGCCGGTCGCGCAGGTAATCGTCGTACTCGCCGCCCTTGAAGTACTCATCCTGATACAGGGATGTCAGCGTGATCGGTTCATCCGCGGGCATATCTGCAAATACAAACCCACATTGCGGACACCGTAGCAGGCCCCGTGGGGATGGCCGCACGCCATTGACCGCTGCGCCGCAGACCAGACATACTGCCACCCTAAACGGCCTCCTGATCGGGGAAGCCGATCCGCTCGCGCAGCGCATAGAGAGGACGCTGCTTCGATTCTTCGACGATAGTCGCCACGTATTCGCCCATGACTCCCTGCATGATGAACTGCGCGCTGCTCAGAATCAGCACGACCAGCATCAGCGACGCCCACCCCTCGATGACTGAATGCTTGAAGAAGTACGCGTACAGGATGTAGAGCGCATAGATCGCGCTCAGTGCGGCCAGCGCAAACCCGACGTAGAGCGAAATCCGCAGCGGCACGGTCGAGAACGATAGGACGCCGCTCAATGCCAATCCCGCGCTACGGGTGAAGGAATATTGAGGTCGGCCCGAGTAGCGGGGCTGCGCCACGTAGGGCACATACGCGGTCTTGAACCCCAGCCAGGGTATCAGCCCGCGCAGGAACCTTCTGCGCTCGCGGACGGTGTGCAGCGCCTCGACCACGACGCGATCCATCAGGCGAAAATCGGCGGCCCCTGGCGGAATATCGGTTTTAGAGATCGCCCCGAACACCTTATAAAAGCCCTGCGACGTCTGCCGCTTGAGCCAGGCGCCGTCGGCTTCGCTGGTCTGGCGCACGGTCTGCACGATGTCATATCCCTCGCGCCATTTCTCTACCAGGCAGGGGATATACTCCGGCGGGTGTTGCAGGTCGCCGTCCATTGTGATGACGGCGCGCCCCGACGCGTGGTCAAGCCCCACGGTCAGCGCCGTCTGATGGCCCCAGTTGCGCGACAGGTCGAGGATGCGGATACAGGGATTTTCCGCGTGCAGCCCCCGCAACACCTCCAGCGAATCATCCCGGCTGCCGTCGTTCACAAAGATCATCTCATACGGCTCGCGCAGCGAGGCCAGGACCTCGGTCAACTGCCGGTATAATTCGGGCAGGTTGGACGCCTCGTTGAAGACCGGGATCACCAGGGACAACGTAACGGGTCGCGCTTTCATGGATTCCCCGTCGCCTTGCGTTCACGCATTTCGAAAAGCTGCGTCCCCGGCGTCAAGCGTTCCGGCGCAGCCGCGATGGCAAAGTGTTCGGGCACAACGTAGAGCCCGGTTTGCCACCGGTAATCGTCCAGCCGGCGACCGGGCGGCATGCTGAACTCGATCTCTTCCTTGATCACCATCCCGACGCGCCACTCGGAGGGCGGTAAAAGCAAGAAAGTCGGGACGTGTACCATCTGCAATGGCGCTTCTCCCGGCGTATCAAACGTGTCAATCAGCACGTTTTCATCGGTCCGTTCCTGAACGTGGTCTTTCGGGTTGATGCCGTATCTGAACTGGAAGGGGGCGTCGAACCCATCGAGCACTTGCCAGTAATAGGCGACCCGGTAGCGTTCGCCTGACGGGGACGGCGCTGTATCGCTCGTGAGATCATATCCTAACAGCTGCAGCCGCTCGCCGAAGTCGTGTTGCATCGCATGGGTCGGGCTTGCGACATCCACAACGTTCGCGGTGAAGGGATCGCCTTCTGAAGTCTCACCGGCGGCGCGGCGCTTAAGCACCAGGATGCCGTCCTCGAACGTCTCAACGCGATAATCGCCGCTCGCCAGCAGTTGCGCGTACAACTCGCGGCCCGCAAGATGTGGGTCGCCGGCCGTGTGGCCGGTTGCATCGGCGTCAATCGCGCGCACGCTGACTTTGGGCGGCTGGATATACGTCTCGAACAGATCAATCACGACCCACGGCGCGTTTGCAAGGACTTCAGCAGGCGGCGGGTCGAAGAAGTGATATACCACCGGGCGCTGGCCCAGGCCCAGCAGCGTGGCATCGGAGGCCAGCACAACCGCGTCGGGCGGTATCGCCTCCACCACCGCCTCCAGGCGCGCGTCGTGTGCATCGCGCACGTAGAGCGCACGCCAGTTGTTGTAAGGTAGATCCGTGCTCCAGAAGTTCAAACCGAGCGGGCCGATGGACCAGAAGAACGCCGCCGCGAGGCTCGCGCTCAGCAGGACGACGCCCCAACTTGTGCGAAGCTGCCCGACCTCCCTGTGCGTCCGCCGCCCGATCCAGGTTGACAGGTTCGCCACCCCAACCAGCGCAGCCGCGAAGAAGAAGGGCAGGGCCGGCAGGAGGTGAAACTCGAACAGGTCCGGCACCGTGGTCAACGCGAACATGGCGACGATCGGCAGGCCGACCAGCGCCAGCGCCGCGTGAAAGATCGGCAGGAAGGCCAGCGATAGGAAGGCGAAGAACAGCGCCAGGATATCCGGTTGCGTGGCGGCCAGCCTCAGCACGGTGCGTGGTTCCCTGAGCAGCGTTTCCGCGATGCCTCCCGCCCCGGCCTCGCCCCCCATCTGCCCGAAATTGAGGGCAAAGTGGATCGAGCCTGACCCGCCGCGTAGCGCGGGCATGACCACGAACATCACGCCGACAAACCATACCACGCCGAGCGCCGAAAGCAACACCCCCAGGCCGGGCCGCCGGTAGTGGTAAATGACGTAGAACCCCAGCGGGATCACGACCAGCGCAATATACTCCTTGCACATCATCGCCAGCACGACGAGAACCACCGTCGCGACCCAACGACGATACTCTAATGCCAGCAGGGCGGCCAGGAAGAGCGGCACGGTCAGGCTGTCGGGGCGAAAGCTGCCCCCCGCGGCGAGCGCAGAGTTGACGACGCCGGGATGCGCCAGATAAGCGAACGCCGCGCAGACCGCAACAAGCGGCACAACCAGATAGCTCAGCGCCAACCGATACACCAGCCAGCCGCCCAGCGCCAGCGCCCCCGCCTGAAGGATCAACAGCGCGCGCGGGTCGGGCCAGATCAGATAGAGCGGCGCGACCAGCAGCATGATCGGTTCGAAATGATCCGTCAGCAGCGTCTCGGGCAGGCCGCCATACTGCGTAAACCCCAGCACGTTCCCGTGCCAGGTGTTCCAGAGCGCTTGGTCGAACTGCGCCAGGTCAACGCCCCAGAAGTTGTGTGCGCCATAGCGTGCCATCGTCAGCCCGCCGGTGACCAGGAAAAATAAAATCACGCCCCCGATGACCCATGCCCTCGAACCGAGCGCCGCGCGCCACCATGAGTTGACATAACCTCCTTCGATCAGCGCCTTCCAGCCGGTCACCCCACACACTGTCGTGGTGACCAGTGTGACCACGGCAGCATGGTTTCCGGCGACCGGCGCGCCAAGCAACCGGCTCAATAGCGGCGCGCTCCCCAACAGCAACAGCGGCAGATAGGTCGGCGCATCCAGAACCAGGGCTTCGCGCAGGCTCAATCCCGTCATCCGGGTCAGCAGGAACGACCAGACGACCCAGATCCCGGCAAGGATGAGCGGCGCAACCGTGAGGGTCGCCATCAGGGCGGCGCCGGCATCGAGTTGCTTTGGCGGTAGGAAATCCTGGTTGAAGCCAAGAAACTCCACGCCGAATAACCCCAGCGCCGCGCCGCTCAGCCAGACCGCGAAGATCGGTAACATGAAGCTTCGTGCGGCTACCCGGCGGTTTGAAGCTGGTGAAGGGATGCGAAATGCCTGGGCAGCTTTCACTTCTGGCTGGGTCATTTTGAGGGCAGGTAGCGGTAAAGCATGGTGTGCGACGCGGCCGATTCAACCCGCTGGAAATGCGCGCCGTCGCCATCAAATCGTGTCTTGAGGGCATCCAATACCCCCGGCGTCAGCGTGTATTTCCCGTATGCGGGTTCCGGCGCGGTCAGCAGGACGAAATCCACCCCATAACGCTCCATGATGGGAATCACCTGCGCTTGCGGCGTCTTTGGATCGAGCACCAGGCCGACATCCTCGCGCCGCCGGTCATCATCGTTGATTCCCGGTGCGCTGTGACCGTAAGTGATGGCCGGGACGAAGTGATTACTGATCGCCCCGATGAAATAGCCGGTCTGCGGGTCGGACAACACAACGCTGCCGGGCGGCGCGGCTTCGAGGACGCCCTTCAACTCTGCCGCAACCTGTGTACGCAACCGGGGCTGCGCGCCGGTGAGCACGGCTGCCGAGTTACGCACATAGCTCCCCATCGGGCGCAGCAACGGCACGCTGCTCGGCAGCAGGGCCAGTCCACCGACGACGCACAGCACCACAAGACTGGTCACGCGTGACCAGCCCCACGTTTTCCCTCCCGCGGCAATCCACCACGCAAGCCCGAGCGCGCCTACTCCGCCCAGCACGAACTGGAACTGGAATACTTGCAGCGCCAGCCGCCACACGCCCCACGGCGGCAGCAAGCCCGACCGCACGGCGGCTTCGACAAAGAGCGGGTTGAACGCCGTTGCCAGCACGGCCAACATGGACGCCAGCAACCAGATGGCCCAGTTCTGATCTTTTGCCAATAGAACCAGGAGCGGGGCCAGCAGAAACGCCAGCGCCCACGGCGAAAAGCCGCTGCCCATCAGCGCACCGGGCTTGATGAAGCGCCACCCGGCCACCTGCCCGACGACGCCCCACTCATCCGCATAAATGGCATTGGTGGATCCCGGCCCCGAGCCCAGCCACGGCCCCGCCAGAAGCGCGACGATGACGATGCTTGCCGCCAGCAGCGCGCCCACGCGCAGCGCATAGCGGCCATCGCGCCGCAAGAGCATGTGCAGCCCGCCATAGCTGCCTAGCAATAACACATAACCGAGCACGACGAGCAGGTGTGTGCCTGCACAGGCGGCCAACAGCAGCAACGTCAGGGGTAGCGCCGCGACGACGCGCTGTTCGAAGTAGACCCACGTCAGGGCGCACGCCGCGAGGAAGAGGATAAAGGCAATCCCTGCCGGCGATACGACCATCATCGGGACATCCCAGGTGAACCGGCCAAAGCCGTAGAGCAGGAAGACGCAGGAAAGCGCCGCCGCCCGGCCGTCCCGGAACAGGGTCTCGCCGAGCAGAAAATGGGTGCAGATGGCGAGCGGCAGGATCAGCACGGGCAAAATGTCCCAGAGCGCTGCTGGCGAGATAGCCCCCAATCTCGCCAGCAGCGCCGCAATCGCCAGCCACGGGCTGCCGCGTTGCGGGTCTGCTGCACCCTCGAAATAGGGATCGCCCGGCAGCAGACGTTCCGTTGCGGCAATGTGGCGCACGCCGGCCAGGTAGTACCAGTTGTCCGTATCCGGCATGAACAACGCGCCCTGCCCTAACGCGACAAGCGCCCAGAATGCCGCGATGACTCCGACTACGGCAATCGGCAGCCCCCCGATCGTCGCTTGAGCGCCTGCTTCATGGTCCCGGCGGATGCCCTTCACGCCCAGCCAGCCCGATTCGATCACTAACAACCCGGCCAGGGAGAACGCGAACGCATTCAGCGTACCGCCGAAGGCCAGCGCCGCCAACCATGCCAGGAACGCCGCCCCCAGGCTCAGCGCAAAATCCAGCCCCAGGCGCGACGGCAACGACCAGGCGCATGTCGGCAGCAGGATGCGCCGCAGCAAATATCCCGGCAGCAGAAGCACTAACAGCCCGGCCGCGGCGACCCGCAAGTAATTTGTCGCCGTCGGAAACGCCGGCCAGAGCACCAGGATGCTCGCAATGGCGAGCTCGCCCAGCGCAGCCCAGCGCAGCAGAGGGTTATCTTCCATCCACCCGTTGATCCCGCTGGCTTTAATCGCTCATCTCCTGTGGGGCCGGTCGCGCAGACCGTCTGTGGAAAACGCGTCCCAGTAATCTGCCCCGGTGAGGTCGCCCTGTTTGCGATACAGGTCTACCAGCATATCGGCATACGGGGTGATTGCCGGGGCCAGCTTTGCCGCCAGCAAAAGATGTTCGATGGCCGCTTTGTTATCGCCGCGCTGCCGATAGATACTTCCCATGAGGTAATGCACGCGGTGCATATCAGGGTCTATCGCTAACGCTGAGCTTAAAGGATCCAGCGCCTCTTCGGGCCTTTGCGCAACATAGAGCGTTTCGCCCAACCCTGCAAGCGCAGATGCCGAACGTGGTTCAAGCCGCAGGGAGAGCCGGAAGAACTGCTCTGCGGCTTTCAACTGCCCTTGCTTGAGTGCTTGATACGCCTGCGCCGTCAGATAGGGGGACGCGCCTGCGTTGCGCCAGGCTTCCAACGCCTTCGGCTCGTCGCCCAGCGCGTAATGTACCTGGCCCGCCAGCCAGTACATCAACGGCTCGCCGCCCAATTGCTCCGCCTCGCGCAGCGCGCCGGGATAATCTCCTGTGGCATACGCCGCGAAGGCGAGGTTGCGAATGGCCGCGCGTGAGGGTGAGATTGCCATGCTCCTCTCAAGCGCGGCTTCTGCCACAGTAATATCTATCGCGTTGTGGTCGCCGATCACGGTCCTGTGCAGGGTCATTGCGCCATAGTTCAGCCATAGGAGGCTGGTCAACGGGCGCGCAATTAGCAATAACAGTGCCCCGAGCGTGATCAAGCGGATCGTCTGCTTGCGTCTGACCTTGCCAGGAATATCGCCCGAAGGAATCTCTATGACGAGTCTCCATCCAGCAGAATCGTCGAAGAATCAACGGCCTGGCTTTGCACCACTTCGATGAAACGCAACCTGCCGCGCTGGACGACCCGGCGGACTTCGTCGAACGGGGCAACGCGCGTCAGGGCATCCTCGACCTGGCACACAAGCTGCGGTGTGAGGAAACGAACGCCATTGGAAAGAACGGGTCTTGCTTCGACATCCCTGGTGAGTTTGGTCATCTCTCGTACCCTTAGACGCGCAGAATGATGGTGGGAGAAAACGAAAAACGACCCCCCGGTATTTTTGCATCTCTGGCGGCGGTCGTGGCCCTTTTCCCCTGCGGGGATGTTCAATCGGGCGAACGTCAAAGGCGGCTTCTTGACGCCTGGAGCGGCTCTCAATTTGGGCCGGTCGGGCGGAGAGGCTAACTTAGCCTGACGACGTGATTATAGGGTGTGTACTCATTGGTTCAGTTTGAAAGCGGCCTCAAACAAGTTCTGGGAGGAACATCGCAACACAAGAGGCCAGGAGGTAACGACTGGTACTCCGGAGCAAGCGCCGCCACGTCGCAGGCGCAAAGCGCGTACAACCGGAGTCTCGAATGGATGACGCGCGCCGGAACTGGACGACAGCTACAACGAGCAGGCGTCAATTTACGTAGACATGCCAGGAAGGGATGGCCCATACGAACAGGAGTCCATGAGGGGGCGCTCCACTGTTGGCAACGATGTCTTGTATGATGTTTTGTGAAGCGATCTGTGATGATGACGATGCACTTTGGTCGGAGCAGGGGAGGCCACTTACGCTCGTTATCACCAAGACAAGAGTATAAGGGTAAGATTACCTTGTTGTCAAGATATATTTTCTTAAGGTTGGTTAATCCGGCAAAACAACAGCCTTTTGACTGATCCACAACTCCGTTTGACCCCCGCTCAGGCCGGACGTATACTGTTCTCAGACATATTTGAACTGGATGGATATGAATGACTGAAACTCAGCCCGTTAACGATGAGGCCGCCAATACTTCATCGGCGCAGGCTCTTGCTTCACAGCCGTCTCTCGCAGAGGCGGAACTTGCCGTAGTGAACGGTCCGGCTCTCCTGCCGAACCGCTGGTTCGTGCGCGGGATTCTCACGAATTACCGCCGTTTGCTCGAGTTCGTTCGCCCCTACTGGCGACAGCTCGCCGTAGCCGGTGTCATTCTTGCCATCACCAGCGTGGTGGCGCTGGCGATGCCGCTCGCGGTGCGCTACATCGTTGACGCGGCGCTGGTTCAAAAGAACCTCGTCATGCTCAATCGGATCACGTTGCTCCTGGTGCTGCTCTTCATTGTCCAGGCCATCCTCGGTTTTGTTCAAACGTATCTGATGGGCTGGACGGGTGAACGCGTCATCGCCGACCTGCGCGAGCAGCTTTACGCGCATTTGCAATCTATGCCATTGCGTTTTTTCAACAATAAGCGCACCGGCGAACTGCTTTCCCGGCTCAGTAACGACATTTCGACGATTCAGGAAGCGGTGACCACGACCCTGCTTAGCCTGATTTCGCAGACGATCATGTTCGTCGGCGGTATCATCATTATCTTCGTGATGGCGCCCCAACTCACGTTCCTGATGCTGGCGATCGTGCCGCTCGCCGTCCTGGGCATGATCTTGCTGGGGCGGCTGGTGCGCAAGATCAGCCGGCAAGTGCAGGATGCCCTTGCCAACGTGACGGCCACTGCCGAAGAGGCCATTGGCGGTGTGCGTACCGTCAAATCGTTTGCGCGCGAACCTTATGAGATTCAACGCTATAGCGATGGTGTGGAAGAACTCTTCGGGCTGGCGATCAAGCGTGTCCGTATTCGCGCCATCCTCGGGCCGATCATTGGTCTGGTTGCCTTTTCCACCATTGCCGTCGTCATCTGGTTTGGCAGCCGCGCCGTGTTGGCCGGCACGCTGACGCCAGGCCAACTGGTTTCGTTCTTGATTTACACCATGATGATCGCGTCGCCGATCGCCACTTATACCGGCCTGTACAGCCAGCTGCAGCAAGCCATCGGCGCAAGCGAGCACGTCTTCGATCTGCTCGATACGATGCCGGAAATGCAGGATGCGCCCGACGCGATTCCCCTGCCGCCGGTGGCGGGTTGGGTCTGCTTCGAAGCCGTCAACTTCGATTATCAGGATAGCGGGCAGCCGCTTGGCACCGGCGATATGCACGAGGTCCTGCATGACATCAATCTGGGGGCCAATCCCGGCCAGGTCATCGCGCTGGTCGGCCCCAGCGGCGCGGGCAAGACCACGCTGGTGAACCTGATCCCGCGCTTCTATGATCCGACCGCGGGACGCATCCTTATTGACGGCTACGACATCCGCACGATTCAGATGCGTAGCCTGCGCGAGCAAATCGGCATCGTGCCGCAAGAGACCTCCCTCTTCAGCGGCACGATTCGCGCCAACATCGCCTACGGCAAGCTCGATGCGACCCAGGAAGAGATCGAGCGGGCGGCGCGCGCCGCCAACGCCCACGATTTCATCATGCATATGCCCCAGGGCTACGATACGTTGGTGGGCGAGCGCGGCATCAAGCTCAGCGGCGGCGAGCGCCAACGCGTTTCCATCGCCCGCGCGATTCTGAAAGACCCGCGCATCCTCATCCTCGATGAAGCAACCTCTTCCCTCGATAGCGAATCCGAACAGGCCGTTCAGGAAGCGTTGGATCGCTTGATGAAAGACCGGACGACCTTCGTCATCGCGCACCGGCTCAGCACCATCACGAACGCCGACAAGATTGTCGTCCTCGCGGGCGGGCGCATCGTGGAGCAGGGCGACCATGCGACGTTGTTGGCGCACGAAAAGGGCCTCTATCGCCGCATGTATGCCGTGCAGTTCCGGTTGACCGATGACTTGATCGCGGTCTCGGCGGACGAGGCCGGCGTGACGGTGCAGGGCGGCAATGGCGGGACCGCGCGCCGGCTCGCCGATCTCCCGTTCGTCCGCCGCCTGCGCAAATGAGCGCCGCATGTCCTGGTGGTTAAGGCGGCTGGTTGGGTTCTTCAGTTGGTTGACGGCGATGATGGCCGGCCGGAAGTACGATGTGCTGGCCCGGCATCTCGGGCGCGCGGCGGGTTCTATGGACGATCCGCCCCGCGGGTTCATCGCCGTTCAGATTGACGGGCTGTCTCACGCCGATTTACAACAGGCGCTCGCGCGTGGTTTTGCGCCCAATATGCAGCGTCTGATCGAAGCGGGTCACCGGCTTGGGCGGTGGCGCTGTGGGCTGCCCAGCAGTACCCCGATCGTCCAGGCGGGCATCATGTACGGGAACAACTGGGACATGCCTTCTTTTCGCTGGTATGAGAAGGAAACCGGTTTTGCGCCCGTCAGCAAAAATCCGGCCCACATCGAGCGCATCCGCGACCGGATCGCCGAAGGCCGGCCTGGCATCCTGTCCGGCGGGTCCAGCTATTCGAACATAATGGACGGCGGCGCCCGCCTGACCCTGTTCACCCTGACGGCGATGGGCCGCCAGCGCTTCTTCGAACACTTGCGGGGCATCGGTTGGGCGCTAGTCCTGGTGTTGTTGCCGTGGCGTGTCCTGCGCATGATCGGGCTGGCCGGGTGGGAACTGACCCGAGACGTGATCGAAGCTTTTGCCGCCTGGGGCGCATCCGGCTTTCGCAGCCGCCTCAAGTTGATCCAGCCGGTGCTCGATGTCCTCGCCAATGTCGTGCTGAGCGAGGTGATGGCCTTTGGCGTTGCACTCGATATCTACCGCGGCATCCCCGCAATCTACGTCACTTTCTATGGTTACGATGAAATCGCCCACGGCAGCGGCCATCAATCGCGCGGCGCGCTGCACGCGCTCAAACGGATTGATAACTATATTCGCGAATTCGACCGTTTGCGCCGCATGTATCAGCCCGATTCTGAACTTCTCATCTTGTCGGACCACGGCATGACGCCTGCCCGTCCGTTTCAGGACGACGGCGGCATGACGCTCAGCGCCGCGATCGCGCAATGTATGAATGGGGCGATCATTGACGATTCCTGGGATTTGGATCCCGCCGATGCTTCCAGCCGGCCGTTCCTTCTTGATGAGTTGGACGGCATCGAGGCGCACCTGTCGCCGCGGGGTCGGCGGTTGGTGGCATCGCTGCGGCGGCGCATTGAGGGACGCCACCCGACTGCCCTGGAATCCGGCGCGGCGCTCGAACCGGACGAATGGGATTTGACCCGCGCCAGCGACGTCGTCGTGCGCGCCTCCGGCAGCATGGCCCATATTTATCTCAACGTCACCGGGTCGCGCATGGATATCAGCGAAATCGCATTGCTTTATCCCTCTCTGCTGGATATGCTGACCGATCACCCCGGCATTGGCCTGGTGTTGGGCGTCGAAGATGCCCGGCCCGTCATCGTCAACTCGCACGGCGTGATAGCGCTCACGCCCGATAACCTGCCGGCGGGGCTGGAGGAACCACAATACGATGCCAGGGATCTCATCCGCTTGCTGGAATTTCCCCACACCGGCGACCTTGTGCTCTTCGGCGCATGGGATGCGCGCGGCGTCGTCGCATTTGAGGATCATGTCGCATGTCATGGCGGAATCGCCGGTCAGCAAAGCTATCCTTTCCTCCTGACGCCGCCTGACGTGCCGCTGGATGCGAGTCTCATCACCAGCGCCCGCCAGCTCTATCCGTTCTTCATGTTGCGTTATCATGGGATTGATCCGTCCGCAATCGAACCTGCGTAGTTTAGCCCCTCGTGGGCGTTAGAGACCAAAGGGGGTCGTGATGCCGAAAACAGTCGTGATTGTAGGCGCCCTGGATACGAAGGGCGAAGAGTTCCGTTTCGTGCGCGATCTGATTCGCGCCCGCGGGCTAGAAACCCTTGTTGTGGACTTCGGCGTGCTGGGCGATCCGCCTTTCCCGCCGGACGTCACCAATGAAGAAGTCGCCCGCGCCGGCGGTGGCAGCATTGCCGGGTTGCGTGCGAGTAAGGACAAGGCCGAGGCGATGCGCGTCATGGCCGCGGGGCTGGCGAAGGTCGTGAGCGACCTCCACGCCGCCGGGCGACTGGACGGCATTCTGGGCATGGCGGGCAGCGGAGGCACATCCCTCGCTACGGCCGCCATGCGCGAGCTGCCCATCGGTGTCCCCAAAGTCATGGCCTCGACGGTGGGCGGCGGCGATGTGTCGCAGTATGTCGGCGCGAAGGACATCACCATGATGCCCTCCGTGGTGGATGTGGCCGGCATCAACTCCATCAGCCGCCGCATTTACGCCAACGCCGCAGCCGCCATCGCCGGCATGGTCGAGCAGGAGTTGTCCGCAGAAGCAGACACGAAGCCATTAATCACCGCGAGCATGTTCGGCAACACGACTGAGTGCGTCAGTCGGGCGCGCACCGCGCTGGAAGCCCAGGGTTATGAGGTGCTGGTCTTTCACGCCACCGGAACCGGCGGGCGCACCATGGAATCGCTGATCGCGAGTGGCTTTATTACCGCCAACCTCGACCTCACCACCACCGAGCTGGCCGACTACGTGTGCAGCGGGGCCTTCAGCGCCGGCCCGGATCGCATGATGGCCGCGGCGCGGGCGGGCGTGCCTACCGTGCTGGCCCCCGGCTGCGTGGATATGTGCAACTTCTGGGGCATTGACACGGTGCCGGAGAAATACCGGGCGCGCAACCTGTATGAGTGGAACCCCAACGTCACTCTGATGCGCACCAACGTCGAGGAGAACGTCGCGATGGGCGAGATGATCGCCCGCGCGACCAATGCGTCGGTCGGGCCGGTCGCGGTCTTGCTGCCGTTGCGGGGCGTCTCGCAGCTCGACAGCCCCGGCAACCCCTTCTGGGATCCCGCCGCCGATGGTGCGTGCTACGACGCCATCCGGCGCACCCTGAAACCCGGCATCCCGCTCATCGAGCTGGACGCCAACATCAACGACCGAACCTTCGCCGACAAAGCCGTCGAACTCCTCCTCGGCATGTTGACATAATAATTCTCACCACGAAGGCACGAAGAAGAAAAATAAATTAAAAACTTCGTTTCTTCGCTTCTTCGTGGTGAATAAATCACAAGGAGCATGGAAATGGCATTTATTACACGCGCGGAAGCATTGACGAACTTGCAGGCGCAGATGGACGCGGGGCGGCCCATCGTTGGCTGCGGGGCGGGTACGGGTCTTTCGGCCAAGTGCGCCGAGGCCGGCGCGGCCGACCTCATCATCATCTACAACTCCGGCCGCTACCGCATGGCCGGGCGCGGCTCGCTGGCGGGCATGTTGCCCTATGGCGACGCCAACGCGATCGTCGTGGAGATGGCCGCCGAGGTGCTGCCCGTCGTTCAGCACACGCCGGTGCTGGCGGGCGTCTGCGGCACCGACCCCTTCCGGCTGATGCCGGTCTTCCTCAAGCAGATCAAAGAGATGGGTTTCACCGGCGTGCAGAACTTCCCCACCGTGGGCCTGTTCGACGGCAACTTCCGCGCCAACCTGGAAGCGACCGGCATGGGCTACGACAAAGAGGTCGAGATGATCCGCCTGGCCCACGAGATGGACCTGCTGACCACCCCCTACGCGTTCACGCCGGATGAGGCGAGCGCGATGGCGCAGGCGGGGTGTGACATCCTGGTGGCGCACGTCGGGCTGACTACCGGCGGCAGCATCGGCGCGGGCGTTGCGCTCACGCTGGAGCAGGCGATGGATCGCGTGATGGCGATGGCCGACGCCGGGCGCAAGGTGCGCTCCGATCTCGTAGTCATCTGTCACGGCGGCCCGTTCGACGAACCCGACGCCGTGGGCAAGGCGCTCAAGCAGATGCCCGGCATTGCCGGCTTCTTCGGAGCCAGCAGCATCGAGCGCCTCCCCACCGAGCGCGCCATCACCGGCCAAGTCAAAGACTTCAAATCCCTGTCAGTCGCGTAGAAGAATTCACCACGAAGAAGCGAAGAAACGAAGAGAAGAATTTATCTTTTCTTTCTTCGTTTCTTCGTGGTGAATCTATTCTGCTACGCCACGGTTATGTCTTCGCAGAGGTAGATGTCCTGGATGGTGTTGAGCAGCTCGACGCCCTGCGCCACTGGCTTCTGGAACGCCTTGCGCCCGCTGATCAGGCCCGTGCCGCCGGCCCGCTTGTTGATCACCGCCGTGCGCGCCGCGTCCGCGAGATCATTCTTTCCCGACGGCCCGCCCGAGTTGATCAGCCCGATGCGCCCCATGTAGTTGTTGATCACCTGATAGCGCGTCAGGTCAATCGGGTGGTCGCTGGACAACTCGGTGTACATCCGCTCGTCCAGCTTGCCGTAGCTCGAATCGCCGCTGCGCAGCGCCTTATAGCCGCCGTTGTTCTCCGGCAGCTTCTGCTTGATGATGTCTGCCTCGATGGTCACGCCCAGGTGGTTCGCCTGCCCGCTCAGGTCCGCCGACGCGTGATAGTCTACCCCGCCCACCTTGAAGGCCGGGTTGCGCAGGTAGCACCACAGGATCGTCGCCATCCCCAACTCGTGCGCGACCTTGAACGCCTCGCTGACTTCGACGATCTGCCGCGTGGACTCCTCTGAGCCGAAGTAGATCGTCGCGCCCACGGCCACCG
The DNA here is from genome assembly GCA_038214535.1 of Anaerolineae bacterium. Taxonomy (GTDB): domain Bacteria; phylum Chloroflexota; class Anaerolineae; order CG2-30-64-16; family CG2-30-64-16; genus JBBQRS01. The sequence goes on from JBBQRS010000016.1 coordinate 15,852, forward strand.
CGCCCATATCCCACGCCTGCTCCACCTGCGCGAAGAAGACCTGGTCGAACTTGTTGGGGTAGGTGAGCAGTTCGTTGTGGTTGACCTTCATGATGAAGGGGATCTTGTGCGCGTACTTGCGCGCCACTATCCCCAGCACCCCCAGCGTCGAGGCGACCGCATTGCACCCGCCCTCAATCGCCAGCCGGACGATGGTCTCCGGGTCGAAGAAAGCCGGGTACGGCGCGAAGGACGCTCCCGCCGAGTGCTCGATCCCCTGATCCACCGGTAAGATGGATAGATAGCCGGTGTTCGCAAGCCGGCCGTGACCGAACAGCGTTTGCAAACTACGCAACACCGGGATGCTGCGGTCGCTTTGCGCGTAGATGCGATCCACGAAATCCGGCCCCGGCAGGTGCAACTGCTCCTTCGGGACCTTCGGGGTGTTGAAACCCAGCAGATCTTCTGCGTCTGCGCCCAGCAGGGCTTCGATGTCGTTGTATGTCAATGCCATGATGTTACCTCCCATAGCTGTGAAAACAAGGTCGTCGAGGGCGCCGGGATGCTCTCATCCGGTAATCTCCCCACACACATTATTCCACAACTATGCCCGCGCGGCAACCCCCTTTAATCCGGGTAACGCAACCGTAGTCTAGCCCCTTGTGGGCGTCGCGCGACGCCCACAAGGGGCTAGACTACGGTCTTGGTGCGGCAACTGCAAACAGTTACTAATCCGGCGACGTAACATGCCCCGTGATGACCTTCTGACGAGTTTTGAACTTTGAACTTTGACATTGGCCCCCTCGTCAAAACTCATGGAACTTTCGCTTAAGCCATATGGGGGTGACAGATTCAGGACGCGCCGCGACAGAGATGGTATTTTACGGTTTTAAATTCCATCCCACACCCAATCTATGCAGTTTTGCAGAAATGGGGCGGCGTCAAAGTTCAAAAGTCAAAACTCGCCGCCGGGTGGTGTTTCTATACAGGTGGATCGCGCTTGCGAACCGCTTGACTGGCCCTATTATGCAACAGAACATATGTTCGTGTCAAGTTGTCATAACATCAATGACGGGGTAGTAGGTTCTCTCCAGCACTTGACAAACCCGCGCGGACCTGATATCTTATGTCAAAACGATGGTCTATGCGAAAGGCCACGAAGGCATCCGCAGGCCATCCTGGGAGGTTATCGTGAGCGACGATCAGATGGATCTGTTTCCCGCGGGTCGCCCCGGACGGGGCACGGCAGGGGAGAAGACACGCCCCGTGGCTTCTGTACCCGCCGAGTTGGACGCGTCATCCTCGCTGGCGGCGGCCACCGGCGCGTTCCACGGCCACATGGTGCGCCAGGGCTTCTCCGACAACACGATCAAGGCGTTCCAGGCCGACCTGCGCCTCTTCACCAAATACATGACAGCGAATCGCGCCATCGGTGACATCGGCCAGGCGGACCTCGATCAGTTTCTCACCTGGATGCGCGCCGACCGCGGCGTGCCGTGCAGCCCCAAGACTTTCGCGCGCCGCATGACCACGCTCAAGGTCTTCTTCGGCTGGTTGGAGGAATCGGGCGCGATCCCCGGCGACCCCGCCGCGCCGCTCGTGCATCAGCACCCCAGCACGCCACTGCCCGATATCCTATATGATGACCAGATGAGCGCATTGCTCAGCGCGACGCGCGACCTGCTGTGGGCGGCGAAGCCCGATGCCCGCCCCTATCTGTTGATCAGCCTGATGTTGCAAACGGGCATCAAAAAGAGCGAATGTATGGACATTCGCCCCGAACACATTGACTTCTCGAACCTGCAAGCGCCTGTGCTCTACATCCGCTACGAGGACCCGCGCAAGACGCTTAAAGAGCGCAAGCTGGCCCTGGGGCCGCAGTTCACGCCGGTCTATCGCCAGTATCTCCGGGAATATAACCCCACGGAACGCGTCTTCGAGTGTACCGCCCGCAATCTCGAGTACGTGCTGGAGGACGCCGCCAAACTGGCGGAGATCCCCGGCGGCGTGTCGTTCGAGCAACTGCGCTGGACCTGCGCCGTGCGCGACTACCGCAACGGGATGCCGTCCGACCAACTGCGCCAGAAGATGGGGCTGTCGCAAATCAGTTGGCGCGAAACCCTGCCCAAGATTCAGCGCCTCGCCCGACCCGCCTTATAGCGAAGTGCCAGGTGCAACCAGGTGCAACGCACTTCCGAAGTGCGTTGCACCTTACTCGCCCTTGCTCCCAAACGGCAGCAGCAGCCGGATCACGGCCTCATATGCCGCGTTGATATCCAGATAATCCCCCGCCCAGCCGCCCACAACGTAGATGCTCTGCCCGTGCGCAGCCGCCGCGAGGTTGCGCCATGCCCCGTCAACCGGGCTTTCGAAGCGCGACCATGCCCCCGTCCCGATATCATACTGCTCGCCATACGGCTCCCCAGACTCGCCCCCCAGCACGTAGAGCCGCGGCCCCAGCGCCGTCATCGCCAGCCCCGCGCGAGCCTGACTCATCGGCGCGCGCGGCGACCACGGTTCCGCGCCTGTGCCTTCGGCGGCCGGATCGTATGCGATCACGTCCGCCAGCTCGCGCTCCCCGTCGTAGCCCCCGGCCACGTAGATCACCCCGTCGAACGCCGCGGCCCCGGCAAACCCCCGCGCTTCGGGCAGCGGGGTCGCCGCCGACCACGCATCCGCCGCCGCGTCATAGACGAACAGTTCGCGGCGATAGGCGTCCCCGTCCCAGCCGCCCAAGAGATACAGCCGGTCATCGAGCGCCGCCAGCGCGTAGGCCGCGCGCGGCGCAGGCAAGGGGGCGCGGTGCTCCCAGACGCCCGTCTGCGCGTCGAACGCTTCGAGCGCGTCCGTGACCTTGCCATCCGCGGTCATGCCGCCCGGCACGTAAATCCGATCGCCGATTAATGCGCCGCTCACGTTGGAGACCGCGGTCGGCTTGTCGGCGGCGGGTTGCCAGCGATTCTCCGCCAGATCATACACTGAGACTTGCCCCGTCACGCCGTCGGCTGTTTCGCCGCCAATCGCATACAGCCGTTGCGTCCCCGCCACCAGCGCCAGCCGACTGCGAGGCGAGGGGAGCGCCGCGCCCCCGCTCCACCGCGGCAGTTGCGTGCGGATTTCCGCGCGTGTCCCGTTTCGCCCGGCGTCTGTTAGGAGCGAGGTGGTTGCGGCGCGCGGTCCGTCCCCTGTCAGGGCAGGGAGAACGGCGGCCAGCGCAATGAGCGCGGCGACGACCAGCATGTAGACGCGTTGCCAGCGCGCGACAGGTCTTCGCGGCAATGACAAAGGCGGGATGACAACGGCATCTGGCGCTTCGATTGGCCCACTGCCGTCGTCGGGCGGCGGCACGGCCCCGTCAACCGTCACCCACCCGCGTCGCACCGCTTCCATGGTCGCCTCGGTGCGCGACTGGACGGCGAGTTTCTCGAAGATGTTGCGCAGGTGGACCTTGACGGTGTTGGGGCTGATGACAAGGGCGCGCGCGATTTCCTGGTTGCTCGCGCCCGTGGCGACGAGCTTCAGGACTTCGATTTCTCGTTCGCTCAGGGTCGCGGTTTCATCTGTCATAGAGTTCGTGAGGGTTCTGCGAGGCCGGTCGCGTCAGTGTATTCTGGCGACCGGCCATCACGCGTGCTTCAGGCCCACTTCACGAGGTAGGTCGCGTACGGATTCGGCAGGTTTTCGTGGTTGGGCCGCACCCGCACGCCATACCCGAAATTGCCGCTATCCGGGAAGGCTTCGGACGCCTCGTAGTGATACGTCCCGCCTTGCGAGTCCACTAACTGCATGGGCAACGCCGCGGCCGTCTCCAGCTTGCCGTCCTTTTGCTGCCCGTACACCAACTCCACGGCCAGATCGTCGGGCGACAATGCGCCGGGGCGCAGGTTCGCGTTGACCGCTACGGGTTGGCCGACGGTTGTCTGCGTGCCACTGGGCCCGGTGGCTGCGATGGAAACCTGCGGCCAGGCCGCTTTGACACGCGCCTCCCACGTGGCGAGCGTCTTCGCTTCGGCGTAATCGTCGGCGCGCAGCGTGGCCCCCAGGGTCGCGCCGGGGACGTAAAACTTCGTGATATAGTCTTTGAGCATCCGATGGGTGGTGTATTCTGGCGCGATAGAAGCAATAGAGGCGCGCATCATACCTAACCAGCCGCTTGTCGGCTTGCCATCCTCATCGCGGTCGTAGTAGAGCGGGGCAATCACTTCTTCCAGCGTGGTATACAGCGAGAGCGCGTCCGCTTCATCCCGCGCGGCTTCGTTCGTATAGTTCTTCTCCGAGCCGATGGCCCAGCCGTTCTCCCCGTTGAAGCCTTCCACCCACCAACCATCCAGCACACTGAAGTTGAGGACGCCGTTCAGCCCGGCCTTCTGGCCGCTGGTCCCGCTGGCTTCATGCGGCCGGCGCGGCGTGTTGAGCCACACGTCCGCCCCGGCGACGAGATGCCGCGCGACGTTCATGTCGTAGTCTTCGACGAAGACGATCTTGCCCAGATACTCCGGCTTGCGGCTCAACTGATACACCGTCTGGATCAGCGTCTTGCCCGCCTCATCGGCGGGGTGCGCCTTCCCGGCGATGATGATCTGCACGGGCCGTTCCGCGTTATTCAGGATGCGCTTGAGCCGTTCCTCGTCGTGGAAGATCAGCGTCGCCCGTTTGTAGGCCGCAAAGCGGCGGGCAAACCCGATGGTCAACGCCGCCGGGTCCAACAGGTGCGCGGCCTGCTCAACTGCCGCGGGGACGGCTCCCGTTCTGGAGAGCTGGCGCGCCAGCCGGTCGCGCACCTGTTCCAGCATCTCCGCCTTGGCGTCCTCATGTTGCGCCCACAACTCCGCGCCCGGAATGCCCGCGACGCTGTACCACGACACCGGATCGTCCAGCCGGTCGCGCCAGTCGGAATCCAGATAGCGATCCATTAACTCGGCCAGTTCGGGGTGAATCCAACTTTCGGTGTGCACGCCGTTTGTCACGTGCTCGATGGGTACTTCCGGCTCGGTGATGCCGGGCCAGAGCGAGGCCCACATGCGCCGCGCGACCTCACCGTGCAACTGGCTGACGCCGTTCGCCCGACCCGCCGTCCGCAGCGCCAGCACGGTCATCCCGAATTGCGGTCCCGATGGGCTTTCGTAGCGCCCCAGGTCCAGAAAACGCTCGCGATCCAGGCTCAACCGGCCCCAGTAATCGGCGAAGAAGCGATCAATCAGGTCGAAGCCGAAGGCGTCGTTGCCTGCCGGCACGGGAGTATGCGTGGTAAACAGCGAATCGCCGCGCGTCGCCCACAGCGCCGCCTCGAACGATAGCCCTTCGTCCTGCACGTACTCGCGTATCCGTTCCAGTTGCAGGAAGGCCGCGTGTCCCTCGTTCAGATGCCACACTGCCGGGCGAATCCCCAGCGCGCGCAGCGCCCGCACCCCGCCAATCCCCAGCACGATCTCCTGCGAGATGCGCATCTGCTGGTCGCCCCCATACAGTCGGGCGGAGAGTTCCCGATCCTCCGGCACATTTGCCGGTACATCCGTATCCATCAGGTAGATCGGGATGCGCCCCACCTGGACGCGCCACATCTTCGCGTACACTTTGCGCCCCGGCAAGTCCACGTCAATCACCACCTGCGTCCCATCGGCCCCCAGTGCAGGCGTGGCCGCGATCTCACCGAAATTTAGCTTCTCATAGATCGCCTGTTGCCTGCCGTCCGGGTCAATCTGCTGCCGGAAATAGCCCTGCGGATAGATGAACCCGACGCCGACAAACGGCAAATCGAGATCGCTGGCCGTCTTGCAATGGTCGCCCGACAGGACGCCCAGGCCGCCGGAATAGATGGGCAGCGACTCGTGCAGACCGAACTCCGCTGAGAAATACGCGATGACCTGATCGCCCATGCCCGGATAGTTGCGCTCGAACCACACGCCGCGGGCCGGTGGATTCATATAATCGTCGAAGGTGTCCAGAACCTCTTCGTACAGTTCCAGATAATCGGGGTCTTCCGCGACGCGATCCAGATCCTGCTGATGCGCCCGGCGCAAGAACAACACCGGGTTGTGATTGACTTCATCCCATAACGGCGGGTCAATGTCACGGTAGAGTTTCTGCGCGGGCGGATTCCAACTCCACCACAGGTTATACGCAAGCTCCGACAGACGCGCGATCGGTTCAGGGGGCACGGGAAAGACGGTAACTCGACCCAGTATTCTCACGAACGATCCTCCGCGGTGATACCTTGCGCAGGACTTCTGCGCGCTCAACAACGGAGCAGCCCAAAGCGGCGACTCCTCTCGCATTCTATAGGAACACGCGCCTCCTGTCCAACCTCGAATTTCAAATCTAACTGGAGTTGAGGCTTCAGCCGGTTATTGGGGCAATCAGCGTCATGTGCTTGACCGGCTGAAGCCTCGACTCCAGGCACGCAAACACCTGGATATGGGCCGCAATGTGGTAAAATAGTGACGAACTGCTTGTAGGAGATTCTCATGCCGCCCACCGCCGCGCCGCAACATCGCTATATCCTTTTCTACAAGCCCTATGGTGTGCTTTCCGCGTTTGATGATAGCGAGGGGCAGACGACGCTTGCCGACTACGTCCCGTTTGCCGGTGTAGAGTCCGCGGGGCGGTTGGATCAGGACAGCGAAGGGCTGATGCTGCTCACCGACGACGGCGCGCTGGCCCACCGGTTGACGCATCCTGACCATAAGTTGCCCAAAACCTATCTGGCGCAGGTGGAGGGCGTACCGAATGAGACGGCGCTGGCGCGATTGCGCTGCGGCGTCCTCGTCAAGGGCAAGATGACCGCTCCGGCAGAGGTTGCCTTGTTGGCGCAAGAGCCATTCCTGCCGGAACGACTCGTCCCGATTCGCGAGAATGCGCAGGTTCCGACTCGTTGGTTGCGCATCGTGTTGCGGGAAGGGCGCAAGCGCCAGGTGCGCCACATGACGGCTGCCGTCGGCTATCCGACGTTGCGACTCCTGCGCGTCGCCATCGGCCCGTTGTCACTCGAAACGCTCCAGCCGGGGGAGTGGCGCGAGCTCTCCGCCGAGGAACTCATGACTCTGCGCCGCCGGTTGTACGCGTGATCTCAACTATCGAGCAATTGGCTCGGGGGCAGACCGCGCCGCAGCAGGGCGATGATGCTTTACATAATAATCATTAAGGAAGAACGCAAATGAACGATCTCAGGGCGCGTCTGCACAACCACGAAACCGTCATCGGCACGGTCATGGGGATCATGTATCCCGATGTCAGCGAGATTCTGGCGCTGGCCGGGTTTGACTACCTTTGGATTGATCTGGAGCATGGGCCGGGCGACTTCACCGCAGCGCAAATGATGATTCAGGGCGCGGGGGGGCGGTGTCCGTGCATCATCCGCGTCCCGGAGAATCGCGACGTCTGGATCAAGAAGGCGCTGGATACGGGGGCCGATGGGGTCGTCATCCCACAGGTCATCACCGCCGACGATGCGCGCCGCGCCGTGGTCGCCTGTAAGTATCCGCCCGAAGGGACGCGCGGTGCAGGCGTTGCGCGCGCCCACGATTACGGCCTGGCGCTGGGAGACTATCTGGCGCGAGCCAACGAATCTATTGCGATCATCGTGCAAATCGAGCATATTGACGCCGTCGCGAACCTGGACGAGATTCTCACCGTGCCCGGCATTGACTGCCTCTTCGTCGGCCCGCTCGATCTGTCGGGCAGCATGGGCCTGCTCGGCCAGATGACCCACCCTGAGGTGCAGGAAGTGATTGGCTCGGTCGTCACGCGCGCAAAGGCCGTCGATATGCCGCTGGGCCTGTTCGTCGGCGACGGCAATGCCGCGCATGATGCGATCGGTCGTGGCTTTGACCTCATCGCCATGAGCACCGACGGCATCTACCTCTGGACAGCCGCCCGCGCGGCATTGGCGGCGGCGCGCAAATGAGTGCCGCGACCCTCGTCCTCGAGGATGGCTCGGTTTATACGGGTGAGGCGTTCGGCGCGGCCGCCGATGCCGTCTTCGAGCTGGTCTTCAACACCGGCATGACGGGCTATCAGGAAGTCCTCACCGACCCATCCTATCACGGCCAGGCGGTGTTGTTCACCGTTCCGCACATCGGCAACGTAGGCGTCAACCTCGAAGATTACGAATCGGCGCGCCCCCAGGTCGAGGCCGCGGTGATCCGCCGGCTCAGTCCCGTCGTCAGCAACTGGCGCGCCGAGCAAGACCTGGGCGGTTGGCTGGCGGCGCATGGCGTGCCCGGCATCAGCGGCGTGGATACGCGCGCGTTGACCATCAAACTGCGCAGCCAGGGCACGTTGCGCGCGGCGCTCTCCACGCGCGGAACGTCGCCTGCGGAGTTGCTCGCAATGGCGCGCGCCTGGCCGGGCCTCGATGGCCGCGACATAGTGCGTGAGGTGACGTGCGCCGAACCCTATCCCTGGACGGGCGATGCCGGCGACGTGTGGTTAAAGGGTGAGGCTTCACCCGTCTCTGCATCTTCGCCGCACATCGTCGCTTATGACTTCGGCAGCAAACGCAATATCTTGCGCCATCTCGCCGCGCGCGGGGCACGCGTCACCGTCGTCCCGGCGTCCACCACCTGGCAGGAGGCGCTGGCGTTGAAACCCAACGGCGTCGTCCTCTCGAACGGGCCTGGCGACCCCGCCGGCCTGCCCTATGCGGTGGAAGCGACGCGTGGTCTGCTGGCGTCGGGCCTGCCGCTGCTCGGCATCTGCCTGGGCCACCAGTTGATGGGGTTGGCGCTGGGTGGGCGCACCATGCGGCTCAAGTTCGGCCATCACGGCGTCAACCACCCGGTACAGGATGTACGGACGGGCAAGGTGTACATCACCTCGCAAAACCACAACTATTGTGTTGAGACGGAGGGCCTCGATCCGGCGGTGGTCAAGTTGACGCACGTCAGCCTGAACGATGGCTCCCTTGAGGGGTTGCGCCTGCTGGATCGCCCGGCGCTCAGCGTCCAGTATCACCCCGAGGCGGCCGCCGGCCCACACGACGCCGAACCGATCTTCGACGAGTTCTTCGAGATGTTATCATTCTAATTATTTTGTCATTCTGAGCGGGTCTACCGACGGACGTTGGCTTGCGGCGTGGCTCCAGCGAAGGATCTCGCGTTGATGAGGCGAGACCCTTCGCTAGAACCTAACTGCAGCGCACTTCAAGAGGTTAATCCGCTCAGGGTGACCTCATAAGAATCAACCTTACAAACTTCTGAGCGCAGCGAAGAATCTCTGCTTTAGCGAGACGCGACCAAACATGCCGAAACGCACCGATATCCATACCATCCTGATTCCTGGCTCCGGCCCCATCGTCATCGGGCAGGCCGCCGAGTTCGATTATTCCGGCACGCAGGCCGTCAAGGCGTTGCGCGCCCAGGGCTACCGTGTCGTGCTGGTTAATTCCAACCCCGCGACCATCATGACCGACCCCGATATTGCCGACGCGACCTACATCGAGCCGTTGACGCCCGAAGTGCTGGCCGCTATCATCGCCCAGGAGCGTCCTGACGCCATGCTGCCCACCGTGGGCGGGCAGACCGGCCTCAACCTGGCGTTGGCGCTCAGCGAGGACGGCACGCTCGCCGCGCACGACGTCCAGTTGATCGGCGCGTCCCTCACGGCGATCCGCGCCGCCGAAGACAGGGACGTCTTCCGCCATACCCTGCTGGAACACGGCTTACCGCTGCCGAACGGCGGCCCCGCAACCTTGCTGGGCGACGCGCAGGCCATCGCCGAGCGCACGGGCTATCCGCTGCTCGTCCGCGCCTCCTTTGCGCTGGGCGGCTCCGGCGCGTCCTGGGTCTATCACCCGGAAGAGTTGCCCGAAGCGGTGCGCCACGCGCTGGCGGCTTCGCCCATCGGCCAGGCCTGGGTCGAGGAGTCGGTGCTGGGTTGGAAGGAATACGAGCTGGAAGTGATGCGCGACGCCGCGGATAACTTCGTCGTGGTGTGCAGCATCGAGAACCTCGACCCGATGGGCGTCCACACCGGCGACAGTATTACGGTTGCCCCCGCGCAAACTCTGACCGACCGCGAGTATCAGCGGTTGCGCGACCTGGCGCGCCAGGTGATGACGGCTGTCGGCGTGGAGACCGGCGGCTCTAACGTGCAGTTTGCCGTCAACCCTGAGAATGGCCGCGTGCTGATTATCGAAATGAACCCGCGCGTCTCCCGGTCGTCGGCGCTTGCCTCCAAAGCCACCGGCTTCCCCATCGCCAAGATCGCCGCGCTGGTTGCCGCCGGCTACACCCTCGACGAAATCACCAACGACATCACCGGCGAGACGCGGGCGGCCTTCGAGCCGTCACTTGATTATGTAGCCGTGAAGATTCCGCGCTGGGCGTTCGAGAAGTTTCCCGGCGTGAATCCCCTGCTTGGGCCACAGATGAAATCGGTGGGTGAAGTGATGGCCCTGGGGCGCACCTTCCCGGAGGCGCTGAACAAGGCCGTGCAGTCGCTGGAAATCGGCGTAGATGCGTTGGACGGCTCCGGCCCCAAACGCGCAGCGTCCGAAGAGATTCCCGATCTCGCGGAACTGGCGACCCCCTCTGCGGATCGGCTGTTCAGTGTCTATCGCGCATTGCGCGGCGGCGTCACCGTTGCCGATATCTCGCGTGCCTCAGGCTACGATCTCTGGTTCCTGTCCGAGATGGGGCGGATTGTCGCGATGGAGGCGACAATTTTGCAGGCTGCAAGCGCGCCCATCGCGCCGGAAGAGCTTGCCACCTTGCTGCGAGATGCAAAGCGGCTGGGCTTCTCCGACGCGCATCTCGATCGCTTGCTAAACAGTGCAAGCGACGGTGTTGCCGAGAGACCGGATTGCAGATCATTGCGTGCAAATCTTGGTCTGACGGCCACTTTTCACCGCGTGGACACCTGCGCCGCCGAGTTCTACGCGCGCACCCCGTATATGTACAGCGGCTATGAATCGCAGGATGAGGCTGATCCCACCGACCGCCGCAAAATCCTGATCCTGGGCAGCGGCCCAAACCGCATCGGTCAGGGCGTCGAGTTCGACTACTGCTGCTGTCAGGCCGCCTTTGCCCTCTCCGATATGGGTTTCGAGACCATCATGCTCAACTGCAACCCGGAGACGGTCTCTACCGACTACGATACCGCCGACCGGCTCTATTTCGAGCCGCTGACGCTGGAACACGTGTTGAATGTGGTCGAGCGCGAGCAGCCGGAGGGCGTGATTGTCCAGTTCGGCGGACAGACCCCGCTTAACCTTGCCGAAGGGTTGCAGGCCGCCGGCGTCCCCATCCTCGGCACATCGCCCGCGGCCATCCGTCTGGCGGAAGACCGCGAGCGGTTTGCGGAACTGCTCGAAACATTGGACATTCCACAGCCCGAACATGGCATCGTCACAACCCTTGCAGGGGCGAGCGCGGTCGCCGAACGCATCGGCTATCCGGTGCTGGTGCGCCCTTCCTATGTGTTGGGTGGGCGCGCCATGGCGATTGTCCCCGGTCCGGAGCAACTCGAGGAGTTTGTCGGGCACGCGCTCGAAGCCGCCCCCGGCGCGCCCCTGCTGGTGGATCGCTTCATGGAAGACGCCTTCGAGATTGACGTGGACGCCCTGGCCGACGGCGAGCGTGTGGTCATCGGGGCGATCATGCAGCACATCGAGGAAGCCGGGGTCCATTCCGGCGATTCGGCGTGCGTGTTGCCCCCCTACAAAGTCAGCGCGTATCACCTGAACATCATCCGCGAATACACGGAGCGCCTGGGGCTGGCGCTCAAGGTGTGTGGGGTGATGAATGTGCAGTTCGCCATCAAGGACGATATCGTTTACGTGCTCGAGGTCAACCCGCGCGCCTCGCGGACGATTCCCTACGCCAGCAAGGCCACCGGTCTGAACCTGGCGCAGGCGGCCGCGAAGATCATGGCGGGCCAAAGCCTGGCCGAGCAGGGGATTCTGGAGGAGCCGGAGGTGGACGGCTTCTTCGTGAAGGAAGCGGTCTTGCCGTTCCGCAAGCTGCCCGGCGCCGACGCGATCCTCGGCCCGGAGATGCGCTCGACCGGTGAGGTGATGGGACACGCGTCGCACTTCGGCCACGCCTTCGCGAAATCACAGATCGCCGCAGGCATGGCGTTGCCGCTCTCCGGCGCGGCGCTGATCAGTGTGAACGACTACGACAAGGGCGCAGCGCTCAAGATCGCGCGTGATCTACACCGCATGGGGTTCATCTTGCACGCCACCCCCGGCACCGCTGCCTTCCTGGAACATGCCGGCTTGCCCGTGCAGCCCGTCAACAAGATGGCGCAAGGCTCGCCGCACACCGTTGACCTGATCCGCGGCGGCCAGGTGCAGCTCATCCTGAACACGCCGCTGGGTCCCCGCTCTCATACGGACGGCATGGAAATTCGCGTCGCCGCCACCGCGATGGACGTGCCACTGCTCACCACGCTGTCCGCGGCCACTGCCGCCGTCTCCGCCATCCGCGCCGCCAAACAAAAGGAGCTGCGCTACCGCAGCCTGCAAGCCCACTTCGCGAGATCAGATACGTAACCACCAAGACACCAAGAACACCAAGAAAAAGCTTTACCACGGAGAAGCGAAGGAACGAAGAGTTTCTACTTTTTTCTTCGTTTCTTCGTGGTAAGAATCTTCTCTTGGTGTTCTTGGTGTCTTGGTGGTGAATATGGCTAAATCCGCCGGCAGACCAATTCCCCGTTGCCGATGGGCACGACCAGTGCGTCTACGCGTTCATCCGCCAGCGCGCGATCCAGCACTTCCTGCAACTGATCGCGCTGGTTTATGGCGTTATCGGCGATCAGCCAGCCGCCCTTCACCAACCGCGGGATCACCAGCTCATAGCACTCCGCGTAGACGTCCTTTTCCGCGTCCAGGAAGCAACACGCAATGCGGTCGTGCGAGGCCAGATGTTTGCGCGCATCGCCTTCAACTAAATTGACACAATCTTCAACACCCACCTGGTAAAAGGTCTCCCGCGCCAGCTTCGCCTTCTCAGGCAGCACTTCGTATGTCGTGACCGGCCTGCCCAATTCGTGGCACGCCAGCGACAGCCACATTGTCGAGTAGCCCGCGCTGGTCCCGATCTCAATTAGGTCGCCCGCCGGCGCGCCCGCTGCCATCAGCGCGAGGAAGCGCCCCGTGTCGGGCGTGATCTGTCGCAACCGCTGCAAGCGCGGCGTCCCGTCGCGCCGATCCTGATAGTCCAACGCCTCCAGATAGTGCATCCGTTCGATCATAGCCGGGCTAATTTCGTTAAACATGCGTTGCTCCTTAAATCCAAATATCGGTTTCAGCCGTCAGTTCGCCGCCGGCGTCGCCTGTGTTAACCGTCCCCGCAGGTTCAACCAGCATGACCTGACATTCATTCGCGGCATAGGGTTTATGCTCGATGCCCCGTGGCACAACGAACATCTCGCCCTCATTAAGCGTCACTACGCCGTCTCGAAGGTGAATCTCCATACTCCCATCGCGGACGATGAAGACTTCATCCGTGTCGGCGTGGCTGTGCCAGACGAATTCGCCCTGAATTTTCACGAGCTTGAAATGATAATCATTCATCTGAGCGATGATCCTGGGCGACCAATGATCCGAGAACAGATCGAACTTGTTTTGCAGATTAATCGGAACGTAAGTCATGGGACGTGTCCTTTTATGCCGGGAAATTCGCTTCTATCCGTGCCCTGTTGCTGTGAAATAGTTGGGCTTCACTTTGCCAATGAGCCAGGTGACCCTCCGCCTTGAGCTTCACAGCCGCAGCATCGCCCACGATGTGACGCATCTCGGATTCATTACCCATGAAGGCCAGAACTTCCTCTACCATATCAAAGAATTCACGCCCCAGGGATATACCATACGCTTCGCCAAATAGCCGACGGCGCCGGCTCCCGTTTCGCACATCGGCTTCGGCGAAAACCTTCTGATCCGCGCTGTTGAATGAGAGCGGGACCATTCAATGAGCCGCATAGGCAACATCTCGCAAGCGCGGGCCGGGGCCGGCCAGATCGAAATCAACAACAGCGTGCGGAATCCCGGAAGCGTAGATGAAATTGTACGGCGCAAAATCGTTGTGGCAGATCACCTCATGCCGCGCACTGTCGGGATAGCTGTATGCCCACGCGTCTGCATCCGAGGGTGCAAGGTCGAGCGTCGCGTCATGATACTGTCTCAGCCAGCCGGGCGGCGGCGATCAGGGGCGCGTCGTGCTGCCAGATGGTGACCGGGACGCCCGTTTCGCCCGCGATGAATCTCGTGATTTCCCTGCCCTGCGCGTCAATCCCGAGGAAGCGCGGGCTGCCCTGGAAGCCTCTGGTTTCCAAGTGCAAAAGCAGGCGATGGACGGTCGTGACTGCGGGAGGCGCGTTTCGCCGAACCGTGTCCCCGACACGCATCACGGCGGCATTGACGTTGCCACCGGAGAGCGGGATTTCTGCTTGCGTCACGCCGTCGCCTTAGTGGTCTGTAAAGTAGATATTTATCACCCTGCGGAGTGCGCATCCTCAGATGCGCACTCCACGAGAGTACAATTGGGTAGATCTTATACCACTAACCCCCCGGCAACCGGCTCGAATTGCGCCGAGAAGTGGCGCAGCACGGGCGGTTCCTCGGTCATCCTGACCCCGCGGATGCGCGGCGCAAGGCTTTTCGCGAGGATCAGCACTTCCGCGAGGTAGTCCACGTGACTCTGCGTGTAGACGCGGCGGGGGAACGCCAGCCGCACCAGATCATTCAACGCCGGTTTCTCGCTACCGTCGGGTTGACGGCCGAACATCACCGTGTCAATCGGTACCGAACGCACGCCCCCTTCGACGTAAAGCACCAGCGCCAGCGCCCATGCAGGGTACTCATTCCAGGGGATATGCGGCAGCAAGCTTTTGGCGTCAATATAGAGCGCGTGGCCGCCGGTGGGCCGCACGATGGGGATGTCGTTCGCGATGCAGATATCGCCCAGGTAGGCCACCGAGCGAATTCGGTAGCGCAGGTAATCCTCGTCCAGCGCCTCCTTCAACCCCACGGCGATGGCCTCCAGGTCGTAACCCGCCAGCCCGCCATAGGTAGGGAAGCCCTCGGTCAGGATCAGCAGGTCCTTGCAGCGGCGCGCCAGTGTCTCGTCGTTCAGCGCCAGGAACCCGCCGATGTTCGCCATCCCATCCTTCTTGGCGCTCATCGTGCAGCCGTCAACGTAGCTGAACATCTCCTGCGCGATGGCGAGCGGCGTCTTGTCAGCGTAGCCTTCCTCGCGCAGTTTGATGAACCACGAATTTTCAGCGAAGCGACAGGCGTCGAGGAAGAACGGCACGCCATGCCGCCGGCAGATCGCGCTCGCCGCGCGGATGTTCGCCATGCTCACCGGCTGGCCGCCGCCCGAGTTGTTCGTCACGGTGATCATCGCCAGCGGAACTTTGCCGGGGTTTTCGGCCAGCACCGCTTCGAGCGCGGCCAGGTCCATGTTGCCCTTGAACGGTGCTTCGAGCTGCGGCCGGCGCGCCTCCTCGCACGGGATGTCCAGCGCGACCGCGCCGCGCGCTTCGACGTTGGCGCGCGTGGTGTCGAAGTGGGTGTTGTTCGGCACGATATCGCCCGCGTTCACCGCCGTCCCGAACAGGATCCGCTCGGCCGCGCGGCCCTGGTGCGTGGGGATCACGTGCTCCAGCCCGGTGATCTCCCGGACGGCCGCCTCGAACCGGTAGAACGAGCGCGCGCCCGCGTAGGACTCGTCACCCATCATCATCCCGGCCCATTGGCTCGACGACATCGCGCCCGTCCCCGAATCGGTGAGCAGGTCAATCAGCACGTCTTCGGCGCGCAGCAGAAACGGGTTATAGCCCGCGGCCTCCAGCGCGATCTCCCGCTCGGCCCGCGTGGTCTGACGGATCGGCTCGACGGACTTGATGCGAAACGGCTCGATGATGGTCTTGAAGGTCATGGTTGGCTCTCTTGTGAATGTTACTGATCGCGTACGTCGCGTTCGATGATGATGCCGCTGTCACGCAGAGGCGACGCCATCAGAAAATCCCCGAGGCGTTGATTCGGAGTTTGTGACAGCATCCACCACAACTGCTCCCATGCGATGCCGCCGGTATTCTCCTGCTGCGCGCCCGGCGTGCTGCGCCCGTCTGCGACGTATTGCGTGAGCAGCGCCTTCAACTCTGCCACCACATCAGGATGTTCGGCATAGATATTTTGCCGTTCCCCGATGTCGGCGGCGAGGTCGTAGAGTTGAATGGGGGGCAGGCCCTCACATTCCTCGCCGGGGCGCGGATAGCTCCATCCGCCCGATCCAGGGCACATTTCCAGTTTCCACCTGCCTTTGCGGATAGAGAACGATCCGTCAATGGAGTGATGCACGATCGCTTCCCGGAGCCGGCGATCGAGGGTCCCTCCATCCCATACGGGCAGATTGCTCAGGCTGTCCACGCCGGCAGCGTCGGGCAGCGGCGCGCCGAGGATGTCGGCGCACGTTGCCAGCAGGTCAATGAGACAGACCGTTTCATCCGTCCGGCTGCCGGGTTGAATCCGCGCCGGCCAGCGCACCAGGAGCGGGATCCGGTGGCCCCCTTCGTAGATGTCCGCCTTGTGGCCGCGGAAGACGTAGCTCGGGTTGTGGCCCACGGCTGCCAACTCGTCAAGGTTGGCCATGGGCGCGCACCCGTTATCCGCGGTGAACAGCAGGATCGTATCATCGGCCAGCCCCAGCCGATCCAGCGTGGCGGCAATCTGGCCCACGACAGCGTCAACGTGCAGGCAGAAATCTCCGTATTCGTTGGTTCCCGATTTGCCGCGGAATTCCGGGGCAGGCAGGATCGGCGTGTGCGGCGCGGGCAGCGGGAAGTACAGGAAGAACGGCTGATCGGACGCCGCGCACTGCTCGATCCACGCCACGGCCTTGCGGGTCAACGTGGGCAACACCTCCTCATGCGCGAAGTCCGGCGCGATCGGTCCTTCCCGCCAGAGCGTCTTACCCTCGTTGGGCGGGCAGATCCGATCCGGGATGGCCGTCGGTCTGTCGTTCTCGATATACACGTAAGGCGGCATGTCCAGGGAGGCGCTGATCCCGAAGAAGTAGTCGAACCCGCGCGCGGTTGGGCCATCCGCGATGGGTTGCGCGAAGTCCACATCCTCTTTGGCGTCACTCTGCAGCGGCCAGGTCCACCCCAGATGCCACTTGCCGATACATGCGGTGTTGTAGCCGTGCTCCTTCATGTAGGATGCGATGGTCATCCGCTCCGGCTCGATGAGCGCCTTATCGTAACCGAAGTTGACGCCTTCCTTCAGCCACGAACGCCAGTTGTAGCGCCCGGTGAGGATGCTGTAGCGCGAGGGCGTGCAGACCGCCGAACTGGCGTGCGCATCGCGAAACGCCATGCCCTCCGCCGCTAACCGGTCAAGATGCACGGTGTGGATCTTAGAGTCCGGGTTCAGACACGACAGATCCCCATACCCCATGTCATCAGCGAGGATGTAGACGATGTTCGGTTTGCGTGTCATGGTCGCTCCGGTCGGATGATGTCGCGCGGAAATGTACGGCCTGTATATCTCGCCAACAGGCTATTTCGCGATGTACGCGTCGGTGTCAAGCGAGAGTACGCAACCGACGACTTGATCTGTCAGTATAGCGGGGGTCAAAGAAAAGGCAACTTCTACGAGAGAAGTTGCCTGACATGCGCATTGCGTCGCAATAGATGGTGATTATCGCAAAGCCGATTTGCCCGCGGATTTTGACGGCGACTTACGATTCTGTTTCGCGCTGGTTATCGGCATTGCCTTAATGAGCGCACGCAAGATTGTGTTGACGGACTCTGGCGTCGTAAAGACCTCGGAAATGTCCGGATCGAGTATCACTACGACCTGATTTTTGTCTATCTTACCCGAAAACCGGTTGGGTCGGGCCTGGCGATAATCAAAGTCATACTCCGCTTGCAGGTCGTTGTCCAGACCAGATTCAAGCTCAGGGTTTGAGGCTGTTTTCATAGTTCTGTGGGTTTTGCTTGTAATTTCTACGCCGTGACTCAACAATCACGCTTCTCTTAGCACATTAGCATAAGCAGATGCACGCTTTCACGCTCTTTGGTGATATCGTTGGCTTCATAAACCGGATGTATTTAACAGCAGGCCAAACCTTAGGCGCGAGTGACAATGGCATTCATCACCATTTGAAAGAGTTCTTCAGGATTGTTTGTTGATCCCTGCCCGCCATGAGTGGTAGCCTCTCTTTTGTGTTCGGGCAAACCGGATCCTGAATAGATGAAGAACGCTGTTTGGTCGCCTTGATGACGAAGAGCATCAAGCAAAGCATAACCTTCTCGTGATCCTTCGCGTCTTCCCATATCAGAGATAATCGCTGCGTATCTGTGACGTTTTATTAGGTCTAGAGCTTCGTCGGTTGTAAGTGCAAGAGTTATACGAAGCCCAATAGCTTCAAAAGCTCTACGTTCGTAGATATTGTTGTCTGGGTGATCATCTACCCATAGTATATTATTCCGCCAGCCATCAGTTTCTGGTGACCTTGCAGATACAGCTTGCCTGACGGCATCTACTATCTTTTGGATATCAGCCTCCGACGTAGGTGCGTCCGGTTTTGCAGAAGCAGCAGCAAGAGAAGCAACAGCAGTCAATTGCATTTTGACGTAGTTATCTTCATTTTTGAAGTCGCTCGGAGCAAACAACTTCCCACTATGCCTGCTTACAAGCCAGGAGAACACCATAAGCACAAGCACGGGGAAAAGCACAAGAAACCAAATCAGGGGCAGTCTTTCGTTAACCGCCAGAGAATTGCCAAATGCTGTCACAAGAGCTGCCAACGCGTATACTAGGACGATGAACAAAGCAATTATTCCAAGCGGGTTTCTCGCCAATCCTTTAGCTGTCTGACCAAAGGAGTCGATTGAATCATTGTTCATAGATACTCCAATTGCACTTGTTTAAGCTGTACTCGATGATACGTCCTATGAGTTTTATTGAAGTGGCGTTTGGATGTGCAGTTGTTTGACTTTATTATTGTGCGGAATCTCTGTAACAGACGCAGTCACAAGTTTGCTTCAGGCGACGAAGCTCCGTAATAGGAAGTGGTTGACGAATTTGGATATGGTGCATTATCTAACAATTGAGCATACATGTTATTCGTGTTCACGTCAAACCGACCGAGAATGAGACGCCAACATGCACGAACTCACCATCACCGACATCCAGAACCGCATGGCTGCGGGCGAGCTGACCGCCGTCACGCTGACCGAGTTCTATCTGCGCCGCATCGCGGGACTCGATCGCGCCGGCCCGGCGCTGAACTCGGTCATCGAACTGAACCCCGACGCGCGGGAGATCGCCGCGGCGCTGGACGCCGAACGCCACGAACGCGGCCCGCGTGGCCCCCTTCACGGCGTCCCCATCCTCCTCAAGGACAATATTGACACCGCCGACCGGATGCAGACCACCGCCGGGTCGCTGGCGCTGGAGGGTCATGTCGCGGCCCACGATGCGGCGGTCGCGGCCCGGCTGCGCGCCGCGGGCGCGGTGATCCTGGGCAAGACCAACCTCAGCGAGTGGGCCAACTTCCGCTCGACCCACTCGACCAGCGGGTGGAGCAGCCGCGGCGGGCAGACGCGCAACCCCTACGCGCTCGACCGCAACCCGTGCGGCTCCAGTTCCGGGTCGGGCGTCGCCGTCGCTGCCGACCTGTGCGCCGCGGCCGTGGGCACCGAGACGGACGGCTCGATCATCTGCCCCGCGCAGACCAACGGCATCGTCGGGATCAAGCCGACGCTGGGGCTGGTCAGCCGCGCGGGGATCATCCCCATTGCGCACAGCCAGGACACCGCCGGGCCGATGGCGCGCACCGTGCGCGATGCCGCAACCTTGCTGGCCGCGCTCGCCGGTCCCGACCCGCGCGACGCCGCGACGCAGGGCCACGACGATCAGATCAATGCGGTGATCCGTGATTTGAGTGTACCCCTCAGCGCCGACGGGTTACGCGGGGCGCGCATCGGCGTGATGCGCAACGCCTTCGGCTTCAGCCCGCGTGTGGATGTGATTCTGGAAGACGCCCTTACGGCGCTGCGTGACCTCGGCGCGGTGTTGGTGGACCCCGCGAACCTGGAATTGCCCGCGTCGCTGGAGAAGACCGAGATGGAAGTCCTGCTCTACGAGTTCAAGGCCGATCTCAACGCCTATCTCGGCGGCCTGGACCCCGATGCCCGCGTCCACTCGCTAGCCGATGTGATTGCCTTCAAC
This sequence comes from Anaerolineae bacterium, assembly GCA_038214535.1. Taxonomy (GTDB): domain Bacteria; phylum Chloroflexota; class Anaerolineae; order CG2-30-64-16; family CG2-30-64-16; genus JBBQRS01. Next base: position 36,016 of record JBBQRS010000016.1, read on the forward strand.
GAGGGGCATAAAGATCGTGTAATGCCGCATTTCGGGCAGGAGATCATGGTGATGGCCGAGGCGAAGGGGCCGCTCACCGAGGAAGCCTATCTCACCGCGCTGGCGGCCAACCGGCGGCAGACGCGCGCCGAGGGGATTGACGCCATCCTTGAGCAACATCATCTGGACGCCCTCGTCGCCCCATCGGGCGGCCCCGCTTGGCTCACCGACTACATCAACGGCGATCACTACACCGGCGGCAATTCCACTCCGGCCGCTGTCGCCGGTTATCCGAGCATCACTGTGCCCGCGGGTTACGTGTCGGGGCTGCCGGTGGGCATCTCCTTCATCGGCACGGCCTGGCGCGACGCCGCGCTGGTGCGCTACGCCTACGCCTTCGAGCAGGCGACCAACGTCCGCAGAAAAACAGCCACGAATTTCACGAATTATCACGAATAATTGAATCCATTCGTGATAATTCGTGAAATTCGTGGCAAAAAATTAAATCCTTGAGACGACCGCGTCGCCCATTTCGGTGGTTCTTACGACCCGGTCGCCCGGCGCGGCGATGTCCTTGCAGCGCAGCCCGTCGGCCAGCACGGCGTCCACGGCGCGTTCGACCGCGTCCGCTTCCTCGGTTAGCCCCAGCGACCAGCGCAGCATCAGCGCGCAACTCAGGATGGTCGCCAGCGGGTTCGCGATGCCCTGCCCTGCGATGTCCGGCGCGCTGCCGTGGATCGGCTCGTACAGCCCGAACGCGGCATTTCCACTCGCCGCGCCCAACGAGGCAGACGGCAACATCCCCATGCTGCCGGCCAACATCGAGGCCTCGTCGGAGAGGATATCCCCGAACAGGTTCTCCGTCGCGATCACGTCGAAGTCGCCGGGCCGGCGGATGAGTTGCATCGCGCACGCGTCCACCAGCATGTCATCCAACTGCACGTCCGGGTAATCCTGCGCCACCTCGTGCGTGACCACGCGCCACAGTCGCGACGACGCCAGCACGTTCGCCTTGTCCACCGACGTAACCTTCCCACGCCGAGTGCGCGCCAGCTCGAACGCCATGCTCACCAGCCGGGCGATCTCACCTTCGGTGTAGGCCATCGTGTCCACCGCCGAGCGGTGCGGCGCTTCGCCGGTCTGTCCTTGCGGCTTGCCGAAATACGCGCCGCCGGTCAGCTCGCGCAGGATCAGCAGATCCACGGTCGAGACGATCTCCGGCTTCAGCGTCGAAGCGCCGGCCAGCGCGGGGTAGACCTTCACCGGGCGCAGATTGGCGAACAACCCCAATCCGCCCCGCAACCCCAGCAACCCCTGCTCGGGGCGCACCGGCGCGCGCGGGTCGCTCCACTTGGGGCCGCCCACCGCGCCCAAAAGCACCGCGTCGCTCCCCCTGCACGTATCCAGCGTTACATCGGGCAGCGGGCTGCCCGTTTCATCAATGGCGATCCCGCCGATCAGCCCTTCCGGGAAGTCGAAGGTGTGACCGTACTTCTGCCCCACCGCCTCCAGCACCTTCAGCCCTTCGGCCACCACCTCCGGCCCGATTCCATCCCCCCTCAGCACAGCGATTGTCGCGTGCATTTCCTCTCCTTATCCTTCGCGAACTTCGCGCTTCGCGGTTTTCGCGTTACTTCGCGTTCTTGGTGGTCCAAATCTTCGCGACCTTCGCGCTCTGCGATCTTCGCGTCACTTCGCGACTTCGTGGTCCAAAGTCTCGCGTTCCAGCTTATCCTGCACCAGCGCATATTCCATGCTATCCGAAAGCGCCTGCCACGATGACTCGATGATGTTCGTCGAACTGCCCACCGTGCTCCACCCGCCGTGACCGTTCCTGGTGTCAATGATCACGCGGGTCATCGCGCTGGTTGCCGTCTTTCCGTCCACGATGCGCACCTTGTAATCGCTCAGTTGCACATCGGCAAGCTGCGGATAGTGGGGCAGCAGCGCCTTACGCAGCGCCCGATCCAGCGCGTTCACCGGGCCGTTCCCTTCCGCCACGGTATGCGCGACCTCATCCCCTACCTGCACCTTGACGGAGGCCTCCGCCAGCATCCCGCGACCCTGCCGGTGCTCGACCACTACCATGAAGTCAATCATGGTGAAGGGGGCCTGATATTCGTTGCGCAGTCGGTGCAGCATCAGCGCGACCGAAGCCTCCGCGCCCTCGAAGTAGAAGCCGCGGCTCTCCAGTTCCTTGATCTGCGCCAGCACCTGCCGCACTTCTTCCTTGCTCGAATCCAGCCCGAACTCTTGCGCCTTGTACGCCAGGTTGCCCCGGCCCGACAGCTCGCTCACCAGCACCCGCTTCTCGTTCCCCACCAGCGTCGGATCAATGTGCTGATAGCTCTCTTCGGCCTTCATGATCGCGGCGACGTGGATGCCGCCCTTGTGCGCGAACGCGCTCGCGCCGACGAACGGCTGGCGCGTATCCGGGGCAAGGTTCGCGGTCTCGCTCACGAAGCGTGACACCTCGGTCAGCCGGGCCAGTTGCCCCACGGGGAGGCAGTCATACCCCATCTTGAGTTGCAGGTTCGGGATCACGCTCACCAGGTTGCAGTTGCCGACGCGCTCGCCGTAGCCGTTGATCGTCCCCTGCACCTGCGTGCAACCCGCCTGCACCCCGGCCAGCGCGTTCGCCACGCCCAGCCCGCTGTCGTCATGCGTGTGGATCCCCAACTTCGCCTGCCGGCCATCCGGGGCGGTCAGGAACGCCTGCGTCTCCGCGACGATGCGCTCGATATCGCCCGGCAGCGTGCCGCCGTTGGTGTCGCACAAGATGATGTACTCCGCGCCCGCGTCGAACGCCGCCTTGACCGTCGCCAGCGCGTACTCAGTCCCCGCCTTGAACCCATCGAAGAAGTGCTCCGCGTCGTAGAAGACGCGCCGCGTTTCGCCCAGATAGCGCACGCTGTCGGCGATCATCGCCAGGTTCTCTTCGAGCGTGGTCTCCAGCACCTTGTGGACGTGCAGGTCCCACGTCTTCCCCACGATGGTCACGATCGGCGTGTCGGCGGTCAACAGCATCTGAATCTGCGGGTCATCCTCACACGCGATCAGCGCGTGGCGCGTCGAGCCGAACGCCGCGATCTGCGCCTGCTTCAGCGGATACGCCTTGATCTGCCGGAAGAACTCGGCGTCCTTCGCGTTCGACCCCGGCCAGCCGGCCTCGATGTAAGGGATGCCGAAGTCATCCAGCTTACGCGCGATGCGGATTTTGTCATCCAGCGAGAAGGAGATGCCTTCACCCTGCGCGCCGTCTCGCAACGTGGTGTCATAGATTTCGATATGTGTCATGATTACTCTCTTAGCTGTGCCACGCGCCGAAGTAATAGCGCCATTCGGGGTCATCGCCATCCGGGTGCATCACGGCGAGTTCGGCCTGGCTGGGTTCGGACGGTTTTTCGCCGGTTCCCCGTGGCTCTTCGCCGGATGATTGCGGAGTGGCGTCTCCCTGGGTTTGCTGATTGGATTCTGTCTGATTCATGATTCCTTCCTCCACGCCATGTACTGCCTGTCAGCGTTCTGTTAGGTATGAATTTGTCATTCTGAGTTACCCATGGCACCGTGGCGGCATATACCCGCCAAAGAAACTCGGACTTTGTCATGCTGAGCGGGTCTGCCCAACATCGTTCGTTGCGTTAAGGCTCCAGCGAAGCATCTCGCGTTGGGAGTTTCTAGGCAGCGGGTTAACCCCAGAACGTTCTTTACGGCGTGACTCAAGCGAAGAATCTCTCGCTTATCAAGCCGAGACCCTTCGCTAGAACCTCATCGTAGCGTACTTTGAGTTGTTACCCCGCTCAGGGTGACAGTGCAACAGGCTAGTTTTACCAGGTCCTACTTCGTCGTCAGAACGACGTCCGGCGTGCGCTTCTCGTATGCATCAATCTGCCGTTGGTGCTGCAACAGATATCCCAGCTCATCCACCCCTTCGAGCAGACATTCCTTGGCGAAGCTGTCAATGGGAAACACCACCAGTGCGCCATCGGGCAGGCGCAACGTCTGGGTCGCCAGGTCCACCGTGACCTCCGCCGCCGGATCCGCGCTGATCTGCTCCATCAGCCTGCCGTGCGTCTCGCTGTCCACGATGATCGGCAGCAGGCCGTTCTTCAGGCTGTTGTTGGTGAAAATGTCGGCGAAGGATGTGCTGATCACGGCGCGGATGCCCCACGCCGTCAGCGCCCACGGCGCATGTTCGCGCGACGAGCCGCAGCCGAAGTTGTCGCCCGCCAGCAGCGCCTGCGCGCCCTGCACCTCCGGCCGGTTGAGGATGAAATCCGGCTTCGGGTTCCCCGCGCTGTCGTAACGCCAGTCGCAGAAAAGGTTCGCGCCCAGCCCCATCTTGTCGGTAGTCTTCAAGAAGCGCGCCGGGATGATCTGATCCGTGTCAATGTTATCCACCGGCAGCGGCGCAACCCGGCTGGTGAAGGTCTGAAATGGTTCCATATGTGTTAATCCCCTTCTTACGCACATCCCGTAGTCCAGGACCTGGTGCCCGTCGCTGACGCCCACGAGGGGCTAGACTACCAGGTTCCGTAGATTCTAAAGCAGCGTGCGCACGTCGGTCACGACGCCCGTCACCGCAGCCGCAGCCGCCGTCAACGGGCTGGCGAGGAAGGTGCGCCCGCCGGGGCCCTGTCGCCCCTCGAAATTGCGGTTGCTCGTGCTGACGGCGTACTGTCCGGGCGCAAGCTGGTCGCCGTTCATGGCGATGCACATGCTGCACCCCGGCTCGCGCCACTCGCAGCCGGCTTCCTTGAACACCACGTCCAGCCCTTCCGCCTCGGCCTGCGCCTTGACCTGTTCCGAACCGGCTACCACCATCACGCGCACACCGTCCGCCGTCTTGCGCCCCTTGAGCACCGCCGCCGCCTGGCGCAGATCCGAGAGCCGCCCGTTCGTGCAACTGCCGATGAACACCACATCAACCGGGCGGTTCAACAACGGTTCGCCGGGGTTGAGCTGCATGTAGGCCAGCGCCTTCTCCAGCGTCCGGCGTTGCACCGCGTCGCCCACCTGCGCCGGATCGGGCACGCGCCCCGTCACGGGCATCCCCATGCCGGGGTTCGTGCCGTAGGTGATCATCGGCTCCAGCGCGTCCGCGTCCAAGATGATGCTCTTGTCATAGGTCGCGCCGGGGTCGCTGGCGAGCTCGCGCCAGTGGGCGACCGCGGCATCCCACGCTTCCCCGGCGGGCGCATACGGGCGGCCCGCGAGGTATTCGTAGGTGGTGTCATCGGGCGCAACCATCCCGGCCCGCGCGCCGCCTTCGATGCTCATGTTGCAGACGGTCATCCGACCTTCCATCGAAAGCTCGCGCATGGCGCTGCCGGTGTACTCGATGACGTGCCCCGTGCCGCCGCCCACGCCGATCTTCGCGATCAGCGCCAGGATGATGTCCTTCGGCGCGACGCCCGGCCCCAGCGTGCCGTCAATCCGCACTTCATAGGTCTTCGGGCGATTCTGCAGCAGGCATTGGCTCGCCAGCACTATCTCGACTTCGCTGGTGCCGATGCCGAACGCCAGCGCGCCGAACGCGCCGTGCGTCGCCGTGTGGCTGTCGCCGCAGACGATGGTCATGCCGGGTTGCGTCAGCCCCAGCTCCGGCCCGATGACGTGGACGATGCCCTGCCGGGGATCCTTGCTCGTGTAGAGCGGGATCCCGAACTCGCGACAGTTCTCCTCGAACTGCGCGATCTGGCGCGCGGCCTGCGCGTCCATGATCGGCAACGAGCGGTCGTGCGTGGGGATGCTGTGATCCACCGTGGCGACCGTCTTGTCCGGGCGGCGCACCGTCAGGCCGCGCTGGCGCAGCCCGGTGAACGCCTGCGGCGATGTCACTTCATGCACCAGGTGCAGGTCAATGTAGAGCACGGCCGGGCTGCCCGTGTCGTGCGCCACAATGTGGCCGTCCCAGACTTTCTCAAAGAGGACTCGGGGTCGTTCGTTCATTAAGCTCACTCCGTATTAATGCTTTGATCTACGATTTGTCCGGCCGGCTCGATCTTCACGAACGCCCGCCGCCAGTCTCGCGCCAGATCTAGGATCCGATCCGCGATGATGGGCTGTTGGCCGCGCAGCAACTCATCCGCGTACGCCGTCAACAACTCGCGCAGGTTGGCCTCGTCCCTGCCGTCCACATCGCGTATCGCCACCCGCGCGCCGCGCGCGATGCGTCGCCGGATGGCCTCACGGTCGAAGTTTTTATCCGGTTGCAGCCGCAGATAGAGGCTGCCGCCCGTCATACCGGCGCAAATCCACGGCCCCGGATCGCCCAGCACCAGCACGCGGCCCGCCGTCATATACTCGCACAGGAACCCCTTGACGTTGGCGCGCGCCGATATATCCCAGGCTGTCGTTCAGCGGTTCGCGAATCTGGCCGCCGATGATCACGTCCGCACCCGAAAGCCGGATGCACGCCCGCGAGTCCGCGTCGCCTTGTACGATGATCAGCCCGCCGATTGCGCCGTAGGCGAGGCTCTTGCCCACCGACCCGTCCACCGGCTTGCCGTTGTGGTTATAGCCGCGCAGAATCACGATCTTGCCGCCGTGCATCCCCTTGGCGACGCCGTCCTGCGCGCCGCCCTCCACGGTGATGTTCACGGGGTAGCTGCTGTACGCGCCCAGCCCGTTGCCCGGCACCGAGCTGGCGTAGAGCCGCAGGGTGGCCTCTTCCACGTGGTGGCCGTCGCCGTTCGCGCCCTTCAGGGGCGTTCGCCACGTCTCCGGCGAGCCGCCCATGCCGTCATGCCCCGGCTCCCACAGCCATCCTTGCCTATAGCGGGTCAGCGCGCCCGACAGGTGTGTCCCCAACGCCCGATCCACCGGTGAAACCTTGTCGTCCTCGAAGCTGACGACTTCCTCGCCGCTCAGGGCCGCCTCCATCACCATCGTCGAGATGACGGTGGTCAGGCTGTTGCGCGGCCGGCGCAGCGGGCGTTGCCCCATCACCACCTGACCCCTGGGCCGCGTCTGTTCCTGCCACGCCGCGACGGGCAGCAACAGGTCGTCCAGGTCGAGCTGTTCCTGGTGGCCGATCTGCGTCAGCAGGTCGCTGCGTCCCACCAGGTCTTGCGTCCGCGCGAAGCCCAGCCGCGCCGTGATCTCACGCACGCCGTCGCCCAGCGTGCAGAAGAAGCGTACCAGCCCCTGCACCGCCAGGTCCATCTCGCGCGGCTCGAACCGACGCAGCCCGTGCGCCTCGGCCTGCTCCTTCGTTTCGATCTGCGTCGCGATGCCTACGTGACAGGTGTCCAACTGGCAGCCACGGCAGATCGTGCAACCAATGGCGACCATCGCCAGCGTGCCGAATCCTACCCGGTTCGCGCCCAGGCAGATCATCTTCACCACATCGGTCGCTGTGCGCATCCCGCCGTCGCACCACAACTCCACCCGGCCCCGCAGCCCCGATTGCGTCAACTCCCGGTGCGCCTTGACCACGCCGATCTCCGCGGGCAGCCCCACGTGCCGCAGCGAGTGTTTGCGCGCCGCGCCCGTCCCGCCCTCATAGCCGGTCAGGTTGATGATATCCGCCCCGGCCTTCGCAATCCCGATGGCGATGATCCCGATGCCCGGTACCACCGGCGCCTTCACGGCCACGCGCGCTTTCGGGTTTGCCGTCTTCAACTCCTCGATGAACTGCGCCAGGTCCTCGATGGAGTAAATATCGTGGTTATTCGACGGCGAGATGAGGTCTACGCCGGGGGTCGCGTGGCGCGCCTCCGCCACCTTCTCCGAGACCTTGCGACCCGGCAGATGTCCGCCTTCACCTGGCTTCGCGCCCTGCCCGACCTTGATCTCGATCAAGTTCGAGGAGTTGATCAGGTTGATGTCCACACCGAACCGGCCCGACGCGATCTGTTGCCCGCGGTTGTGCGGGTACTTCCCCATCATGTCGGGGATTTCGCCGCCCTCGCCGTTCAGCGAGAGGATGTTCGCGCGATAGGCCGCCTCCGCATACGCGCGGAAGGCGACTTCGCCCTGCGACCCGAAGGACATCGAGGAAATGACGAACGGCAGATCGTGCCCCGTGAGGCCCGCATCTACCTGAGCCGGCGCGACCGGGCCTGCGTCGGTCGAGACGAAGTCAATGATGTGGCGCAATGCGATCGGCTGTTCGCGCCCTAGCGTCTCGACCTTCTCCTCGTAGGCCGCGCCGGTCGTTTGCCCGCTCGCAACCTGCCCCGCGGCCTTCCAGATTTTGGGATACATGTGGTAGGGGCGTGGAATCTGCGGGTCAGCCTCACCGGTCGCAACGGCCGTGCGCCGGGCGGTGTCCGCGTCGAGCATTTCCCACGTCACTCCGCGCGCCGCAGAGCCGCTGTAGTTCATGATCCCCAACGCCGCGGCCACCGGGTCGCTCAGCCCCAGCCCGGAGAAGATGCGCCCGTAGCCGCGCAGCTCGTGAATCCCCATCGTGCTGGCGACTTTTTCTAATCCGGCTCGCAGCGCCTTGAGCGTATCCGCCAGTCGTTCGGCGCGTTCGCTCAACGGCCGCTCGCGCGCCAGGTCGTTGACGGCGGACTCGATCAACAGATAGGGCGCAACCGCGTCTGCCCCGAAGCCCAGCGCCAGCGCCAGATCGTGCAGGTTGCGGATTGCCCCGGAGCGCAGGATGATCCCGGCATAGCGGCGCAAGCTGATGCGCTGCGATCGAGCATCGCCGCCGCTCGCGTCTCCCGTGCGGGCCGTTTGTGTGGCACGCAGCGCGGAGTCTACCGAGGTCAATGCAAGCAGGGGATCAATCCACCCGCACCCATCCCGGAAAGCCATCGCGTCATCGAGCAAAATCAGCGTCGCGCCGCCGCGCACCGCTTCCACGGCCTCGAGCACCAGCCGCGCCAGCGCGTCCTGTGTGCTCTCGCCAGACGCAGTCGCCATTGCAAGCCGGCAGACGCCATGGGCGAACGCGGCCAACAGCGTTTCTAGCGGATAAGACCCGGCTCCCCTGGCGACTTCCTGCCCCAATGCCCCCGGCAAGATCGGCGGAATCTCGCTGCCCATGAGGATGGGACCTTCGAGGACGAAGCGCAGCCCTGGCCGGGTTGCGCCTGCGGGCAGCGGCGTCACCTCGGGGCGCGGCCCCACCACGGCCTGCGTCGAGAAGTGCTCCATCTCTCGTTCCCGGTCAATGGCCGGGTTCGTGACGACGGCGACCGCTTCCTTGATGTAGTCCGCGATATTTTGTCGCTCGGGCGACAACGCGGCCAGCGGCCCGTCGTACCCCAGTGATCCAATCGGCTCGTTGCCGGTATCCGCCAGCGAGCGCACCCACTCCTCATCATCGCGGGTCCACCCGAAAGCCGAGAACTGCCGGGTGATCTCCTCGCGCGTCGCCGGTTCGGCTTCGTCCTCGCCAAACGTGACTGCGGGCGTTTCGGGCGCGTCCATGCGCGCGGCCATCGCGTCAACCGAGCCGAACCGGTTGACTGCCAGCTTTGCCACGCGTTCCCGGATCGCCGCATAATCGAGCACCTCGACGCCCGACCGGCGGTTCAACCGCAGGCACATCTTCTCGCCGGGCGAAAGCGGCTTCGGATCGCAGACCAGTGAGTCGAGCTGGAAGACGCCCTTCTCCGAAGAGAAGAACAGGTCCTTCTCCGTCTCACCGAACCAGAGCGGGCGCAACCCCAGCGCGTCCACGCTGAAGACGGTCTCGTCGCCGTGCCGCGCGATGATCGCCGCCGGCCCCTGCGAGAACGGCCCCCACACCTGCCGATAATAGCGATACACGGCCTGTTGCTGTTTGTCAGGGAACAGTTCGATCTCGCTGATGACCGACGGGAAGGCGAGTTCCATCGCTTCCAGCAGCGTCAACCCGTAGCGCTCGATGAGAGTTGCCAGGGCGCGATCCAAGTCTTGCGAATCGCTGCCGTCGGTCACGAGCTGCGCCCCCAGCATGTGCGCCTGGTTACGCAACTGCGCGATGGTGTTGATCTCGCCGTTGTGGCCCAGCAGGCTGAAGGGCTGCACCCGTTCGAAGGTGGTTGCCGTATTCGTGGAATAGCGCGTGTGTCCCAGCGTGATCGCCGTGAGATAGGCCGGGCTGCGCAGTTCGGGGTAATAGTGATACAGCGTCTCCACCGAGCCACGCACCTTGTACACCGCCGTGTGGCTGGAAAGCGAGGCCACGTGGATCGGCGTCTCACGCTCCAGCGCCAGCGTCAGGTCGAACAGGCTGCGCTCCACCGCGTCGAGCGAGCAGCGGCTCATCACGCCGGCAATCTGCCAGAAGACCGGTTCCTGCTCGCGCGCCAGCCGGCCCAGCGCCCGCGGCTGCGTGTTGCCCGGTCGCTCCAACAGGATGTCCGCGCCCCACTGCTCGGCCAGTTTCAGCGCGCGATCCTGAATCTCCCACGCCCGCGTCCGGTGCGCGCCGGGGATCATCAGATGCCCCACGAAAAAGCGGCGATCCTCGGCCAGCCAGCCCGGCTTGCCTGCTTCCTCCAGCACCTCCGACCATATCTTGCGCGGGATGTCCGTGAGGACGCCGCAGCCGTCACCCTCGCCATTCACATCGCCCGACCGGTGGCCCATCTTCGCCAGCGCATCCAGGACGCGTTTCAGGTTGCCGTGCGTCGCCTCGCCGGTCTTCCGCACCGAGGCCAGGATGGCGCACGCGTCGTGCTCTCCCACCCACGGCGCGGGAAGCCCGGTAACGGTTAGCGATTCCCTGGAGGCGACCTCCCTGCGAAGGTCGCCCGGTTCATCTCTGGCTGCGCTCATCTCAAACTCGGTCAACAAAACTCTATTTCACTCCCACGGCAACCGGCGCGCGTTCGGCCACCGGTAGCGCTTCGTACTTCGCCGTCAGCATCTTGTTCAACGCGCTCATATACGCCTTCGCGCTGGCAACGAGGATATCCGTGTCGGCGCCATGCCCGCTATACGTGCGCTGGCGCATCCCCACCTGGGTCAGCGCAAGCTCGTTATTGCCGTGGCCGTTGCCGCCGGTCGGCTCGATGCGGATCGTCACCTCGCCGATGGCGTCAATGCCTTCCGTCACCGCCGTGATGCTGAACTCCGTCAGCACGTTCGGCGCCTGCACGATGCGGTTGATCGCCTTGTAGATCGAATCCACCGGCCCCGTGCCCAGCGCGGCGTCTTCCCGCACGATGCCGTCGGGCCCGCGCATCCGCACCGTCGCCGTCGGCAGCAGCCCCGTGCCACATGACACCTGGATGTGCTCCAGCCGCCACAACTCCACCGGCTGGTACACTTCGTCGTTAACCACCGCTTCGATGTCCGGGTCGCTGACGATCTTCTTCTTGTCGGTCAGTTCCTTGAAGCGCGCGAAGCTGCGATTCAGGTCATCGGCGCTCAACTCATAGCCCATCTCGGCCAGCTTGTTCTGGAAGGCGTGGCGGCCGCTGTGCTTGCCCAGCACCAGCTTGCTCTCGTTGATGCCGATGGTCTCGGGCTGCATGATTTCGTAGGTCAACGGGTTTTTCAGCATCCCGTCCTGGTGGATGCCCGCCTCATGCGCGAACGCGTTGGCCCCCACGATCGCCTTGTTCGGCTGCACCGGGATACCCGTGTACGCGCTGACCAGCCGGCTGGTGCGGGCGATCTGCGTGGTGTCAATCGTCGTGTGCGCGTTGTAGACGTGTGGCCGCGTGTGCAGCGTCATGACGATTTCTTCCAACGATGTGTTGCCGGCGCGCTCGCCGATCCCGTTGATCGTCAATTCCACCTGGCGCGCCCCTGCCTGGATGGCAGCCAGCGTGTTCGCGGTCGCCAACCCCAGGTCATCGTGGCAATGCGCCGAGATCACCACCTGATCTGCGCCCGGCACGTTTGCCCGGATGCCCGCGATCAGCGCGCCGAACTCCATCGGTGTGGTATAGCCCACCGTATCGGGAATGTTCAACGTCTTCGCCCCCGCTTCGATGGCGGCGGCCAGCGCCAGATAGAGGAATTCCGGATCCGAGCGTCCGGCATCTTCTGGCGAGAACTCCACGTCATCGCAAAGGCTGCACGCATGGGCGACCATCTCGCTGATCCGTTTCAAACATTCCTCGCGGCTGATCCGCAATTTGTGATCCAGATGAATGTCCGAGGTCGCGATGAAGGTGTGAATCCGCGGCTTGCGGGCGTGCTTCACGGCCTCCCAGGCCCGATCAATGTCGGCCCGGTTGGCGCGCGCCAGCCCCGCAATCGAAGGCCCGTTCTCATCCTGGCCCACTTCCATCGCCACACGGCGCACGGCCTCGAAGTCGCCGGGCGACGCGATCGGGAAGCCCGCCTCGATGATGTTCACGCCCAGCCGCGCGAGGGCGCGGGCGATCTCAAGTTTCTCGTCAATGTTGAGCGTCGCTCCCGGCGACTGCTCGCCATCTCGTAGCGTCGTATCGAACACCAGGATCACGTCGCCGACGCCGGAAGCCAAAGGCCCCCGTGGGTCGGCAGTCCCCTCCGGTTGGGTTGCCTTCTCGCTCATCACATTTACCTCACTCAATCTCCACAGAATTCAGCCACGGCATCATGCGGCGCAGTTCGCGCCCCACGTGCTCGATCTGGGTGTCGCGCGCCTCGGCCCGGCGCGCCTCGAACCACGGCCGGCCGTTCTCGTTTTCTTCGATCCATTCTTCGGCGTATGCGCCCGTCTGGATGTCCGAGAGCATCTTCTTCATGGCGACGCGCGTCTCGTCGGTGACGATCTTCGGGCCACCGGTGTAGTCGCCGTGCTCCGCCGTGTCGCTGACGCTGTAGCGCATGTAGTTCAGCCCACCGCGGTACATTAAGTCCACGATCAGCTTGAGCTCGTGCATACACTCGAAGTAGGCGATCTCCGGCTGATACCCGGCCTCGACCAGCGTGTTGAAGGCGTTCTCCACCAGTGCGCTAACGCCGCCGCACAAAACCACCTGTTCGCCGAACAGATCGGTTTCGGTCTCCTCTGAAAAGGTTGTCTCGAGCACGCCCGCGCGCGTGCCGCCGATTCCCATCGCGTAGGCCAGCGCAAATGCCTTGGCCTGCCCGCTCGCATCCTGTTGCACGGCCAGCAGACACGGTGTACCGGTGCCTTCCACGTACAGCTCACGCACGCGGTGACCCGGCGATTTCGGCGCGATCATGCTCACGTCCACATCTTCCGGTGGGGTGATTTGGCCGTAGCGGATGTTGAAGCCGTGGCCGAACATCAGGGTCTTGCCCGGTGTTAGATTGGGCAGGATGGATTCATGATAAATCTTTGCCTGCGACGTGTCGGGCGCAAGGATCATGATGACGTCCGCCTCTTTGGCGGCCTCGTCCGCGGTCACCACGCGCAGCCCGTCGGCTTCCGCCTTCGCCCACGACTTGCTGCCCGGATATAACCCGACCCGCACGTCCGCGCCGCCCATGTCCACGCCCGCCGCCTCGGCGGCCGCAATCGTGTCGCGCATGTTCAGCGCGTGCGCATGTCCCTGGCTGCCATACCCGATGACGGCGATGTGCTTGCCTTTCAGCATCCCTAGGTCGGCGTCTTTGTCATAATAGATGTTTGCCACGAATCTTTCTCCTCTGTTGTGTTTGCATGAAGTTCCCGTAGTTTAGGGCCTTGTGCCCGTCGTTAGCGCCGACACATCACAGATAGACAAGGCGCTTAGAACAGTTTTACATCCTCAGCAGGGTGGGGGCGGCGACTTCGGCTTCCTCTTCTTCGTAGCCGTTCTCATACGCCTCGCCGTTTTCCCAGTCTACCTGCGCCGACGCGCTGGCGTGCCCCGAACCGCGCACCATCGCCACCAGCCCTGTCCGCACCATCTCGATGATCCCGTAGGGCGTCAGCATCTCGACCAACGAATTGATCTTGACCTCCGGCCCAGTCACTTCCACGATCAGCGAGTCCGCGCAGATGTCCACCACGCGCGCGCGATAGACGTTGACCAGTTGCATGATCTCGAAGCGCGCCTGGTTGTCGGCCTTCACCTTGATCAGCGCCAGGTCACGGAAGACCGCCGGCGCGTGGCTCACGTCCTGCACATCAATCACGTTCACCATCTTGAGCAGGTTGCGCTGCACCATCTCGGCGTTGGTGCGCGTCGCGTCCACCACGATGGTCATGCGCGACACGTCGGGCGAATCGGTGTGGCCCACCGTCAGGCTCTCGATGTTGAAGTTGCGCCGCCGGAACAGGCTGGCGACCCGCGTCAGCACGCCCGGTTTGTTCTCCACCAGCGTGATCAGCACCCGTCGCGTTTCCTTACCCGCCTTGTTGCGATCTATCATTGCCATGATTCTTCTCCCTCTCAGCCTGTGGCATTCAAATGGCGCGCGTTCTCCAGCGGTCGCCGCATCATCTCATGGAGCGCCTTGCCCGGCCCCACCATTGGATACACGTTCACTTCCTGCTCGACCACGAAGTCAATCAGCGTCGGCCCCGGGTGCGAGCGCGCTTCTTCGATCACTTCGGCTACATGCTCTTTCCGTTCCGCGCGCAGCCCCATGATCCCGTAGGCCTCGGCCAGCTTTACCAGGTCGGGGCTGGTGATGTCCACCTCGGAATAACGCTTGCCGTGCATCAGTTCCTGCCACTGGCGCACCATCCCCAGATACCCATTGCGCATCACAGCGATCTTAATGGGCAGGCGCTCCTGATTGATGGTCATCAGTTCGGGGATGCTCATCTGGAAGCCGCCGTCGCCGACGATCACCCATATCTCGTCATCGGGCCGGGCGAACGCCGCGCCCATCGCCGCCGGCAACCCGTAGCCCATTGCGCCCAGGCCGCCCGAAGTAAAGAACCGGTTCTTCTGATAATGGCGGAAATACTGCGCCGCCCACATCTGATGCTGGCCCACGTCGCTCACGACCGTCGTGTTTGAGTTCAGGGTGCTCTGGCGAATCTGGCTGATGACGTAGGGCACGTGCAGCGTTCCGCTGTCGTTCGATCCCAGGATGTCGTGCTCGCTGGAATCGCCACGCCATTCGTCAATCTGATTGAACCACGGCGCGCGTTCGTTGTACTCGACCAGTGGGATCAGTTGGCTCAATACCTGCTTGGCGTCGCCCACGATGCCGAGATCAACCTTCACGATCTTATTAATCTCCGCGGGGTCAATCTCGATGTGGATGACCTGCGCGTTCTGCGCGTAGGTGCTGAGCGTCCCCGTCACCCGGTCGTCGAAACGCATCCCGACGGCGATCAGCAAGTCTGCCGCCTGGACAGCCTGGTTGACATAAGCTTCGCCGTGCATCCCCATCATGCGCAGGTTCAACGGGTGAGATTCAGGGAGGCCGCCGATGCCGAGGAGGGTCGTGGAAACAGGGATGTTGCCGTTTTCGGCGAAGGTGCGTAATTCATCGTGTGCGTCGGAGAGGATGACGCCGTGCCCTGCCAGGATGATGGGTCGACGGGCAGCGTTGATCATTTCGGCAGCGGCCTGGATTTGGGTTTCCTTGCCGCGCAGTGAGGGGCGGTAGCCGGGCAGTTTCACTTCGATGGCGTCGTAGTCAAAGTCGGTGGAGGCAAACTGAACGTCTTTACAGATATCTACCAGTACCGGTCCGGGACGCCCGGTCCGTGCGATGTGAAACGCCTCCTTCATGATCTGCGGCAGGTCTTTGACATCCGTCACCAGGTAATTGTGCTTGGTGATCGTCAACGTGACCCCCGTGACGTCGGTCTCCTGAAAGGCGTCCGTCCCTACCAGGTGCGATGATACCTGCCCGGTGATCGCCACGACCGGCACCGAGTCGAGCATTGCGCCCGCCAGCCCGGTCACCAGGTTAGTCGCCCCCGGACCCGAGGTCGCTATGCACACCCCGACTTTGCCGCTGGCACGGGCATAGCCGTCGGCGGCAAACGCCGCGTTTTCCTCATGGCGTACCAACACGTGATGCACCGGATAATCCAACAGGGCATCGTATGCCGGCATGATCGCCCCGCCCGGATACCCGAACACCACTTCCACGCCCTCTCGAACCATACTCTCCCAGATGATTTGAGATCCTGTCCGTCTCATCCCTGTCCTCCCAAATATGATGGCTCTGCGCCAAAAAATACGACGCCTCACGCACGTCTCACTCCGATTCGTGCATAAGGCGTCGTTGCCGGTTGCGCCTGCGGCGGCGCTCGTTTGTTGCCGCGAAATGATCTTACCGGGTCGAGGCAAAAAGAAAGGCCTCCCGATTGGGAGGCCCCTGGTTGCCTGCTATACTGCGCCTGGCGTTAACCTTTGGCCTGTTGCCCCCCAACCGATTGTAGCCCCTTGATAACAAGGAACTCAATAAGCGAGAGGCTAATAATCAGATTGCGAGCGTCAGACATGAAATATGCATCCCCTGCAAGATGGAGCAAGCATAACACGCCCTCCGCGCCTTGTCAAGCCCGAAAAATCGCGCAGTGCAACAAGTGCGTTGCACGTGGGCACGTGCAACGCACTTCTCGGTGACGTTGACAACCCACGCCGGATGCGTTAGACTCTCGCCATTATTGTGTAAGTGGGCGAGTAGACAAGTGGAGAGTAGACAAGTAAACAAGGCGTCGTGCCGAGGGAGTGGATGAGATGGCAAAAGCGGTGATTAACGCGGGTATCTGTGGCTTCAAAACGACCGTGCTGGCGAAGATGAACGAAGACGGCTCGGTCAACCTTGCGATCGAGAGCGACTGCAAAGCCGTGTGCAAGCTGGGCGACCAGCTCCAGACTGTAGACCCCTATCGCGAGTTCACCTGGCGGCGTAATCTGCCCCTGACGCATGAACTGGCCCCGACGTGCCTTTCGCATCCGGCGTGCCCGGTGCCCTCCGGCATTATCAAGGCCATCGAGGTGGCCGCCGGCCTCGCCTTGCCCGCCGATGCAACGATTCAATTGTCTAAGGCCGATGACTGATTTACCGACCTGATAACCATGACCAGCGCCGCTGTTCTCCCGGCAAATCTGTTTGACCGCCTTCGGCGGCGTTGGTGGATCGTTGTCTGCTTCGCCGGCCTGCTTTTGCTGACTGGTGTTCTTTTTCTGCGTGATGCGTGGCATCCTGTGGCCGCCGTTCGTTGGGCGATCCTTACCGGGGGCATTCTTGGCGTGCAGTCGGCTTTCCTGTGGCGCAATCTCCCCGAAAACCGCGCCCCGGATGCAACGATTCCCTGGCCCACGTTCGGCCTTGCCAACATCCTCACCATCAGTCGCGGCATGGCAGCCGCAGCGCTGACCGGCCTGCTGGTATTACCCCCGCCCCCCGATAATCTGGTCTGGTTGGCCGCAATCCTGCACGCGGCGGCGGTATTTCCCGATTTCTTCGATGGTTACATCGCCCGCGTCACCGGCCGCGTATCGGTCCTGGGCGGTCACCTCGACATGGAGGCCGACTCCCTGGCCATGCTGGCCGCGACCCTGCTCGCTGTGAACTATGGATTCATGCCCTGGTGGTTTATCGTCGTGGGGCTGGCGCGTTATATCTACGTCATTGGGCTGTGGCTGCGCACGCGACGGGGTTTGCCCATTGACGATCTTTCACCCAGCCGGATGCGTCGCTCGGTCGCCGGCCTGATGATGGGGTTTGCCAACCTTGCCCTCTGGCCTGTCCTCGATGCACACGTCATGGCGTTTGCGGGCGCAATATTGGCCGTCCCGTTGCTCGGCGGTTTCGTGCGCGACTGGCTGGTGATCAGCGGCCGGGTGGCTGCGACAGGCCCCGGCTACACGCGCCTGTTTGCCCTGCTCGACCGGGGCATGAGTTTGCTCTTGCCCTTGCTCCGGGTGATCGCGAGCGCGTCGGCGCTTGTCTTCCTGCTTCCTGCCATCCTCCGCGCGGATGCCGGCCCGTGTGCGCTCCTTCTCGCGCTGGCGACCGGCATCGCCGCGTTCATGCTTGCCCTGGGCGCAGCCGCACGTTTGACCGCCCTCACGCTGCTGGCCGTCGGTCTGCTTGATCTGATCGTTCGGGGGTTTCAGCCATACCACATGGCGCTGGTGCTTGGCGCGCTGCCCGTGTTGATCTTTGGCCCGGGCCGTTGGGCGTTGTGGCGACCCGAAGAGCCGTTTTTTGCCGGCCCCATCGGCAAAACCAAACCACCTTCGTCGGACTCGTAGCGTTAGCCAGTCAGCATGGATTGGGAATTCCTGGTCGGATGCGCCTCTCGGTTGCATAACCGGCCCTTTTGCGGTAACGTACCGGCGGCACAGAGAGCCGCAAGGGAATTCCCATGAGCGCAAACAGTCACCGATTGACCGTCCTTGATTACACCATCATTTTACTGACAGTTGCCACCGCGATCATTCACTTTACACGGGTGTTTCCCGGCGCCCTTTTCATGTGGAGCGCGACGGCATGAGGGCGGCGTGAACCTGCAGCAGTTTCTTGCCAGCGATTTCGGCACGCGTACCTGGATGTGGTTGAGCCAATCGTTGCCGCCCGCCGTCGCCTATCGGATGATTGGTTGGGCCGCGGGCATGGTGACCGGTCGTCGCCAATCACCTCTCTATCGCGCCGTGTACGATAATCAGACCCATGTGCTTGGCCCACAGGCGACTGCGGAAGAGATTGATGCCAACGTGCGCCGGGTCATCAAGCACGGCGGGCAGACCTCGTATGATCTCATACGCGCGATGGCGGGCGGCGAAGAGGCTGCGCTTCAGGGCATTGATTTCACGGCTGAAACCTGGCAGCATATCGAGATGGCGGCGAGTTATGGCCGCGGCGTGATTGTCTGCGGTTGCCACCTGAGCAACTTTAACCTGGGGATGCTCAACTTCTCGTTGCGCGGCACACCGGTACAGATTCTCTCACGGGCGCAGCCGGCCGGCGGCTTCAAGCTGATGACCGAACTGCGCGACCGAGGGCTGTTAGAGGAGACGCCCATAGACGGTCCTTCACTGCGCAAGGCGATCCTGCGCCTGCGCGCCGGCGGCGCGGTGGGTACTGCGATTGACTGGCCTCAAGCCGCCGACCCCGACGTGAATCCCATCTTTTTCGGCGCGCCGGCCCGGCTTCCCACCGGCCACGTCCGCCTTGCGCTGAGCACGAACGCCGTCTTCTTGCCGGTTTCTGCCCGCTGGAGTTCCGAACGCGGTTACTACACCATCTCCGCGCCTCCGCTGGAGCTCGAATGCACCGGCGACAGGGCCGCCGATCTCATCCACAACGCCCAACGTACCCTCGCCATCATCGAACGCTGGATCGCCGAAACCCCCGACCAGTGGCTCATGTATTATCCCGTCTGGCCGGAGGGAGAGGAAGGAAACAGGTAGACAAGGAAACAAGTAGACAGGTAGACAAGGACGCGATCACCAATTTCCTTGTTTGTTTACGTGTCCCTTGTCTACTTATCTACTTGCCTACTTGTCTCCTTCCCTCCTTACCACGCATACGCTTCCGGGGCGACTGCCGTGCGCAGCGGGCGACCTTCGTTCAGCGGGAAGATTTCATCCAGGCGCTTCAGCGTCTCCGCACTCAGCTCCAGCTCTGCGGCGCGCTCCAATCCATCCAGATGGCCCATCGTTCGCACTCCGACAATCGGCGACGCAACCGCCGGATGCGCTAGGGTCCACGCAAGCGCCACCACGGACTCCCTCTCGCCCAACTCGGCGCACAATGCGGAGAACGCCTCCAGCCGTGCGTTAGCGTTTACCGGAATACCGTATTCCTCCTCCACCTGCGCCGTGCGCGAGCCTTCCACGGACTGCTTCTTGCCCGTCAGCAGCCCGCCGGCCAGTGGCATATAGGGGATCACGCCGATGCCGAACTCCAGCGCCGCGGGCAATACCTCCAGTTCGGGATAGCGGCACAGCAGGTTATACATGCTCTGTTCAGAGACGATGCCCAGCAACCCGCGCTGGTTGGCGATGCTCTGATATTTCGCCAACCCCCAACCGGGGAAGTTGCTGGTCCCCAGGTACAGCACGTCGCCATCCGCGATCAGCCGCTCGAACGTGCCCCAGAACTCCGCGCCCGTGATGGTGCGGTCAATGTGATGCACCTGGTACAGATCAATGTGATCGGTCTGCAATCGTCGCAGCGAATCCTGCGCCTGTCGGTAGACCTTATACGCCGAGATGCCGCCTTCTTCGTTCGGCCCCGGGTCGCTGGTCATCTGCCCGTAGACCTTCGTCGCCAGTACGACCTTCTCGCGTCGCCCGCCGCCTTGCGCAAACCACCTGCCGATTACTTCTTCGGTCAGGCCGTTGCCGCCATAGACGTTTGCCGTATCGAAGAAGTTAATCCCCATCTCCAGCGCCCGGTCCATGATGCGAAACGCCTCGTCTTCCGGCGTCACCTGCCCGAAGTGCATCGTCCCCAGGCAAACCCGGCTCACTTTTAGATTTGATCTTCCCAACCGTGTGTACTTCATGTTCTAAATCTCCTTACTATTTTTTGCAACGAATTGAACGAGTTATCCGCGTTGCAATCCGCTTATCCGTTTTGATCCGCTGCCTTCATCACCTCGTCCACCATCACCGCGCGCCCCTCATCCAGCGAGCGCACCGCTGCCTCGGCGATGGCCGTCGCGGCCCGCGCATCCGCCCCGGTGACTGCGGGCGGCGTGCCCTCACGGACGCAGCGGGCGAAGTCGCGGATCTCCGCCAGGAATGCGTCGCGGAAACGGTTCTGGTGCTGGAGCATCAGGTCCTGGGCGAGGCCGTCGCGCAGGGTCATGATGGCGTCACTCTGCCGGTCGCGCCCGATGCGTAACCCGCCCTCTGACCCCAGCACCTCTGACCGCGTGTCGAACCAATACACGGCATTGCGGCTCAGGTCAATGTTGCCGATGGCTCCATTGGCGAATTTCAGGTTGATCACGGCGTTATCAATGTCGCCGACTTCGGCCAGCTCCGGGTAGACCAGGCAGGCACCCTCGCTGTGCACGCGCATCACCTCGTCGCCCATCAGCCACCGTGCCATGTCGAAGTCGTGGATGCCCATATCCATGATGATGCCGCCGCTCGACTCGCGCCGGGCGAATTCCAGGCTGGTGCGTTTGGCGTCGTGCCCGATCCCCTTGTAGCTCACCGGCCTGCCAATCGCGCCCTCCTCGATTTTTTGCTTCGCCTGCCGGTAGGCCATGTCATAGCGTCGCACCAGCCCCACCATCAACCGGACGCCTGCTTGATCGGTTGCCTGGATCGCCTCGTCACAGCCTGCCACCGTCAGCGCCAGCGGTTTTTCGCAGAACACCTGCTTTTTTGCCGCCGCGGCTGCCTTCACCACCTCGACGTGCGTGTTCGTTGGCGTGGCGATCACCACGGCATCCACAGTATTGCGACTTAGCACTTCCTGATAGTCGCCGCTCCACACCGCAATGCCGTGACGCTCCGC
>JBBQRS010000017.1:0-54438 GCA_038214535.1 Anaerolineae bacterium
AAGGACGAGGTCCGGCCACTTCTGGAACCGTTCCTGGCATTGGCTGACGACCGCGACTTCTGGAATCACACCCTTGACGGGCTGGCTGTGCTGGGTGCGAAAGACATTTTCCGAGTCTACAAACTCCAGCGACCGGTCGCCGCATTGGCTGTAGTGGCGGATAGCTTCCACACCAAACCCCTGCTGCGCATCCTTCAATCAGCCGACCGTTTTCAAATTCTCGGCTTGAACCGTCAGGAGATCAAACTCTATGAAGGTACCCGTGATGCCTTGGACGAGATCGAACTGGACCAGGATGTGCCGCACACACTTACCGATGCGCTGGGGGAAGAATTGACCGATCCACACCTCACTGTCGCCTCATACGGAGGCGTGGGTGGAACCCAGTCACCCATGCACCATGGCCACGGGGGGAAAAAGGCTGAGGTTGACATCGATGCGGAACGCTTCTTCCGCGCCGTTGACCGTGGGATCCTGGAGTACCACTCGCAGCCATCGGGTTTGCCACTGATCCTGGCGGCGCTGCCGGAGCATCATCATATGTTTCACGAAGTAAGCGCCAACCCGTTCTTGATCGAAGAAAGCATCGATATCCACCCGGATGCTCTGTCGTCCATCGACGAACTCCACCAGCGCGCCTGGCAAGTCCTCGAGCCTCACTATCTGGCGCGGCTGGCCGCACTGGTCGAAGAGTTCGGCAGCGCAAGAGCCAATGAGCTCGGTCACGATGAACTGGCGCAGGTCGCCAAGGCGGTCGTGGACGGGCGTGTCGCAACGCTGCTCATCGAAGCTCGCCGCGCGATTCCCGGTCACATAGACGCGGCGACCGGCGCCATCGTGTCTGGCGACCTAGCCCACCCGGAGGTTGATGACCTGCTCGACGACCTGGGAACGCTGGCACTGAAGATGGGCGGACAAGTCGTAATCGTCCCCGCCGAGCGGATGCCGACGGAGACGGGAATAGCTGCCATCTACCGTTATTGAGGCCGGAGTCACAATGGACACGCATGCCATAAGACAGGCATACGAAAGGATAGACACATGATCATTCAGATCAACACTGATAGCAACATCGAAGGCGATCAAGAACTAGCGCAACAGATCAAAGCCGTGGTGAGGAACAGTCTGGAACGCTTCAGCGAGCAAATCACACGGGTGGAAGTCCATCTTAGCGACGAGAACAGCGACAAGAAATTCGGCGCCGAGGATAAACGCTGCCTGCTGGAGGCCCGTCTCGCCGGTCTCCAGCCGATCGCTGTGAGCCATCAGGCGGCGACTGTGGATGAGGCCGTTGACGGCGCCGTCGGCAAATTGATGCGTTCCATCGACAGCACCCTCGGGCAGTTGGGAGAGCGCTAACGCACGACACTTCTGGTCGAAGGAGCCGGGCCAGCGAAGAGGATATGTGAAATAGTGAAATGATGGAGAAACACTCTTGGCCCGTCAGGGCCGAAAGGAAGCAGCGTGACGGCCGCCTAACAACCGGTTTCAGCGGACGGCTGCGCCGGTCAGATCGTGGGCCGCGCAAGTCACGGCGGCGCAGCCGCAGGTGAAGCCGGCCGTTAGGCCGCATCCCCTGACTGGGTGCCCATGTCCTATGCGTGGGGAGAGGATGTAGAGAACTGCGGGCATACGGTCGGCTCAGGAGGAAAACATGTCCCAAGAGAACAAGGTCCTTGTCCGCAGGTTCTTCGAACTGCTCGGGCACAATCAAAGGGTTCCGGAAGAGTTGTTGGGCCCTGGCTTCACCTACCATGTGGCGGGGTCCCCGCCAAAGGACCTGAGCGCCACACAGCAGCGGATGGCCATGTTCGGCGCAGCCTCCTCGGATGCCCGACACGTTGAAGAAGACATGGTTGCGGAAGGTGATAAGGTAGCTTTCCGTACCAGGTTGGAGATGACTCATTCGGGCGAGTTCATGGGCATCGCCGCCACCTATAGACAGATATCCATAGTGGAGATGGGGATCATGCGTATAGAAGATGGCAAAATTGCCGAAATGTGGGGCCTTCTCGACACAATGGAGCTCATGCAGCAGATTGGTGCAATGCCGCCAGCGAGCCTACCTCCGGCAGCCGGATGATGACACTGCCGCTGCGGCGCGGAGCGTCTAACAAGCGCTTCCAGCAGACGCGCAGTAGGCTTTCGCTACACTGAATCCGTGAGGCGCGCTGCTGAAGCGCAACACGTTGAGGCCTGATCATAAAGGAGGCTCTTTGAGCAAAAGTGTGCTCACCCTGCGCCATCGCACTCGACGAGCAAGCGCAGGCGGAAATGTTCGAAGTTGCGGAAGCCGTAGGCGCGGCGCTTGATGAGCTTGCCCTTGTTATTCAAGCCTTCGACCCGGCCGCGGGTGATGTGGTCGTTGAAGTAGTTCAGAATGGGGTCCCACCAGTTGCGCAACGTGGTCAGGAAGGCCGCCAAACGCGTCAGGCCACTATGCTCGACCGCGGTGACCCACGCTTGCAACTGGCGGGCGGCGGTAGGGCGCTCAGGCGCGGTCTCGAAGATCGCGCGGAACTGTTCCTTGAGTTGATGTAATTGCTGCAGCGTGGGTGAAGCGGCCAACGCTTGCTCCAACTGGTTGCGCTCGGCGGCGGAGAGGTCAGCCTGATTCTTGACCAAGAGCCAACGGCAGCCCTTGAGGTGTTGCTTGGTGGGTGCGTCGGCCTGGCGCTGAATCTCACGGCGCGCCGTGGTGCCCCGGTCATTGCGGTTCTTCATGACATGGAAGCGGTCACCATTGATGCGGGCGGTGGGCAGCATGGTTTCCACGGCCAACCGAGAGGGCAACCACAAGTCCATGGCGACCTCTGCCACGGCGGCCCGCTGGGCGGCGCTCTAGGTATCCAGGTAGGCTTCCAAGGCCTCCTTGGGGCGTTCCGCCAGCACGGCGAAGGGACGCCGACAGTGCGCGCATTGGAAGCGCCGCGCCGAGAACTTCAGGTAGCAGCAGTGCCCGGCCCAGGCCAAATCACGCACCACCCGCCGGTGGTACTGATGGACCTGCGTCGACAGATGCTGGCAGTCCGGGCACACTGCCACGTCCCAAACGTGCTGGCAAAGCACGATCAAGCAACCTAACCGAGCATCATATTCGACGCCGGTGACCTTGAACTCGGCCAAATCCAGCAGACGGGTTAAAGCCTGTGGATCTCCGGCTTTGACGAACCCACTGGCATTCGGTATGCGGTCTGACACCGGAGCCACCTCCAGGCCGATGGGCGCGGTTGAGCTCCACATCTTACCCAGATTGGCCCTGGTATCGTCAACTACAGCACACTAATCCTCAAAGAGCCGGAATTACGAATTCAGAAGACGTCAAACATACGCCGTCTGCAATGCGTAATTCTCAATTCGTAATTCGTAATTTCTCCCTCCTTTCCCGTTTTTTCACACTTGACAAGTCTTCCTGCATATGTGAGAATGCTTCCCAGCGATCACTCGCATATATCCTCAGGAGGTCAGAAGCAATGAAGCATCGGATCATCAATCGTCGCGAGTTCTTGAAGGTCAGCGCCGTCGGCGCTGCTGCCGCAGCAGTCGCAGGTTGCGCCGCTACCCCCGCCCAGGTCGCCCCCGCGGCCACCGCAGTCGCAGAGAAAGTTGCAGAAGGCGCCCCCACCGTCGCCGCAGTCGCGACAGCCGTCGCGGAAGCCCCCGCAGCGGAAGCCCCTGCTGGCGCTGACGTCACCGGCAAGCTGGAGATCTTCTCCTGGTGGACCTCCGGCGGCGAAATCGAAGCGCTGGAAGGCCTGTTCAAGGTCATGAAGGAGCGCTACCCCAACGTCGAGATCGTCAATGCGGCAATTGCCGGCGGCACCTCGTCCGGCGGCGACATGAAAGCCGTCCTCCAGACCCGCATGATGGGCGGCGACCCGCCCGAATCCTTCCAGATTCACCTGGGCGGCGAGTTGCTCGTTGGCTCCTACGTCGAGGCCGGTCTGATGGAACCGCTGGATACGCTCTATGCGGATGAGGGCTGGGACAAGGTCTTCCCGCCCCTGTTGATCGAGATCGCCTCGAAAGACGGCAAGCCCTGGTCCGTGCCCGTCAACATTCACCGAGCCAACGTCCTGTGGGCTGCCGACAAGCCGTTCGCGGATGCGGGCGTCGAAGTGCCGAAGACCTGGGATGAGTTCTTCGTGGTCGCCGAGAAGTTCAAGGAAATGGGCATCCCTGCGATCCTGATCGCCGAGAACGCCGCCGGCTTCACCGCCCAGGTCTGGGAGACTATGCTCATCGCGCTCATGGGGCCGGAGAAATTCGCTGGCCTCTTCAACGGCAAGACGAGCTGGGCGGACGAAGATATCACCACCGGCCTGCAAATGCTGGGGAAGATGCTCGACTACGCCAACCCGGACTATCTGGCGACGAGTTGGGGCGACGTCAACGACCTGTTCGTCACGGGCAAGGCCGCCATGATGATTATGGGCGACTGGACGCCGGGCGTGCTATGGAGCAAGGACTTCAGGGACTTCACCTGGCAGCCGGCGCCGGGCAACACCGACATCTACCAGATGCTCTCCGATTCGTTCCCCTTGCCGAAGGACGTCAAGAACCGCGAAGCCGCCCTGGGCTGGCTGAAGGTCTGCGGCTCGAAGGAAGGCCAGGACGCCTTCAACCCGGCCAAGGGCTCGATCCCGGCGCGCACCGATGCGGACCTGAGCCTGTACACCGACTACCACAAGTGGGCCATCGAACACTGGAAGACCGACACGATCGTGCCGAGCCTCGTCCATGGCGCAGCCGCAGGGCTCGCCTTCATGACCGATTTCATGAACGCCGTCAACGTCTTCGCCTCGAACAAGGACGTAGAAGCGGCCAAGTCAGCACTCCTCACGGCAGCCACTGATGCCGGTTACAAGACAAGCTGACGCAGTTGCGTCAGCGAATGGGGGCGGCGCTGCCGCCCCCATTCCTACCAACAAGAAAAAGGATAATGGCTTCCGGTTGCGTGGCGACAACCTGACGGCTATCCTTGTGCTTGTACCCGCAATGATTTTTGTGAGCATTTTCATCTACGCCTTCATCTTCTACACGTTCTACGTGTCTACGGTGAAGTGGCCTACGCTGAAGCCGGACTTCACCTTCGTCGGACTGCAAAACTACGTCCGTATGTTCAACGACCCGCGTTTCCGGATTGACATGCGTAATCTGGTGCTGTTTGCGGGCGGCTTCATGACGCAGTGTATCGTCATCGGCTTTGTGCTCGCCTCGCTGCTGGATTCCAAGATCAAGAGTGAGGCAGTGTTCCGCACGATCTTCGTCTTCCCGTTTGCAGTCTCCGGCATCGTCACCGGCGTCGTCTGGCGCTGGCTGATGTTCCCGCAGGCGGGCCTGAATCAACTGCTGGGCCTCGACAGCAAGTGGTATACGACGCCGAAATGGGGCATCCTGGCGGTGACCATCGCCGCCTCATGGCAGTTCGCGGGCTATGTCATGGCGCTTTATCTGGCGGGTCTGCGCGGCATCAACGCCGAGTTGAAGGAAGCCGCGGCCATTGACGGCGCCAGCACCTGGCAGCTCTACCGACACATCATCATCCCGTTGCTGGCCCCGGTGACGTTCACCGTGATCGTCCTCACGGGGATGGGCTCCATCCGAGTGTTCGACATCCCGGCCGTGCTGGGCACGGGCGCGGCGTTCAGCACCGATATGCTCGCGTTCCATATGTTCCAACTCACCTTCCAATCGAACCGCATCGCACTGGGCGCGGTGATCGCCAGCGTGATGATCATGCTGGCCGCGCTGTTGGTGGGGCCATATCTCGCCAGCCTGCAACTGGAGGATGCGCAATGACCGCCACCACGCCCGACGTTGCGACCACGGCAGAAAAAAGCAAGACGCCCTCCAAACCGTTCCACTGGTCTCGGATCCTCGTCTATGGTACGCTGATCCTGGCGGCGATCTGGTTCCTGCTGCCGGTCTATCTGATGTTGATTACCGGCATGAAGACCTACGACCAGGTCAACATCGCGACGATGTGGGCGTTCCCAAATCCCATTTCGCTGGATGGCTTCATCCAGGCATGGGAGAAGGTCGCGCCGAACTTCAAGAATAGCTTCGTGATCACCGTTCCGGCCGCGCTCATCTCGGCGGTCTGGGGCTCGATCAACGGCTACGTCTTCGCCAAGTGGAAGTTCCCCGGCTCGAATATCATCTTCATGCTCTTCCTGGTCGGGATGTTCCTGCCCTATCAGGGCGTGCTGATCCCACTCGTGTTCACGCTGCAGAAGATGGGCCTCTACGGGAAACTCACCGGGGTGATCTTCACCCACTGCGTCTTCGGCATCCCGATCGCCGCGCTGATGTTCCGCGGCTACTACGCGGCGATCCCGAACGAGCTGATTGACGCCTCGAAGATTGACGGCTGCGGGTTCTGGAGCATCTATCGCTGGATCCTGCTGCCGATCTCCTTCCCGGCGTTCGCAGTGGTGCTGATCTGGCAGTTCACGACGATCTGGAACGACTACCTGATCGGGTTGATCGTCGTCAGCCGGCCAAACCTCGCGCCGGTGAACGTGGCGGTGAAGAACCTCGCGGGGACATACACCACGCAGTGGCAGGTGCAGATGTCGGGCGCGCTGATTGCGGCGCTGCCGACGATCATCGTCTACCTGTTGCTGGGCCGCTTCTTCATGCGCGGGCTGCTGGCGGGGTCGTTGAAGGGGTAGGCAAGTAGACAAGGAAACCAAGTAGACAAGGAAACAAGTAGACACGTAGACACGTGATAGAAACCCGGTTTCCGGCAAAGCCGGAGAAACCGGGTTTCTCTATGGATAGAGCATGACGCGGGTCATTGAAGTGACCGGCTTAACCGAGTAAAGTGCGTTAGAAACACACTCGGGGCCATCATTAAAAAACCGGGGTTCCGGTGCAGCCGCAGAAACCCGGTTTTTGCGAGCGGTCAGACTGCCCGGGACGTCGTTCCCGGGCATCATTATGTCTAGGAGATGTCAGCATGTCGGTTTCAATCAAGGTCGGGTTCGTTCCCTCTTATCGTTTCGCCTGGACGTTCTGGACGCAGAAGATGCGCGACGAGAGCCTGGCGGCCATCGAAAGCCTGCCGGGGGTCGAAGTGGTGGTTCCCGGCGTCGGGCCGGAAGGCAGCCAACCGAACCCGGAGACGGGCGCGGTGGCGCTGGGCGGCGTACACAACCTGGACGAGGCCGAAGCCGTGGCCGAATATTTCGCCCGCCAGCACGTGGACGCGTTGATCCTGTGCCCGCTGGATTTCGGCGACGAGCGCTCGGCGGCCAAGATCGCGGAAAAGCTGGACGTGCCGGTGCTGCTGTACGCGACGAAGGAGCCGCCGGCGCTGGAAGGCCCGGCTATGGCCCGCGCCTCCGACTCCTATTGCGGCAACCTCTCGATGGCTTCGGCGCTCTACCGGCGCAAGATCCCCTTCCACTACGCGGGCATCTTCTTCCCCGATGAACCCGAATTCCTGGCCGAGATAGACAAGTTCGTGCGCGCCGCCGCCGTGGTCAAGGGGCTGCGCGGGGCGCGGCTGGGTCAGGTCGGCGTGCGCCCGCCCACGTTCGAGACGGTAGGCTATGACGAGGTCGCGCTGATCCAGAAGTTCGGCCAGAACATGGTCTACGCCAACATCTCGGACGTCACCGGGCGGGCAGACGCCCTGAACGACGACGACCCGCGCGTGCAGGAAGTGATCGCCAACGTGCGCGGCAGCGTGGCGGAAATCACCGTCTCGGATCACTATCTCGTCAATGCGGCCAAACTGGAGGTCGCGCTGAGCGACTTCGCGCGGACGAATAAACTCTCGGCCATGGCCGTGCAGTGCTGGCCGTCGGTCCAGCAGTTGACCGGCATTTCGGTGTGCGCGGTGTATGGCCGGCTAACCGACAACGTCGTCCCCACGGCGTGCGAGACGGACGTGTTGGGCGCGGTGGCGATGCTGGCGACCTATCACGCGGCGATGGGCGAATACCCGCCCCACTTCGTGGACTGGACCATCCAGCACCGCGAAAACCCGAACTGGCTCCTGGCGTGGCACTGCGGCAACGCCCCCGTTTCGCTGGCGCGCACGAAGGAAGAGGTCGCGCTGCGCTCGCGCAAGGATATGGCGGGCGCGCTGCCCACGCCCGACGAGGATGCCCAGGCGGGGCTCTATCAGTTCCGCGTCCGGCCGGGCAAAGTGACCTTCTGCCGGCTGGCCGAATATGACAACGCGTGGAAGATGCTGATCGCGCGCGGGGACGCCGTGCCATCGGACGAGACGCTGGCCGGTACGTGGTCGTGGGTCGAGGTGAGCGATCACGCGAAGCTCTATCGCACGCTGGTCGAAGAGGGCTTCATCCACCACGCGAGCATGATCCACGGCGACCTGGTCGAGCCGCTGGTCCTCGCCTGCAAGTTCCTCGACATCGAACCCGTCATTGTGAATTAGTCACCACGAAGAAGCGAGCGCGCATGAGCGGAATCAGGGTTGTGGGGCTGGGCATGGCGTGCCTGGATATCGTGCTGCGGATGTATGACATGCCCACGTGGGAGCACGGCACGCGGCTGGAGGCGGCGGCGATTGACGGCGGCGGCCCGGTGGCGACGGCGGTGGTGGCGGTGCAGCGGCTGGGCGTGCCGGCGGGGTTCATCGGCACCTGCGGCAGCGACCGGCTAGGCGACATCAAGATGCAGACGCTGGTCGAGCAGGGGCTGGACGTGAGCCAATTGGTGCGTCGGGATGGCCCGGAAGACCAGACGGTGCTGGTGAGCGTCCACGCCGAGACGGGCGAGCGGGTCTTCTCAGGCTACAAGCACTGGGCGCGCACTCCCCTGACGCCCGCCGAGATCAACCGGGACTACATCGTCGCCGCGGATTATCTGCACCTGGACGGCGCGCACGCCGAGGCGGCGCTGGTCGCCGCGCGCTGGATGCACGAAGCGGGCAAGACGGTGGTGCTGGACGGCTCCTCCACGCACGAGCCGGTGCGCCCGGCCATGCGCGCGCTGGTCGAAGAGGCCGACATCGTGATCACGGGTTCGGGATTCGGCCCCGCGCTCACGGGCCTGGCCGACCTGTGGGAGGTGGGCGCGGCGATCACGCAGATGGGGCCGCAGGTCGTGGTGCAAACGGAGGGCAAGGACGGCGCGTATACCGTCACCGCGGACCAACGCTTCCACACCCCCAGCTTCGACGTGGAGGTACTGGACACGACGGGCGCAGGCGACGTGTTCCACGGCGCGTATATCGTCGGGCTGTTGCAGGGCTGGGACGTGCGCCAGACGGCACAGTTCGCCACGGCGGTCAGCGCGCTGAAGCTGCGCAAGCTGGGCGGCCGCGCCGGCATCCCGACGTTCGCGGAAACGTTGGCGTTCCTGGCCGCGCGCGGGATTGTGTTACCGGCGGCGGCAGCGGATACGGAACGGATAAGCGGATGACGTAGGGGCGGGGTTGCCCCGCCCTTGCAGGCAATTCCGTAAATGACGCGAGGACGGGGAGACACCGCCCCTACGGGGATCGCGGAGTTCGCATCCCCTCAGATGCGAACCGCGCACGCGTCAAAGAAATAGCTGACCCAGGAGAAGAGGAAAACGATGCCATTAGTCTCAATCGTCGAACAATTGAAGCGCGGGCGCAGCGAAAAGTACGCCGTGCCGTTGTTCGATACATTCAATATGGAAACCACCGAGGGAATGTTCCAGGCGCTGGAAGAAACGCACGCGCCGGGGATCGTCGCCATTTACTCCGGGCTGCTGGAGCGCCCGAACGTGGCGGCCTTCGCCGCCTATCTGATCGAGCGCGCTGCGTCCGCGCCGGGGCCGGTCTCCGTGATGTTGGATCACGGGCAATCGTTCGAGCAGTGTATGCTCGCGATCAAGCTGGGCTTTACGGACGTGATGTATGACGGGTCGCGCCGGCCCATCGAGGAGAACATCGAGACGACCGCGGCCGTGGCGCGTACTGCGCACGCGATGGGCGTCGGCGTCGAGGCGGAGCTGGGCCACGTCGGTTCGGGCAACGAGTACCAGGCATTCGGCGCGCAACGCATCGGCTTCACCGACCCGGCCGTCGTCGCGCCCTTCGTCGAGCAAACCGGCGTAGACTTCCTGGCGGTGGCGTTCGGGTCGGCCCACGGCGTTTTCCAGGGCGACCCGCAACTCGATCTGGGCCTGCTAGAGGAGATCGCCGATCAGGTGACCCTCCCGCTGGTGATGCACGGCGGATCGGGGCTGACCGAAGCGCAGTTTTGCGGGGCCGTTGAGCGCGGCATCGCCAAGATCAACATTGCGACCGACCTGTTCCAGGAGAGCAAACGCCGGATGCTGGCCGCGGCGCGCGAGGGCGATCCCAACTTCTTCGAGTTCAGCCGCATCATGAACGATACCGTCTGCGAGCGGGCAGCGTATCATCTGCGCTTGTTCGGGGCCGCCGGCAAGGCCTGAGCATCTGTTCGTAACTCTGATATTGGGCGGGCACATAGGCCCGCCCCGACATCACCGTTGTCGCTCGTCGTCGGGGCGACCCTGTGTGGTCGCCCGCGACATCCCCGCCTTCGCGCTGAAGGCGGGCATGTTTTATAATGAGCGGAAACGATCGGCTTTTATGAGGGAGAAACAGATTGTGACGAAGCTCCGCGTGTTGGTTGTGTTCGGAACCCGGCCCGAGGCCATCAAGATGGCCCCTGTCATCAAAGCCCTGGCGGCGCGCCCCGCTGATTTCGAGACGCTGACGTTGGCGACGGCGCAGCATCGCGAGATGCTCGATCAGGTGTTGGCGCTGTTCGACATCACGCCGGACGTAGACCTGAACCTGATGCAGCCGGGGCAGACGCCTTCGATGGTGGCCGCGCGCCTGCTTGAGCGGCTCGACCCATTGCTGGGCGAGATGCAACCCGACTGGGTGCTGGTGCAGGGCGACACGACAACGGTCATGGCGTCGGCGATTGCGGCGCACCACCGGCGCGCGCGCGTCGGCCACGTGGAGGCCGGT
Source organism: Anaerolineae bacterium (assembly GCA_038214535.1). Lineage (GTDB taxonomy): Bacteria > Chloroflexota > Anaerolineae > CG2-30-64-16 > CG2-30-64-16 > JBBQRS01. Next base: position 10,955 of record JBBQRS010000017.1, read on the forward strand.
TTGCGCACCGGCGATATGGCGAATCCCTTCCCCGAAGAGATGAACCGCGTCGTCACCGATCACATCAGCGACCTCTGTTTTGCGCCCACAGCGCGTTCACGCGAGAACCTGTTGCGCGAAGGGATCGCGGCGGAGCGCATCCTCGTGACGGGGAACACCGTGGTAGACGCCCTGCGCGACGTGGCGGGACGGCCCTGGACGCCGCCGGCCGATAGCGCCCTGGCGCGCCTCGATCCGGCCTTGCCGTTGATCCTGGTGACCGCGCACCGGCGCGAGAGCTTCGGCGCGCCGCTCGAGCGCATCTACACAGCACTGCGCGAGATCGCCGCGCAAACCCGCGGGCGTGCCCAGATCATCTACCCCGTGCATCCCAACCCCAACGTCCGTGAGGTGGCGCACCGCATGTTAGCAGACCTGCCCAACCTGACCCTCATCGAGCCGGTGGACTATCTCACGCTGGTGAACATGATGAAGCGCAGCCGGTTGATTCTGACGGACTCGGGCGGGATTCAAGAGGAAGCGCCGGCGCTGGGTGTGCCTGTGCTGGTGATGCGCGAGGTTACGGAGCGGCCCGAAGCGGTGGATGCCGGGGTGGCGCGCTTGGTGGGCGCGGACGAAGCGCGCATCGTAACGGAGGCGCTGCGGCTGCTGGATGACCCCGCGGCGCACGCAGCGATGGCGCGTGCGGTGAATCCATACGGCGATGGGCGCGCCGCGGAGCGCATCGCGGACGCGCTGGCCGGCTAATTGTCTCCGTTCGTAGCGCGCACTCCCGTGCGCCGTCATCGCTTGCGCACAGGAGTGCGCGCTACGAACGGGGAGACTAACGCACGCGACGACTCTCGCGAGAGGCGTGACCGTCGAGGTAAGCCAGCCAGCCGAGGCTGGTAACTTCGCCCATGTCGTTGTGCGGCACGGTGCGCGTCCCGATGCCGTCAATCTGGCGCAGTTGATCGGCCAGGGCGAGCGTGTCGGCGCGCGTGGTGCGGAACGCGTCGGCCAGCGCCGCCATCGAGTCCAGATCATCGGGCCGATAGCCGTCGTATTCGTCCATCACCGGCTTCCCGCCCAACACGGAGCCCAGCCGGTGCTGCCCCCAACGTTCGATGCCGATGATATGTTGGGCGGCATTCCGGTTGCCCGGCGTATCGGGGGCTGACGCAAAACGGTCGGCCACCGCGATGCCCGACGCACGCAGGCTCTCCTCGATCTGCGCGATGCTGCGGTTGGCGGCGCTGCGCTCGGTGAGTGTGCGCATCAGAGAACCGATCAAGCTCATGGGCGTTGCTCCTTGAAAGTCACGGATCATATCACGTTTGCCGGTAATGATAATCCCATGGTTTAAAAGCCACAAGCCACCGGATTGGCGTATCGCCGCACAGCTATTTGTTGCATAAATCACGATATGATACAGTGATGCTCACAAACCCGCCGGGGAATGACCCCCGGCCACATCCCGCGACGTAGCCGGAGGATTTTCAATGACTGAGAACTGGAACGACAACGCGCTATTCAGGCCCATCAAGATCGGGACCCATACCGCCAAAAACCGGATGATCATCAACGCGATGGAGTGTTGTGACTCCGACCCCGAGGGCAACCCCACCGACCGCACCTACGAGCGTTACACAAAGCTCGCCAGGGGCGGCGCGGCCTTGATCAACCTCGAGGCCATCACCGTCACGTATGAACACAGAGGCCGGGATGCCCAACTTAGCATCATGCCGCGCAACGAGAAGGCGCTGGCGAAGTTCGTCTCAGAAATCAAGAAGATTGACGACAGCGTGATCTTCATCTTCCAGTTGACCCATTCCGGCGAGTTGAGCCGCCCGGAATTCTCCAGACGGGTCTGCGTGAAGCCGCTGTACGGTTTTGGCGGTGATCTGCTCGAAGAAGAAGACATCGAGCGGATCATGGACGAGTTCACGCTGGCCGCTAAGATCGCCCATAACGTCGGCGCTGACGGCATTGACATGAAGCTGTGCCACGGCTACCTCGGCTCGCAGTTGCTGCGTCCGTACAATGACCGCCAGTGGAAATATGGTGGGTCGTGGGAAAATCGCAGCCGGTTCGCCTTTGAGCTTTTCGAGCGCATCGTGCGCGAAGTCAACGATCCAAATTTCGTGATGGGTTCCAAAGTCTCCGCGTGGGAAGGTTTCCCCGGCGGTTGCGGCTCGGCCGGTCCCACGTCCTCGATCATGGATCTCACCGAGTCTATCGCCCTGGCGAAAGGGCTTGAAGAACGCGGCGCGCACTACATCCTGCAATCGGCGGGCAGCCCCTCCATCACCCTGGCCCTGTCTCAGCCGGACGAAAAGATCCCCGATGATGCGTATCTGCATCATTACTTCTCCAGCCAATACCGCAGAAATCTCAGACCGGAGACCGTGGTCATCGGTTCGGCATACTCGATCTTCGGCGATGGCCGCAACAACTTGCAGGCGGTCAAGCAAGAAGAAAACACGGTGTGGTACTGGGGCGACAAGAACATCCGCGAGGGCGTGGTAGACATGATCGCCTTCGGGCGGCAGTCGTTGGCCGACCCGGCCGCGCCGCGCAAGCTGATTGAGGGCAAGCCGGAAACCGTGGATTGGTGTACCGCGTGCGATAACTGCATCGAACTGCGCATCCGCCAGCAGAATGTCGGATGCGCCTCCTACAATATGCCGTATGTCAAGGCGTTGGCCAAGATTCGCGCAGATGAAGGCTTGCTGGCCGCCAAGCGGACCTGATCCGGCGTAGAGCAAGGAGCAAATTCCCTACCATGGCGCATGTCATCACCAAAGGGTGCATCGAGTGTGGCCGTTGCAAGCGAGAGTGCCCTGAGAAGGCGATCTACCAGGGCGTCAACACGAGCGTTATTGATCCCAACAAATGCACGGATTGCGCCGCCTGCGTTGAGGTCTGTCCGTTGGAACTGATCGTGCCCGATTTTCTGGCCGTCTACCCCCAATAGCCCCTTTCCATCGCTTGGGCCGACACATAGCCCGCACGCGTCAATCGAGTGCAGGTGACGTGACGTTGCCTTCCACCCGTAGTGAGACGCGCCCGCATTGAAACACGCCTTACTGACGGGCACGGGCGCGATGGGCTATCCTGCATGTGTGAAACATATCTCCGGCGATGAGGCCGCAAACAGGAATAAACTGGTGGACGATAACGAATTGCGTGAACAATACGACCGGCTCGATGCCCGGCTAACCGACCTGATGGCGCGCCACGGCATCACGGCGCTGCGGATCAGCCTGGGCATTGTGTTTATCTGGTTTGGCTTTCTAAAATTCTTCCCAGGGCTCAGCCCCGCGGCGGATCTGGCGGCGCGCACCATCGGCGTGCTGAGCTTCGGGCTGATTCCGCCGGCGACGGCCGTGCTGATCCTGGCGGTGTGGGAATCGCTGATCGGGATGGGGCTGCTGACGGGGCGCGCGCTGCGCCTGACGCTGGCGCTGCTGTGGGTGCAAATGCTGGGCACGGCGACCCCGCTGGTGATCTTCCCCGCGGAAACGTGGACCGTCTTCCCTATCGCGCCCACGCTGGAGGGTCAATACATCATCAAGAACCTGGTGCTGATCAGCGCGGGGCTGGTGTTGGGGGCTACGGTGCGCGGCGGCAAACTGGTACCCGACCGTGATCTGCCGCCCCCGCCGCCGCCCCCACGGCGACCGGGCAAGCCGAAACCGGTGGAAGTGCGCATCCGGTGGTAACGACGAATTAGGAATTACGCACCCAGAAACCCGGTTTTTTGGAAAAACCGGGTTTCTACAATATTGCTTCCACTCTCCCGATTCCTGCCTCCGTCACCACCCGGTAGGTCGCGAGCGGCTGCTTCGCGGGGCCGCAGCGCACCGCGCCGGTGGTCACGTCGAAGCAAGAGCCGTGGATCGGGCAGGTGATGGTCGTCCCCACAAGTTCGCCCTCGCTGAGCGGTGCGCCGGTGTGCGTGCAGGCGTCTTGCGTGGCGTAGAACGCGCCGGCCACGTTGTAGATCACCACGGTTTCCTCGCCCACCCGAACGAGCCGCATCGCGCCCGGCGGCAGGTCGTTCAGGTGAAACTGGTCGGCTGTGAGCGGCGCGCCGGCCTTTGCGGTCGCCGGCGCGTCCAGAGAGGGATGCGCCGCGTGATCCTCCGCCGCCGGCACGCTGAGGTAGACCCGGCCATCGCGCACGGTCACGGGGTAACGCTCCAGCGCCGCCGAGGGGTCATCCGCAAGTTGGCCGGTGGTCACATCGTAGCGGAAGCCGTGCCACGGGCAGACCAGCTCGTCGCCCTCCAGCGCGCCGGTGCACACGGGGCCGCCCCGATGCAAGCAGACGTTGCGCAGCGCGTACCAGCCGCCCCCGTGGTGGAACACGCCCACCGAAAGCCCGCCAACCTCGACGATCTTGCGCGCGCCTTCGGGAATCTCCGCTTCGGCGGCGACCACCACTTCGGTGACGGCGCGCGGCACCTCGCCCAGCTCGTGCGCGACGGCGTGCGCGGCCAGCGCGTCCACCGCCTCACGCGAAACCTCCACCAGTTCCGCGAACGCCTCCGGTTCGCGCTCGCCGCCATAGGCGCGTGAGAGCATCTCCAGGATCACCATCATCAGCTTGTCCCACGCTTCCAGCGCGGCGTGCGTAGCATCGAGATCGTCCAGGACGCGCAATTCCTGCTCCAGCGCCCGGCTGATGGCATGTGAAATGAACCCCACCTGCCCGATCACGTAGCGCTCCGCGATGTAGATGCTCGGATCGGCCCCATGCGAGGTATGGGCGCGGCCCACGTAATCCACGTAGCGCGCGAAGTCATCGCCATATTCTCCCGACGCGGCGCGCAGCCAGAAGTTGGAGAGGTGGCGCATCCGCAGTTCAACGTAGTCGGTATCGAGCGAACCATCTTTGCGCTGGAAGAACTTGCGCGTGGGCGGATAGCGCAGGAGATGATCGTAGAACTCGGCCACGATCTCGGGCAGGCGCGCCTCGATGTACGGCTTTGTGCGCGCCACCCGCGCGGCGTCTTCGGCAGTAAAACCGACAAACTCCGCCATGTAGCGGAAGTAGCGGCCCGAGTCCTCGGCTCCCTGCCTGGACGGCGGGAATACAGGCGTGGTCACGGCGCACCTCCTATGTGCGATACAAGTTGTGTACATAGGCAGTATAACCGACATGGCAGGAAGGCGGCAAACACGAATCACCTCCCTCGCCCTGTGGGAGAGGGTTGGGGTGAGGGTTGGGGTGAGGGCCGCGCTCCCTCGTCCTGTGGGACACCGTGTCCCCGGTAATCCGGAGAGGGCCGGGGTGAGGGCTGACGCGGCCAACACGGATTCTCAGACTGGATGCACCGCACGCTGAGCAAGATCATGGACAAAACCTCAGCTTTCTGCTAAATTGCTGGTGTTTCGAACGCACTGCTGCGCTTGCATGATCGCCACGGAAGGAAGGGTCCTCAATGCTTGAGGGAGCCATACTCGGAGGGATCGTCGAGGCCGTCTTCGGTTATCTCATCGTCACGGCCGAGCCGGGCCTGAAAAAATGGATCGGCCGCGACCCGGCAAAGCTGGCGTTCCAACGGGCACTCGCCGGCGCGTATACTGCGTTCGTCCATAACTACCCCGGATTCACCCACTTCATGTTCTTCGACTGGCAGTTCCTGGCCGGAGAGGCGGCGGCCCAGGAGCTGGCGAAGCTCCTGACGCGCGCCGGCCACTCCGACCCGGCGCTGCTGGCGCAAGCCTGGTTGGCTGAATGGAGAAAGGACGCGCCGTTTCAGCCCGACCTGGACGACCTCGTCGGCCCCTGCGCCGACTTCCTGACATGGTTGGAAGCGGAAGCCAAACAGCAACCGGCATTGGACCCCTTCTTCGATAGCCGCGCCCTGGAGCAGGTTGAGGGGATGTCCGATGATGTGTCTGCATTGCGGGGGAGCCTTGACCGGGCGATCAAGAACGCCGCTCGCTATGACGACGCGGTGAAGAAGGCGCTGGCGCAGATTTCGGATGGACAGACGCACCTTTCGGACCAGCTCCGCGCCCACTACAGCGCTGCCTTCGCCGGCCTCGCCGAGCTATACCTCCAACCGGACAGCGTCTACCAACGGGTGGACGTGGACAACTTCACGGGCCGCGAATGGCTGGACGCCGAGCTGGATGCCTTCCTGTCCGGCAATGATCGCGGCGTGTTCCTGCTGGTGGGAGAGGCGGGCGTGGGCAAGACCGCCTACCTGGCGCACGTCGCGAGGGAGCGGGGCGCGGCCCACTTCTTCGCCGAGCAGGCTCCGGGCGAGGGCGGCGTGGTGCGCGCCCTGCAGAGCCTGAGCGCGCAACTGGCAAGCCGTTACCGGCTGGAGCCATACGCCGAGCGCGATCACCTGCCGCAGAGCCTGGTCGGGTACGCCGATTTCTTCGACCGGCTGATCCGGCAAGCCGCCGGTGAACTTAAAGCGGGAGAGAAGCTGCTGATCCTGATTGACGCCCTGGACGAGGCGGGAACCCCGGCGGGCTACAACGTGCTGATGCTGCCGCGCATCCTGCCCGAAGGCGTCTATCTGATCCTCTCGCAACACCCCGTGCCGATCGAGTTGCGGATCGAGCCCTATCCGCACGAGGTCACGCTTGCGGCGGAAGGGGACGACAACCTCAAGGACATGCGCCGATTCCTGGAGGCCGCGGCAGGGCGACCGGCCATCGCCGGGCAGTTGAAGGCGCAGGGATACGCCGCGGCGCAGTTCGTGGAGACGCTGCAGGAGAAGAGCCGGGGCGTCTGGATGTATCTGCACTACGTGCTGAGTGACATCGCGCGGGGCCGGCGCGCGCCGCGCGTTCTGGCGCAACTGCCCGCGGGCCTTGTAGCGTATTACGCTGCGTTTTGGCAACGGTGGGCCGACCAGCCGCAATGGGACGGGTTCTACGCGCCGATCCTGGGGGCGCTGGCGGCCGCGCGTGAACCGGTCGCCGTGGAGCGGTTGCTGCGCTGGACGAGTGTGACCGCATCGCCCTATGCGGTCGCGCAACTGCTGAACGGCGAGTGGTCCGGCTTCATCCAGAAGTACGGGGAAGGCTATCGCCTGTACCACGCGAGCCTGCGCGACTTCCTCCGCGGCGAAACGGCGGAAGTGACAAGAAGTGACGCGCTGCTGGTGGGAGAACTGAAACAGCGCACGATGGAGGCGCACGCCCGAATTGCGGACCATTATCGCGAGGCGTGCGGCGGCGACTGGCCCGCGCTGGGGGAGCAGGACGGCAGCTACGGGCTGCGGCATCTGGCTTACCATCTGGCAGAGGCGGAGCGGTGGGAGGATCTCCACGCGCTGGTCGCGGAGGAAAACGGCGCGGCCCAACCGTGGGCGGCGGCCCGGCACGGGGCGGAGGGGAGCTACGCGGGATATCTGGCGGACGTGGGCTTAGCCTGGGAGCAGGCCGACCGGCAGTTCAACGACGGGCAGTCCGGCGCGCTGGGCCGGCAGGTGCGCTACGCGCTGATCGAGAGCAGCGTCCACAGCCTCGCCGGCAACATCCCGGCCGAGTTACTGGTGCAGTTGGTGATCGAGCACCTGCCGGGGTGGAGCCCGGCGGCTGCGCTGGCGTACGCCTTCCAGATTCCCGACGACCTTTTCAGGTCCCGCGCCCGCGCCCTGGCCGCCCTCGCCCCCCACCTGCCCCCCGACTTGCTCCGCGCCGCCCTCCAGGCCGCCGCGGGCATCGCCGACGACGGGTCCCGCGCCGAGGCGCTGGCCCCCCTCGCCCCTCACCTGCCCCCCGACTTGCTCCGCGCCGCCCTCCAGGCCGCCGCGGGCATCGCCGACGACGGGTACCGCGCCGAGGCGCTGGCCGCCCTCGCCCCCCACCTGCCCCCCGACTTGCTCCGCGCCCAATGGCCTCAAACGTTGCGGCTGCTGGCTCGCCGGGAACGCAGCACCTTGTTGTCGGATTTGAAGGCGTTGTCGGCCTGGCTGGAAACACTGGGCGATGAAGAGGAATCGCGCGAAATTGCGCGCGCCATCCTCGATGTCGGGCGCTGGTGGCCGTAACGCCTGCGTAGCTTGACACCGCGCGAGGGGCGCGCTATAGTGCGACGAGAATGATGGAGGTCCCCTGCCCATGAGACGAACGCTTGCCGCGATTCTGGCTGCCCTGTTCCTATGCTTGCTCCCTGTTGCCGTTGCCGCGCAGGATGCCCCGCCTACGCCCGCGCCGGCCGCCACCCACAAAGGGCTGCTGATGCCCGACCTGGGGCCGGACGCGACGCAGGCCGACTACGGCGCGCGGAGGTGTACCGGCTGGTATGCAAGGCATGCCACGGCGATGTGGGGCAGGGCCTAACCCCCGACTGGATCGCGCAGTGGGAGCCCGAAGACCAGAATTGCTGGCAATCGAAGTGCCACGCGCTCAACCACCCGCCGGACGGTTTTGTCGTTCCGCGCGATGTGCCGCCGGTCATGGGCGCGACGGTAGCCGAGCGCTTTCGTGATGGGCAGCAGCTTCACGCCTACATCGCCGCGGCGATGCCCTGGCAGGACCCCGGCGTGTTACAGCCCGCGGAATACTGGCAGGTGACGGCCTATCTGCTGGCGCACAACGGGGTGGATTTAGGTGGAGTGACCCTCGATGCGGACACCGCGGCGTCCTTCAAGATGATCGGCGACGCACCCGCGCCCGGCCCGGCGGTCACCGCACAGCCGACACCGGGCGCGGCGGCCACCGTTCAGGCGGAGATCGCCGTTCAACGCGCGGCGACCCAGGCGGCAAAGCCGGGCTGGCCCTGGGGTTGGATTGCGCTGTTGCCCGTCTCGATGGTGGGGGCGATCTGGGTGTTCAGCACGGCAGTGCGGCAGGTGACGGAGTAGGCAAGTAGATAGGGAGATAGGGAAATTGGGAGATGGGGGAAACTTGTGGGCGAAGAAGTGCGTAGAGAGGATTGAGTGGTACAATCAGGAAATTCATCTTTGGAGGTAACGTATGAAACTCATTTTGCGTTGGTTGATTATCGCTGCGGCGGTCGCGCTGGCGGCCCTGATCGTGCCCGGCATCTCGGTGACGGGGCAGAGCGCGTGGCTGGCGGTGCTGCTGTTTGCCGCGGTGCTGGGCTTCGTGAACGCGATCGTGCGCCCGGTTCTCAAGCTGCTTTCCTGCGGCTGCATCGTTCTGACCCTCGGTCTCTTCATCTTCGTGGTCAACGCCGTCGCGTTCATGATTGCCGGATGGTTCGCCAACCTGCTGGGCATCGGGTTCACCGTTGACGGGTTCTGGCCCGCCCTGTTCGGCAGCATCATCGTGAGCATCGTCTCGCTGGCGCTATCCTCGCTGCTGTTTGACGAAGAAACACAGTGGGGTTAATCGTGCAAAATGCGTTGTGGGCCGACTTCATGGCCCAGGGTGAGAATCTCGCCCACGTGGTTGACCATCTCTACGGGCCGGAACGCGCGCGGCTGGATGTCGCAGGTAAGGCGCTCAGCGGTTCGCGCCCGATCGTCTTCATCGGCGTCGCCAGCGCAGCCTATCTGTGTTACCCCGCCGTGACATATCTGGGCGGCAAGGGCCGCGTCGCCTCGGTGATGTATGCATCAGACGCGCTCTATTACACGGCGGAGGCCCTGCGGGAAGCCGATGTGGTCATTTCCTCGCGCTCCGGCGAGACGGCGGAGATCGTCGCCCTGGCGCGCGTGCTGAACGACAAAGGCATCCCCTACGTCGCGCTGACCAACGAGCCGGAGAGCACGCTGGCGCAGACCGCCTCGCACATCGTCTGGACCAACACGCGTAAGGACGATCTGGTTTCGATCAACGTGGTGACGGGGATGATGACGGGCGCGCTGGCGCTGGCCGCGGCGGCGCTGGGTGAGGCCGATAGTTTACGGCCCGACCTGGAAGCCGCGGCGGCGCAGATGCCCGCGGTCGTCGCGCGCGCGGCGGCCGACGCGCCGGAGATCATGGCGCTGCTGGGCGCGGCGCGGCCGATCCACCTGCTCTGGCGCGGCGCGGCGCGGGGCGCGGCGTTGTGCGGGCGGCTGGTGCTCGAAGAGGTCGCGCGCACGCCCGGCGTCCCGCTCGACGCCGCGGAGTTCCGGCAGGGGCCGAACGAGGTGGTGGACGACCGCTTTGCCGCAGCGCTCTTCATGCCCTCCGGTCAGCCGGGGGCACGCAACCGGACGCTGGCCGCGGAGGTCGCCCGGCTGGGCGGGCGCGTGCTGCTCATCGGCGAGACGGAGGATGCAGACACCGCAAGCGCACCTGAGCGGCTGCGCGCTTTTTCCATCCTCGGCCTGCCCGATGTCGTGCGCCCCATCCTGGAGGTCGTGCCGGTGCAGGCGCTCGCCTATCATCTGGCGCAAGCACAGGGCTATGCGCCGGGCGAGGTGCGCTACATCACGAAGGTGATCGTCAACGAGGACGCGTTCCCGTTGCGCGCGAGCGGCTGATCTTAGCCGCGAAGTGCGCATCGCCCTCCTTCGTAGTCGCGGCTTCAGCCGCGGGGGCAATGCAACGGCTGAAGCCGTCACTACAAAGGGTAAGACATGACGATCTGTCGCCCTCCTTCGTAGTCGCGGCTTCAGCCGCCGGGCGGCAATGCAACGGCTAAAGCCGTCACTACAAAGGGTAAGAGAAAGGTCAAACTGCCGGCCATGACGACAGAACCATTGACAATCGGTAAATGGCGCGGGTTGCAACAATGCGCGACGCCGCGGGGGGCGCTGGCCGTGCTGGCGCTCGATCATCGCAACAATCTGCGTCAGGCGCTGCACCCCGCCGACCCGGCCGCCGTGGCCGATGAGACGCTGTCGGCGTTCAAGCGTGAGGCCATCGCCGCGCTCGCGCCCGTCTCGACCGCAGTGCTGCTCGACCCGCAGTTCGGCGCGGCGCAGTGCATCGCATCCGGGGCGCTGCCCGGCCAGACGGGCCTGCTGGTCGCCGTGGAAGCCAGCGGCTATTCCGGCTACCCGACAGACCGGCATTCCGGCATCCTGCCCGGCTGGGGCGTCGAGAAGATCCGGCGCATGGGGGCCAGCGCCGTCAAGTTGCTGGTCTACTACCACCCCAACGCCGCGGTCGCCGCCGAGATGGAGGCGTTCACGGCGGAAGTCGTGGCCGAGTGCGCCGCGGCCGACATCCCGATCTTCCTCGAAATCCTCACGTATTCGCCCGATCCGACCGTGAGAAAACTGTCCGGCGCGCAGGTGCGTCCCGCGGTGATCGAGAGTGCGCGCCGGCTGGTCGGGCCGGGCGTGGACGTGCTGAAGGTGGAGTTCCCGCTGGACGTGAGCGCCGAGCCGGACGAGCGCGCCTGGGCCGAGGCGTGCGCGGAGCTTTCCGCCGCCAGCCGCGCGCCGTGGGTGCTGCTCTCCGCGTCCGTAGACTACGAAACCTTCCTGCGCCAGGTGACCACGGCCTGCCGCGCCGGGGCCAGCGGGGTCGCCGTGGGGCGCGCCGTCTGGCGCGAAGCGACCGGTTTGCAGGACGCGGCGCGCAGCGAGTTCCTGAACACGACGGCGCGCGAACGCATGGCGCGGCTCACCGGGTTGGTAGATGCGCTGGCGCGCCCGTGGACCGATTTCTACCGCGCGCCCGCCGTCAGTGGAACCTGGTATGCCGGCCACTGATCCGCGCGCAGGGCGGCCCGATTCGCACATGGCCGCCTTCATCCGTTCCGGCCCGGTGCGGCTCGAGATCAGCCCAGCGCGGCTGGTGGTGATCCCCGGCGGCAGAGGCTCGCTCGACGTGTACGTCACCAACCGGGACGAGATGAGCATGGATTTCGATCTGACAATCATGGGCATCCCCGCGCCCTGGGCCGGCGCGCCCACGCCGCTGCTGGGCATCAAGCCGGGAGAGCAACGCGCGGCGCGGCTGTTGATCAACGTGCCGCCCTTCCCAACCGGCCAACCGGGACATTACGCGGCCGTCGTGCGCGCCGCGCGCCGGGGCGAGCCGGCGCTGATCGAGGAGAAATCGCTGCCGCTGATCGTCGCCATGTTCGAACTGGAGGGGCGCGTGGGGTTGCTGATGGAGACCACGCGCTTCGATGCTCGGCCCGGCGAAGCGCTGACCATCGCGCTGACGGCCTCGAATCACGGGCGGCTGTCCGACACGTACACCGCCACGCTGGAGGGCCTGCCCGCAACGTGGATCACCTCCCCTGCGCCGACGGCGTTGGTCGGCCCCGGCGAGAAGACAGAGCTGGCGTTTACCGTGGTGACGCCGCGCGGCCCATCCGCGCAGGCAGGTGAGCGCCCATTCACCGTCCGCGTGTCCAGCGGCGAGTCGCCCGACCAGACTACCGCCATCGAATGCCGGCTCGACGTGCCCGAAGTCCATGAGTTCGGCGTCCAGGTGCTGCCGAATCAGACCCCCGCCGGGCAGGCTGCCGCGGTCAAAATTCAAAACCGGGGCAACGCGCCCACCACCTACACGCTGACGTGGGAAAGCCCCACGCGGGCGCTGAATTTCGTCCCGCCCGGTCCGGCGGAGGTCACCGTGGGGCCGGGGCAGACCGACCGCGTGGCCTATCTCCCGCGCTTGCGGCGCAGGCCGTTGTTCGGCCGCACAACGCGTTATCCCTACACGGTGGTGGTGACCTCCGCCGAAGAGCGGCACACCGCCCGGGCCGAGGTGCTGACGACGGGGCTGGCCCCGAGTTGGCTCGGCACGACCGCGGTCTTCGCCGCCGTGCTGGCCGTCCTCTTCTACCTGGTGGTGCAGTGGGCCGTCTCGCAGCCGCCCATCCTGACGCCTACGCCCGACCACACCCTGACGCCGGCCGCCACCCCCACCGTGCCGCCGGGGTTGACGCCGGTCGGGTAAGCGGCCAGACCCTCACCCAGCCTCTCCCGGGGGGCGAGGAGCCGGAGCTTCGCGGTCTTCGCGCTTCGTGTTCTTCGCGCTCCTTCGTGTCTTCGTGTTCCAAAAACCCCGCCTGTTCCAGATTTGTCGAATGTAAGATTAAACTCTTTTACTTTGCACAAGATTGTGCTATATTCAGAATGTTGTTTTCCTGGTCGGAGTGGCGATCACCGCGATCATGTGCAGCTTCGGCCACCCACGAAGCCTCGACATTCTGCGGAGGGTATTATGAATTCGGCCATGTACAACACCACCCCGCGCTGGCTCAGCATCGTGCTGGGTCTCGCATCTATCATCTTCGGTTGGCTCTTCCTGACCAATCTGGGGCCGACGCTATTAGCTCTCTCGCTAGTATTGGGTCTCTACTTCCTGGTGATCGGCATCATGGAGCTAATCGCGATGGTCACCGGCGCGCCGGGCAGCAAGCTCTGGAAGTTGATCAGCGGCGTGCTAGCGATCATCGCCGGCGTACTGTTACTTAGACACCCGATCATGGGTAGCATCGCCATCAGTGTGACAGCGAGTTGGCTTATCGCGTTCTTCGCGATCCTCACCGGTATCGCCCTGTTGATTGACGGTTTCCAGGGCGGCGGTTGTCTCTCCGTCATCCTCGGTATCCTGGGCATCGTCCTCGGTGTCCTGGTGCTGTTCAACCCGCTCAGCGGCGTGCTGGCCCTGCCGATCATGATGGGCATCATGGCGATCATCGCGGGCATCACGGCGATCCTCGGCGCGATCTTCCGGCCGAGCCCGCCGCCCCTGCCCCCGGTTCCCGTGCGCACGCCGGTTCCGCCGGCCCGCACCGATGTGAACCGCGCCGTGGCGGGTGCGACGGCTGCCGGAGCCGGCGCCGTGGCCGCGACCAAAGCGGCGGCTGACAGCGCAGCGACGAAGACCGCGGCGGCTGACACCGGCGTGGATGCAGTGAGCGATGCAGCGTCTGACGTGGCGAAAGCCGCCACGGACAAGGCCTCTGACGCGGCCAAATGGGTCGGCGAGACGATGGGCGTCGAAGATGTGGACTTCGCCGAAGTGCGCCTGGGCTGGAGCGAAGAGACGCTGGACGGCCTGCCTGCGGGCGTGCTCACGAACCTCAAGGGGATCGGCGTCGCCAAACCGGCCGACTTCCTCATGAAAGCGGCGACCCCTGCGGGGCGCACCGAACTCTCAAAGGCGACCGGCGTACCCGAACGCAACATCCTGCGCTGGGCGAACCAACTCGATCTGCGGCGCGTCAAGGGCATCGGCGAGGCCTATGCGGTCCTGCTGGAAGCCTCCGGCGTGGACACCGTGACCGAACTGGCGCAACGCAACGCGGCAAACCTGCTCAACCGCATGACCGCCGTCAACACCGAGCAAGGCATCGCGATCACGCTGCCGACCCTCGTCGAGGTCGAAGACTGGATTCGGCAGACGAAGGAACTCCCGCGGGTCATCACCTACTAAGCAACGCACCGGTAGTATAGTCCCTTGCCTTGCCCCGGTTGCCACCGGGTAGGCCGGGGTGGGCGTCGGTGACGGGCGCTAAACCGCCCACAGCACAGCATGACAAACAGGCCCCGGCTTCATCTCCGGGGCCTGTTTCTGACCCATGACCTTACCCCTCGGAACCATTCAAGACCAAAATCCGTCGAGAACACTATGACCGATATCGCACCCACCCTTGCGGGCAGACGGGCGCGCCTTGTTGCGCTCGTGCTGCTTTGTCTTGCCCTGATCTGCAATCCCGCGGCGCTGGCCGCCCCGGCCCTGGCAACTGCGCCCGCCGGCCATGCGCCGCCGGACGCGCTGCAACTGCTAACGGCCGCGGAAGGTTATCTCACCGCCGGGGGTCGGCTTTACCACACCGCGACGGCGGGCGCAGCATGGGACGACATCACCCCGCCGGGGGGCAATGTCATCGCGGGCTTCTTCACAGATGCGCGCACCGGTTGGGCTCTCCTCGCACCGGGGGCCGCCGCCCCATATGACCCCGGCAGCCTGCGTCTGGCCGCCACGCGCGATGGCGGGCGTAGCTGGCAGACTCTACCGGCCGATTTATCGCGCACGGATGCCGATGGGCCGATCGCGCAGGCCCACCTTTTCTTCGCCAACCCGGCGGATGGCTGGTTGGTGTGGCGGTTTGCGGGCAGCAGCAACTTCCGCGAGGGCGCGTTGTTCCGCACGCGCGATGGCGGCGCAACCTGGACCCGGCTGGACATTCCGTTCGGCGAGCCGGTGCGTTTCGCGGACGCGCAACACGGCTGGACGGCCGGCGGACCGGCGGGGGACGCGCTTTACGAAACGATGGACGGCGGGGCCACGTGGACGCGCCGCGCTGCGCCCGCGCCGATCGGTGCGGGTTTGGACGTGCGCCCGCGCTACGGTCTGCCATCAAACCGGGGCGGCGCGACCATCCTGCCGGTGACGTGGGTTTTGGGAGAGGACGCGACCGCGGCGTTTTACCGCGCGTCCCTCACCGGGGGCGATTGGCGATTGGTCGCCACCGACGCCGCCCAGGTCGCGGGGGTGGACGGCGAAATGCTGATCGCGCATGACGGGACGCTGTGGGCGCTGACCGAGGGGCGCGCGCCGGAGCCGCGCGGCGAGGGAACGCTGGTCGCGGTCGCGCCCGCGGGCGCTGCGGCGTGGCTCGTGCGCGCCGGGGGCGTCTGCGCGGACGGCACGTGCCGCCAGGAGACGGGGCTGTTCGGCAGCGCGGACGGTGGGCGAACGTGGTCGCCTCTGCCCTGGCCCGCGGGCAGCGCGTCCACGCCCGCGTCAGTCGGGCAACCGGCAAGCGAACCCCAGACGATCAACGGGACCGAACTGTTCGCGGGGCACGGCTTCGACAAGTGCGAGATCGCCACGGCCTCACAACTGGCAACGTGGATGGCCGAAAGCCCGTATCGGGCCGTCAACCTCTACATCGGCGGGATCAGCCGCGCCTGTGCGAACGCGCCGCTCAGCGCCGGCTACTTGCGCACCCTGCGCGCCCAGGGCTGGGTCTTCATCCCGACCTGGGTGGGGCCGCAAGCGCCGTGCAGCACACTGAGCCGCAAGATGAGCGCCGACCCGGCGACCGCCTATCAACAGGGGTTGGCGGAGGGGGAGGCCGCGCTCGCGCGGGTCGTCGCGCTGGAACTGGCCGAACCGGACGGCTCGGGGGCAGTGATTTACTACGATCTCGAATATTTTTCCTATTCCGACGCGGCCTGCCTGCTGGCGACACAGGCGTTCATCACGGGGTGGACGGAGCGGATCAAGGGGGCGGGCAGCCAGGCAGGGGTATATAGCACGGGCTGCATCCTGAACCAGTACGCCGGCAACGTGCCGCCGCCCGATGCCATCTGGGCCGCGCACTGGCTCCCGCCGTATGGCTTCAACCCGGATGCGAGCGTGTGGAATATGGCGTGCCTGTCGAACACGCTGTGGGCGAACCGGCAGCGGTTGCGCCAGTATACCGGGGGACATAACGAGACGTGGGGCGGCGTGACGCTCAACATTGACAGCAATGTGCTGGATGGCCCGGTGGCGCTGCCCCGCGCGACATCCGGCCCGACCGTGACGCCGACGCCCACGGCGACGGCGACGCCACGCGCGCCGAGGTTGTGGCTGCCGCTGCTGCGTAGATAACGTGCAACGCACCTGCGAGGTGCGTCGCACGTCAAAACGGGCTAAACGCGGCGACCCTTCCACTGGATGCCGATGCCCAGCACGCGGCTGATGAGGCCCCAGAGCGACGCCGAAAGGATCATCAGCCCGCCGAGGGGCGAGAAAAGCGCATCGGTCACGTGGTCGGCCCGGCGCGACCAGGGGATCATGCAAATCGCCGCGACGGCCCACGCGCCCGCCGTCCGCGTCCACGGCAGGTAGCCCAGCACGGAACCCGACAGTGCGATCAACGGCGAGACCAGCGCCGTAATGAACGCCGCCGTGAGCAGCGCCCGCAGCCCCCACCAGCGCAGCGCGCCCTGCCCCAGCCGCGTCAACCCATGCCACATCTGGCGCACGTCCGCGTACATGCTCACCTGCATCGCGTCGTCGCCGCGCACCATCGGCACGGCGTAACCCTGCGCGGCCAGCCGATGCCCCAGCGCCACATCCTCCAACGCCTCCTTCCGCACCGCCGCAAAGCCGCCGCTCCCTTCGTACACGTCACGCCGCAACAGGATGAACTGCCCGTTGAGCATCCCCGCGGTCGGCGCGCCCATCGCGAAGAGCCCGGCGAAAGCCGCCGTCAGCCCCAGCCGGTCGGCGTAACCGAAATAGCGCCCCGGCGGCAACAGGCTCAGCCCGTCCAACCCCGCATCGAGCGCCAGTTGGACGGCGCGCGCCGGGCCGTCGGGCGCGTGCAGCGTGTCGGCATCCACGAAGAGGAACCATTCGCCGTTGGCGGCCTGCGCGCCGCGGTGACAGGCGTGCGGCTTGCCCCGCCAGCCTTCGGGCAGCTCATGCAGGCGGATGACCTGCGCCCCGCACGCCGCGGCAACCTGCGCCGTCGCATCGGTGGAGTTATCGTCCACTACGATGATTTCATACGGGCCGTCATAGGCCAGCGCCGTGAGGGTGGGCAAGAGGTGGGTCAAGTTGGCCTCCTCGTTACGCGCCGGCACGATAATAGAAAGCGCGGGAAGGGCATCGGAACTCGACGCGGCGGGCAGCGCGCGCAGCCGGCGATATACCAACTCACCAAAGATGGCGAGCGGAATAATCAAGAGCGTAAAAGCTGCCGCGTTTTCCCACGAATAAACTTGCATGAAATCCTGTTGACAACCGTTCGCATTCCCCGCCCGTATTCTTCGCTCGTAGTGCGCACACTACGAGCGGAGAGTACGAGCGGGCTATGAACGGGGTTGATAGACGACGCGAAAGCGCTCGCAGACCAGCGGCATATCGGGCGCAAAGGCGCGGCCGATGCGCGGCAGCGTGCGCGTGAAATAACTTGCGTGAGCCGCGCGCCAGTAGTCCAGGGTGAGGTCGCCCTCGCCTTCGTCGCGCGCGAACGCCGCGTCCACCTGATCCATCGGCAGCACCCGCACTTCCACTGTCTCGGCGACGCAGCGCGGCGCGCCCGCGCCGTCAAGGAAGATCGCCTTACTGTCGACGGTGGGCGGCGTTTCGCCCTCAGCCTCCCACTCCCACAGGCTGGAGCAGGTCGCGGTTTTCTGCCCCGTCAGCACCAGCGCCAGTAGTTCGTCGGCCAGTTCCGGGCTATCGCCGAAATCGTCCGCGGGGATCGGCTCCGCACGCGCGGGGTCGTCCGGTGGCAGCGTATCCAGGTAGGCCTGTCGGAAGGCGCGAATTGCGTCGGTGGTCACGGGGAGAATTTTGCCACGAATTGCACGATTACACGAATCAACCCTCTTCGTAGTGACGGCTTTAGCCGTTCGGTCCGCGCCACAACGGCTAAAGCCGTCACTACGAAGAGGTTACAAAGGCTTGCCGGAAAACCGCAGTTATCTGAGGGAGAGTCAGGGCGAGGGAACCTCTTGTGCTACAATGCATCCGAATGACCATGACCCTACCACCTCTTTCCCCTACCGCCCGCCGCTGGCCGCCGCTGATCATCCTGGGACTGTTCCTGGCGTTGGGCGTCATCTACAGCGTCAGCACCCCCGTGATGGAGGCCAGCGATGAACTGCGGCATTACCCGTTCGTCCGCCTGCTGGCCGAGGGCGGCGCGCTGCCGGTGCAACGTGCCGGCGAAACGACATCCTGGGGCCAGGAGGGCAACCAGCCGCCGCTCTATTACGCGCTGATGGGCGCGCTGACCTCGTGGATTGACGCCTCCGACCTGCCCGCGCTGATGCGCCTGAACCCCCACGCCGAGGTCGGCATCCCGCTCGCCTTCGATAACAAGAACCAGGTGCTCCACACAACGCAGGAGGCGTACCCCTGGCGCGGCGCGACCCTCGCCGTCCACCTGATCCGGCTGCTCTCGTTGCTGCTGGCCGCGGGCACGGTGCTCTGCACCTATCTGCTCGCCCTGGAACTCTTTCCGCACCGGCCCGCCATTGCGGTGACGGCGATGGCGGTCAACGCCTTCCTGCCGATGTTCCTCTTCATCAGCGCGTCGGTGAACAACGACGTGCTGGTGACGCTGCTTTCAGCGGTGGCGCTGTTGATGCTGGTGCGGCTGGTGTTGCACGGCGCAACGTGGCCCCGGCTGATCTTGCTCGGCGGCGTCGTCGGGCTGGCCTGCCTCAGCAAGCTGGGCGCGCTTGGCCTCTTGCCGCTGGTCGCGCTGGCGTTGGGATTGCGCGTCTTCGTCGTCGAGCCGGGTGAGGCGGAGGCGCCTTTGCCGCCCGCGCGCCGGATCACGCGCTGGCTGGCCGCGGGGCTGATCGTGGCGCTGCCCGTGCTCGTCATTGCGGGCTGGTGGTATTTCCGCAACTGGCGGCTTTATGGCGACCCCACCGGGCTGACCGCGATGCTGAATATCGCGGGGCGACGAGCCGTTGCGCCGGGTCTCATGAAACTGTTGAGCGAGTTCCAGGGCTTTCGTATCAACTTCTGGGGGCTGTTCGGCGCGGTGAACGTGTTGATGCGCCCGGCATGGCTTTACACGCTGCTCGATCTGGCGACGGTCGCCGCGCTGGTCGGGCTGGTCGCCTGGGGGCTGACGCGCTGGCGCGCCGCCGGGTTCGCCAACTGGCCCGCGCTGCTCGTGCCTGCCGCGTGGATCGGCATCGAGTTTGCCGGCGTGATCCGTTGGACCTCGCAGACGGCGGCGTCACAGGGGCGGCTGATGTTTCCGGCAATCTCCGCGATTTGCCTGTTTCTCGCGCTGGGGTGGCTGGGCGTCTGGCCGCCGCGTGCTCAGCGGTGGGGCGCAATGGTCATCGCAGGCGGGATGTTCACGCTGGCCGCGCTGACGCCGTTCACCGCCATCCGCCCGGCTTATCCGCGCCCCACCGAGCTGCTCGTGCAGGCGGTTCCCGCCACGGCGCGCCCCGTCAACCTGGACTACGGCGGCGTTGCGCGTTTGCTGGCCTATGAGATCAGCGCCGACCGCGTGACGCCCGGCGATGAAGTGAGCGTCACCCTCTACTGGCAGGCGCTCGCGCCGATGAATCGCGACTTCAGCGTCTACGTGCAGGCGTTCGGCTGGCGGCAGGCGCTCGACCAGGAGGACAGCTACCCCGGCGGCGGGGCCTATCCCACTCGCCGGTGGTTGCCCGGCGAGATCATCCGCGACCGTTATCGGTTGCAAATCCCGGCAGACGTCATCGGCCCCGGCCCCGCGTGGCTGGCGGTCGGGCTGTATGACTTCGCCACGATGGAACGCCTGCCCGTGACGGACGCGGCTGGTGAGCCGGTGACCTACCCGATCCTGGGCCAACTGGAGATCGCTGCCGGGACGGGGCGCTGGCAGCCGCAGCACGCGCTGGATGCGGACTTCGGCGGTCTGGCGCGGGTCACCGGCTTCGACGTGTCGGCGGCGGAGGTCAACCCCGGCGACGATTGGGAGTTGACGCTCTACTGGGAGGCGCTCGCGCATATGGATGTGGATTACACCGTCTTCATCCATGTGGAGGACGCGGCGGGGAACATCGTCGCGCAGACCGACCTCCCGCCGACCGGCGGACTCTATCCCACCTCAGCCTGGAAGCCCGGCCACACGCTGAAGGTCTCATACCGCGTGACGATCCCGGAAGGAACCCCGGCGGTTGAGTATCGCGTGATCGTCGGTCTGTATGATCCGATCACCGGCGAGCGCGTGCCGTTGCTCGACGCCACAGGCGCGCCGGCCGACAACCAACTCATCGTCACGACGCTACGCGTGAAAGGCTTGTAGCAAGGGCCTGTGTTTGTAGCGCGCAGTTCTCTGCGCTATCGCGGCAACGAGCGCACTGAAGTGCGCAATGGGACTAACTTATGATGGACACCCTCCTCATCGGACTCGACCTCGGCACCACAACGATCAAGGCCGTCGCGTATGATCCCGCGACCGGGCGCGTCGTCGCGACCGCCGCGCGGCCGCCCCCCGTGCATCACCCCGCCGACGACCGCAGCGAGCACGACCCAGAGGCGCTCTGGCAGGCCGCGGCAGGCTGCCTGCGCGATCTCAGCGGGCAAACGGCGGGCCGAGCGATCGCGGGGCTGGCAATTGCGAGCTTCGCGGAAGCGGGCCTGCCGCTCGACGCCGCCATGCAACCGCTCTATCCGATCATCGCCTGGTATGACCGGCGCAGCGAGCCGCAGGCCGCGTGGCTCGACGCGCAGATCGGCCAGGACGCCTTACACGCCATCACCGGCCAGCGCGTCAGCCCGTCGTTTGGGGTCACCAAGTGGCTGTGGATCCGCGCACACCACCCCGATCTGGCCGCGGGCACGGCACTATGGCTCTCCGCGTCCGACTATCTGCTCTGGCGGTTGTCGGGGGTCGTCGCCACGGATTACACCATCGCCTCACGGACGCTCCTGCTCGACCAGGCCGCGCTCGACTGGTCGCCCGAACTGCTGGCGCTGACCGGCCTGACGCGCGCACAACTGCCTCGACCATACGCCTCCGGCAGTTTCACGAGTGGGCTGGCGGCGGCCGCGGCGCGGGCCACCGGTCTGCCCGCGGGGACGCCGTGCTTCCTGGGCGGGCATGACCATGTATGCGCGGCCCTGGCGGCGGGGGCGTGGCGGCCCGGCGCGCTGGTGGATTCCACCGGCACGGCGCAGGCCGTCCTCAGCGTGTTGCCCGGCTTTTACACGGGGTCGGCAGCGGCGCGCGGCGGGTTCGCCTGCTATCATCACGTCGCGCCCGATGCGTATGTGCTCAAGGCCGGACTGAAGCTGGCGGGCGGCGCGGTGGAGTGGCTGGCGCGCTTGCTGGCCGGGTCGCCCGCCGGCGCAGACCTGCCCTACGCAGCGCTGGAGGCGGAGGCTGAAATGGGCATTGGGAAGGCAAATGGCCCGCTCTGGCTGCCGCACCTGATCGGGTCGGGCACGCCGGAGGGCGACCGCTTCAGCCTGGCCGCGGCGGTGGGGCTGCGGCCCGAACACACGCGCGGCGACCTCTTCCGTGGGCTGCTGGAGTCGCTGGCGTTCTGGCTGCGTCACAACGTCGCGGCGATGACGGCGCTCACGGGTCAAACCCCCAACGAGGTGATCCTGCTGGGCGGCGTCACCCGGCTGCGCCTGCTCTCGCAACTCAAAGCCGACTGCCTGAACCTGCCGGTGAGCGAGCCGGAACTGATGGAGGCGGCGGCAACCGGCGCGGCGCTGCTGGCGGGCGTAGGGGCGGGCGTCTTCCCCGACATGGCGACAGCCTGCGCGTCGGTGCAGGCCGATCGTCGCGTTTTTACCCCCGACCCCGCCCGCGTCGCCCACTACGCCCGGCTTTACGAAAGTTACGTAAGCCTGTATCCTTCACTCAAACCCATCCATCACGGTCTGGGGTCAGCAGGAACTATTATTTAGGAGCGAGAGTTATGCCCAGAGAGTTTGTTGTGACTGCGCCGTATACCATTGAGTATCGCGATTACGAAGAGGCGCCGCTGCTGCCCGACCAGGTGCGCGTGCGCGCCATCGTCAGCGGGATCAAGCACGGTACAGAAATGTCGCTCTACAGCGGCGACACGCCGTTCGTGGATCGCGAGTTCGATCGGGAGCTACGGATGTTCATGCCCGGCGAGGGCAAGGGCCTCTATCCCACCCGGCTGGGGTCGTGGCTGGTGGGTGAGGTGATCGAGACGGGCGACGCCGTGACGCAATGCCACGTAGGCGACATCGTCCACGGCGAGATGTCGCACCGCCCCACCAACGCCATCAGCGAGGCGAAGATCTTCCCGCTGGCAGAGGGGATGCAACCGGAGCTGGCCGTCTTCACCGACCCGACGATCTTTGCGCTGGGCGCGGTGCATGACGCGCACGTCAAGGTGGGCGACAACATCGCCGTGTTCGGCATGGGCGCGCTGGGGCTGATCGCGATTCAGATCGCCCGGCTGAACGGCGCGCGGCGCGTCTTCGCCGTGGATCGCATCCCCGCGCGGCTGGAGCTGGCGCGGCAGTTCGGGGCCGATGAGGCGCTGGACGCCGCAGCGTGCGACCCGGCCGTGGAGATCAAGCGCGCGACGGGGAACAAGGGGGTAGACGCGGCGATTGACATCTCCGGCGCGTATGGGGCGCTGCAATCCGCGATTCGCAGCGTACACCCCGGCGGGCTGCTGGTGAGCGCCAGCTACTTCAAGGGCGACCGCGGCCCGCTCGACCTGGGCGCGGAGTGGCATCACAACCGGCTGACGCTGGTGGGCAGTATGCCCGTATGGGGGATGCCGCATCGCTGCGCCCCTATGTGGGACCTGGATCGGCTGCGGCGCACGGCGCTCTGGCTGATCGAGTCGGGCCGGGTGCAGGTCGCGCCGATGGTCACGCAGCGCTACCGCTACGATCAGGCGGTGGACGCGTACCGGCAGATCTACGAGCGCCCGGAAGCCGCGGTGAAGACGCTGCTGGATTACTGACCGTCCCCGTTCAGCGCGCTGTCCTCAGCGCCGTGGCTACTTGCGCGGAGGTCAGCGCGCTACAAACGGCGCTACGGGCCGGAGCAGGCTTACAAGGAGGCACGATGATCGGCTCGACAACCCTTGAGGTCGTCATCATCCTGATGCTGGTCCTGGCGAACGGCGCGTTCGCCCTCTCGGAGATGGCGCTGGTATCGGCGCGCAGGGCGCGCTTGCAATGGATTGCCGAAACGGGCAACGCAGCGGCGCAGACGGCGCTCGATCTCTCGGAGGAGCCGGCACGCTTTCTATCGGCGGTGCAGATCGGCATCACGCTGGTGGGCATCCTGGCGGGCGCGTTCGCCGGCGCAACCCTGGCCGCGAACCTCGCCGCGTTGATTGACGATATTCCAGCGCTGGCGCCCTACAGCGCGACGCTGGCCTTCGGGTTCGTCGTCCTGGTCATCACGTATCTCACGCTGGTGATTGGCGAGCTGGTTCCCAAGCAGATCGCCCTGAACAGCCCCGAACGCATCGCGATGCTGATGGCGCGGCCCATGAAGCTCCTCATCGCCATCACCACGCCGGTGGTGGCGATCCTGATGGCATCCACGAACTTCATCCTGAAGCTGCTACGGGTGCAAGCCCCCGAAGGCCCTGCGGTGACCGAAGAAGAAATCCGCCTGCTGATCGGGCAGGCCACCGATGCGGGGGTCTTCGAGGCGGAGGAAGAGGACCTGGTGAGCGGCGTGTTCCGGCTGGGTGACCTGCGCGCCGCCGCGTTGATGACGCCGCGCACGGAGATGTTCTGGCTGGATGTGCAGGACGCCACCGATATGACGCGGAACAGCATCATCGCCAACCCGCGCCAGGTGTATGCCGTCAAAGAGGGCGATCCCGACAATGTGGCGGGCGTGGTCTATGCGCGCGAATTGTTGGCCCGCGGCCTGGGCGGGGAACCGCTCGATCTGCGCGCCGTCCTGCATCCACCCATCTATTACCCTGAGCGGACGCCTGCGCTGGAGGTGTTGCGCTCCTTCCTGGGTTCGGGCGAAAGCGTCGCCTTCATCATTGACGAATACGGCGGGGTGCAGGGCATCACGACGACACAGGACTTCATCCGCGTCATCGGCGGCGACCTTGAGGTGCTGGGGCCGGCCATGCGCCCCCGCGTCACGCAGCGCCCCGACGGCTCGTGGCTGGTGGATGGCCTGATGACCATCGAGGACTTCAAGGAGACTTTCGACCTGGGCGAGTTGCCGGATGAGGAGCTGGAAACCTACGAGACGCTGGGCGGCTTTGCGATGGCCTGTCTGGGCCGCATCCCGGAAACCACCGACCGCTTCACGTGGGGCGGCTTCACCTTCGAGGTGGTGGACATGGACGGCCGCCGCGTGGACAAGCTGCTGGTGACGCGCGAGTAGCCCGCGCTCAGAACGCGCGGCGATTTGGAACACGAAGACGCGAAGAGGCGCTTTCGCGTCTTTCGCGTCCTTTCGCGAGTTTAGTGGTCCAAAGGGTTTGGCGTCGCGCGTTGACACCCGGCCCCGCGGCGTTATAATAATCACAGATTCGCAACTTGAACCCTCACACTCCCCAAACAGGAGGCGCACGCATGAAGAAGATCCTCAACAACCCGAACGATTACGTCGTCGAAATGCTGGACAGCCTGCTGAAGGCGCACCCCGACATGCTGAGCTACGCGGCGGGCGATCCGCATTGCATCATCCGCGCCGATGCGCCGGTGGAGGGCAAGGTCGCGCTGGCGACGGGCGGCGGCTCCGGGCATCTGCCGGTGTTCCTGGGCTACGTGGGCCGGGGCCTGCTGGACGGCTGCGCCGTGGGCGACGTCTTCGCCTCGCCCAACGCCGAGCAGATGTACGAGGTGACGAAGGCGATCCACGGCGGGCGCGGCGTGGTCTACATCTACGGCAACTACGGCGGCGACACCATGAACTTCGACATGGCCGCGGAGATGGCCGACATGGACGATATCGCGGTGCGCACGGTGCTGGTGCGCGACGATGTGGCGTCGGCCCCGCCCGCGGAAGCGGCGCGGCGGCGCGGCGTGGCGGGCATGGTGTTTGCCTTCAAGGTCGCCGGGGCGCGGGCCGATCTGGGCGGCTCTCTCGATGAGGTGGAGGCGGCGGCGATCAAGGCGCTGGACAATATCCGCACGATGGGCGTGGCGCTCAGTTCGTGTACCGTGCCGGCCGCTGGCAAGCCCACCTTCACCATCGGCGAGGCCGACATGGAGATCGGCATGGGCATCCACGGCGAGCCGGGGATGCAGCGCGAGCCGCTGCAAACCGCCGACGAGATCACCGAGCGCGTGGTCGAGGCGCTGCTGGCCGACATGCCGCTGGGCGAGGGCGACCGCGTCGCCGTGATGGTCAACAGCCTGGGCGCGACCCCCGCCGAGGAGCTTTATATTATGTACGGCAAGGTGTACGAGATGTTGACGGGGCGCGGCGTGACGATCCACCGCCCGTACATCGGCCGCTACGCCACCAGTATGGAGATGGCCGGCGCGTCGCTCACCTTCTTCAAGCTCGACGCCGACCTCGCCGCCCTGCTCGACCACCCGGCGCGTTCGCCTTTCTTCGTGCAAATTTAGGATTCATCACGAAGGAACGAAGAAGAAAATCATATTCTTCGTTTCTTCGTTCCTTCGTGGTGAACTCTTCTCAGGAGGTTTATTTTGACAGAGATGATTGATGCTGCGGCGGTGCAGGCGGCCGTGTTGCGCGTGGCTGACCGCGTGGCGGGGCTGCGCGACGTGTTGAACGAACTGGACGCGGCGATGGGCGACGGCGATTTGGGCATCTCCGCCTCGAAGGCCGCGCCTGCGATGCGCGAGTACACCGCGGCCAACCCGCCCGGCGACGACATCGGCAAGTACCTCTCCGGGCTGGGCATGGCCGTCAACCGGGTGGCGAGCAGCACCCTGGGCACGCTGACCGCGACGGCCCTGATGCGCGCCGGCAAGGAAGCGAAAGGCATGGCGACGCTCGACGCCGCGACACTGGCGCGGATGCTCACCGCGGCGGATGTGGGGATGCAGGAGCGCGGCAAGGCGCAGCCCGGCGACAAGACCATCCTCGACGCACTGCACCCCGCCGCGCAGGCGTTCGCGGCGGCCGTCGCGGAGGGCGCGAGCCTGGAGGACGCGGGCGCGGTCATGCTCGCCGCAGCGCGGGCCGGGCGCGACGCCGCCGTCCCGCTGCGCAGCAAGATCGGGCGCGGCGCGTGGGTGGGCGACCGCACGGCAGGGCTGCTCGATCCCGGAACGGTGCTCTTCGTCAACGTGATGGAGGCGCTCTGCCTCGAGGCATAGCCCAGAAACCCGGTTTCCGGCTTCGCCGTAGAAACCGGGTTTCTTTCTCCCCAAACATCGTAACCTTTCCTGGAGAGCGGCGTCATCACGGTTAAGCCGAGCCAAAGAATCGGACTTTCTATCGTGCTGGAGGCCGCAATGAAGAAAACGTGGATCACGTTCCCCATCCTCGCCGTGGTTGCCCTGCTCCTTGTTGCATGGCCCGCCGCGCTCGGATTCGCAGAAACGACCGGTGTCCTCGCCTGTGAGGACCTGATTGTCAACGGCGGCTTTGAGACCAACGCCGGGTGGCAAATCCCCATCACCGTCTATTCGGCCAACTACACCACTACCCAGGCACACAGCGGCGCGCGCAGTATGCGCATGGGCATCGAGAGCGGGGCCGACACCTTCAGCTACTCCGACGCCTTTCAGATAGTGACGATTCCCGCCGCCACCACCAGCGCCAGCCTGCACTTCTGGTGGCTGCCGCGCTCCGCCGAACTGCCCGCCGGCGCGGAGAGCACGCTCGTCGCACCGCCCCTCGAGGTGCTGCAACGGCTGCAACGGGGCGACTCGCTGGAAGAGGTAATGTCCGGCGACGTGCAATATCTGCTCGTCCTCAACACCGCCGGGACCATCCAGGAGGTGTTGCTTTGGACGCTGAGCAACGCCGGGACGTGGCGGGAAGCGACCTTCGACCTGACGAAGTACAAAGGTCAAACCATCCGGCTGCAATGGGGCGTCTACAACGACGGCGACGGCCGGCGCAGCGTCATGTTCCTCGATGACGTCGCGCTGAACCGCTGCCCGACCGCCCCGCCCACCGCAACCAACACGCCGACCAACACCCCCACGCCGCCCACGAACTGCCAGGAAATCGTGGCGAACCGCAGCTTCGAGTGGAACGCCAACTGGGTCTTCCCGACCACGGCCTATACGGCAGGCTATAGCACCGAGCGAGCGCACACCGGCGCGCGCAGCATGGTCACCGGCGTGACCACGACGCCCGATCTGTTCAGCTACTCCAGCGGTTACCAGCAGGTGGCGGTTCCCGCGGGCGCAGGCAGCGCCACGCTGAGTTACTGGTATTTTCCGACCTCGCAAGAGTTGCTGCCGGGCGCGACCTCGAACCTGGCAAGCCCCAGCGCCGGGATGCTGCAGGCCGCCGCGCTGAGCGGCGCGCCCCAGAGCGTGATGGCGAACGATGTGCAATACGTCCTCGTGCTCGACCAGAACGGCAACATCCTCGAAACGCTGGCCTGGATGCTGAGCAACACGAGCGCGTGGACGCAGGCCACGTTCGACCTGAGCGCTTATAAGGGCCAGACCATCCGGCTGCACTTCGGGACCTATAACGACGGCAACGGCAAACGCTCCGCCATGTGGGTGGATGACGTATCGCTGGTGCGCTGCGGAGTCACAAATCCACCGACCAACACACCGACCAATACGCCTACGAACACACCAACCAACACACCAACCAATACGCCTACGAACACACCAACCAACACACCGACCAGTACGCCTACGAACACACCAACCAACACGCCGACGAACACCTCCACGCCGACCAGCACGCCAACAGCGACCAGCACACCGACCAATACGCCCATCCCGACGGCCACGCCGAGCGGCGTTAAGTTGTATCTGCAACCGGCGTCGCCCACCGTCTATAACGGCGGCATCTTCATCGTAGACATCATGGCCGACGCGTGGACCTACCCGGTACACGCCGTCGAGATTCACTTGACCTTCGACAAGAATGTCGTACAGGTGGTAGACGCCGCGGGCAACCCGGCGGGCCAGATCATCCCCGACGTCTACCGACTAGATCAAGTGCTGGCGAACACCGCCGACAATGCCGCGGGAACGATCCGCTATGAAGCCGGCGACCTGGTAGGCACGCCGCCGACGGGTGTCTTCCGCATCGCGCGCATCCGGCTGAAGGCGCTGACGCTGACCACGGCGACCCCCATCGGCTTCGTGAACCCCACAAACGTCTACTCGGCCGGCGTGTCCGTCCTCAGTGGGACGCTGGGCGCGCAGGTACGCATCGTTGAACCGAGCTGCGTGCTGGGCAAGGTGACGTTGCAAGGACACAGCACGCCGCTGGGCCATCAGGTGACGGTCGGGCTGCTGCCTTCGGGCGGGCTGCTCTGGCCCATCACCTACGTCAGCACGCTGGACGCCGACGGGCAGTTCCCGCTGTGCGGCCAACCCGGCGGCCTCTACAACGTCTATGTCAAGGGTCAACACTCGCTGCGGAACGTGCGGCCCGGCGTGGGGTTGCCCGGCGTCACCGATAACGCGGCCGATGTGGCGGCGCTGCCGGTGATAGACCTCTGCACGCTGCTCGAAGGGGACGCCAGCGGCGACGACCGCGTTGCGAGCCTCGACCTCTCCATGCTCATCATGTCTTACGGCAAATCCACCGGCGACGTGGGGTTCAACCCGCAGACCGACTTCAACGATGATGGGAAGGTCAACACGGTGGACTTCTCGCTGCTCTCCAGCAACTGGGCGCTACAGGGGCCGATCGTCTGCCCCAGTGGTCAACCCGGTAGGATGCCGAGCGGCGAGACGGCTGCGGTTGCCGCCGCCCTCGGCGAAGTCGCCGTCACCACGAGCCCGGCGAGCCTCTCGACCGAAGGCGCAGTCGGACTGAAACTGGCGCCGGCGGAGTACTCCGGAAAGCCGGGCGATATCGTCGCCCTGGATGTGCTGGTAGAGGCGGGCACGCAGCCCATCAACAACGTCGAAATGCACATCAGCTTCGACCCGCACCTGTTACAGGTGGTGGATGGGGCGGGCCAGGCCGCCAGCGAGATCACGGCGGATCTGACCACGCTGACCGGCGTGCTGCTGAACACTGCCGACAACGCGACCGGCGAAATCCGCTATGACGCCATGCAAACGCTGGGCGGAACCTCACCCAGCGGCAGCTTCCGCATCGCCACGATTCGGATGAAGCTGCTCAGCCCCACGCCCGGCACGGCCGTGGAGATCGGCTGGGATTCGGAGGCGTTCTACGATGGCTATGCCGTGACCGGCAATCGCGAGGACGCGACCGTCGTCTCGGGAGGGTATACCTACCTGCCGATCATCATGAAGTAAGTATCCCACGATATCACTGCCCCCCAGACCTGACAGGTTTGCGAAACCTGTCAGGTCTGTCGCGTCCATCGCCTCCCTCTCCCTGTGGGAGAAGGCCGGGGTGAGGGTGAGGGTGAGGGTAACGGTTGGGGCGAGGGCGCGCGCGTGTTATACTGGCGCTTAATCGAGGCGTCAGACCAAAGCGAGAGGGAGCGCATGCAACCACCGAATATCCTCATCTTCATGACCGACCACCAGCGGGGCGACACCGCCCTGCCCGAACACCCGACGCAGATGCCCCACCTGACGCGCTTCGCTGGTGAAGGCGTGACATTCACCGAGACCTTCTGCCCGTCTCCCCACTGCTGCCCCTCACGCGCCACCTTCTTCACCGGGCTTTATCCCACCGGGCATGGCGTCTGGAATAACGTCTGCAACCGACAAGCGCTGCGCCAGGGACCCTACGACGGGGTGCGCCTGTGGAGCGAAGACCTCGCCGCCGCCGGGTACGATCTGCATTTCTCCGGCAAGTGGCACGTCAGCGCGCTGGAATCGCCCGCCGACCGCGGCTGGACGGAGCATTTCGTCAGCGGCGGGCCGGGCACGCACCACGGCTACACGTGGGACCAGTATCGCGCGCTGAGCACACAGCCGGAGCCGACGACACGCGGCGAGGGCGAAATCCTGCGCCCCGGCTGGCCGCGCTATGAGTTGTACGGCACAGATCCGGGGGGTCGCAACCGACACGACGAGGACGCCGTCGCTGGCGGGCTGGCGGCGCTGGCCGAGCTGACCGGTTCGCAAAGCTCACACGACCCGTGGTGTTTGTTCGTCGGAGCCATCGCGCCGCACGACCCCTACCTCGTGCCGGGGCGCTACCTCGACCTGTACAACCTGGACGACGTGCCGCTGCCGCCTTCCTACGCCGACGACCTGCGCGACAAACCCGTCATCTATCAACGGATGCGTGAGCAAATCTTCGGGCAACTCACCGAGCGCGAGGTGCGGGAGGGCATCCGACATTTCTGGGCCTATTGCAGCTATCTGGACGATCTCTTCGGGCAGATGCTGATGGCGCTGGATCACATCGGGCAAGCCGAAAACACGCTGGTGCTCTACGTGGCCGACCACGGCGATTACTGCGGCGATCACGGGCTGTTCGCCAAGGGCATCCCTTGTTTTCGCGGCGCGTATCACGTACCGGCCGTCATGCGCTGGCCCGCGGGCATCCGGCAGCCGGGCCGCCGCGTGGACGCCTTCGCCTCGCTGGCCGATTTCGGCCCCACCTTCCTCGACGCCGCGGGGCTGACCCCGCCCGCGGGGCTGACGGGGGCGAGCCTGCTGCCTTTCCTGCGCGACGAAATGCCCGCGCAGTGGCGCGACGAGATCCACTCACAGTGCAATGGCGTCGAGCTTTACTACACGCAACGATCCGTCACGACGCGCGAATTCAAGTATGTGTTCAACGGGTTCGACCGCGACGAGCTGTACGACCTGCGGGACGACCCCGACGAGATGCGCAACCTGGCGGGCGACCCGGCATACGCGGAGGTCGTGCGTGCGATGTGTCACCGGATGTGGCGGTTCGCCGCCGCCGAGAACGACTCGGCGATCAACCCGTATATCACCGTGGGGCTGGCCCCGTGGGGCCCCGCGGAAGCCTTCAGGGAGTAACCCTACCATGCGAAATCGCTACACGATGGTCACCATCGAGGGCGCGGCGTTCCACATTAACGGGCGGCCCACCTATGCGGGGCGCACCTGGCGCGGGCTGAAGATTGAGGGGCTGCTGCTCAACGCGCGGCTGGTGCAGGGGATCTACGACGATCTCAACCCGCTCACGCGGCCCCGGTGGGCCTACCCCGACACGGGGCTGTGGGACGCCGAACGCAACACGCGCGAGTTCATCGCCGAAATGCCGACGTGGCGCAACCACGGCCTGATCGCCTTCACCATCAACCTGCAAGGGGGCAGCCCGCAAGGCTATTCGCAAGCGCAGCCCTGGCACAACTCGGCGCTGGCGGCCGACGGCTCGCTGCGCGGCGACTACATGGCGCGGCTCGAACGCATCCTCGACGAGGCCGACGCGCTGGGCATGGCGGTGATCCTTGGCATCTACTACTTCGGGCAAGACCACCGGCTCGAAGACGAGGCGGCAGTGATCCGCGGGGTCGAGAACACGGCGCACTGGGTGCTGGAACGGGGCTACGGCAACGTGTTGCTGGAAATCAACAACGAGTGCAACGTCAACTACACCCACGCCATCCTGCAGCCGCCGCGCGTGCATGAACTGATCACGCGCGCCCAGGCGCACACTTTCAACAATCAGGATCTGCTGGTCAGCACGAGTTACGGCGGTAGGACGATCCCCCTGCCGAACGTGGTTGGCTCCGCCGACTTCCTGCTGTTGCACGGCAACGGCGTCGCCGAGCCGGCCCGCATCGCCGAGATGGTGCGGCAGACGCGCCGCGTGCCCGGCTATCACGACATGCCGATCCTGTTCAACGAGGATGACCACTTCGATTTCGGCCAGCCGGAGAACAACATGCTGGCGGCCATCGGCGAGTACGCGGGGTGGGGGTTCTTCGATTATCGGATGGCGGGCGAGGGCTATGACGAGGGCTTCCAGAGCGTGCCGGTGAACTGGGGCATCAGCTCGGCGCGCAAGCGGGGCTTTTTCGGGCTACTTCGCGAAGTGAGCGGGGCAACGGATACGAACGGATAAGCGGATGGGACGGCAGAGCTTCTACCTATTCACCACGGAGACACGGAGGACACCAAGAACACCAAAAATTCGAGGATGTGATCCACCTGTCTACTTGTCTCCTTATTTCCTTGTCTTCTCCGTGCCCTCCGTGTCTCTGTGGTGAGCCGAGAACCATCTACAAAACTGCTCATTGACAATGGTATCATAAGGTGGTATCATGCGGGTGACGCTGAATACCAGACAACAAAGAACACTGGCAGCGATTTACACACATCCTGAGCGTTCGGATATCCTGTGGCAAGACGTTGAGGGCTTGTTCGTTGCGCTGGGAGCCGAAGTTTCGGA
The DNA here is from genome assembly GCA_038214535.1 of Anaerolineae bacterium. Lineage (GTDB taxonomy): Bacteria > Chloroflexota > Anaerolineae > CG2-30-64-16 > CG2-30-64-16 > JBBQRS01. Next base: position 43,650 of record JBBQRS010000017.1, read on the forward strand.
AGGCAGCGGTTCGCGGGTACGGGTAGCGCTCAACGGCGTCCGGGCCGTGTTTCATCGTCCGCACCCGGAACGCGTCGCTAACAAGGGCGCGGTGCGCTCCGTGCGACGTTTTTTGGATCAGGCAGGGGTCAAACCATGATGGAGTACAAGGGTTATCTGGGGCAGGTCGAATACGACGATGACGCGGGAGTCTTCCACGGCGAAGTGATCAACCTGCGCGACGTGATTACGTTTCAGGGCGAGTCGGTGGATGAACTGCGCCGCGCGTTCCGCGAATCGGTAGACGATTATCTGGCGTTTTGCGCCGCGCGCGGCGAAGAACCTGAAAAGCCGTACTCCGGCACGTTCACGCTGCGCATCTCCCCGGAGTTGCATCGCGATATCGCGCTCAAGGCCCGGATGGCCGGACAAAGCCTCAACGGCTGGGTCGCCGCCCTGTTGAGCGAGGCCGTCGCCGTCCCCGAACAAGCTCCGCAACCGCGCATCAGCCCCACATACCAAACCCGCAGTGATTACCTCACTGTAAACGAATAGTCTCACCGCCAAGACACGGAGGACACCAAGAACACCAAAGATATATCCCGTTTTTTCTTGTCTACTTGTCTACTTGTTTCCCTGTCTCCTCCGTGCCCTCCGTGTCTCCGTGGTGAATGCATTACACCGTCGAAAGATCCCACTCCTCATAAATCTTCGGCACGTCGTTGAGCAGGCGCTGGGTGTAAGCTTCCTGTGGATGCAGGATCACGGCGTCGGCGGTGCCGCGCTCCACGAATTTGCCGTGCTGCATGATGTACACCGTATCGGACACGTAGTACGCCAGGCCGATGTCATGGGTGATGAAGATCAACGTCATCCCGGTCTCGTTGCGCAACTTGAGCAGGTAGTCGAGGATGGTGGCGCGTGAGCAGGCGTCAATCATCGAGGTCGGCTCATCCGCCACCAGGATTTTCGGCTTGAGCAGGAAGATGCGCGCGATCATCAGGCGCTGCATCTGTCCGCCCGAAAGCTCGAACGGGTATTTGTTGGTCAGCTCGGCGAACTTCAGGTTGACGAAACTGCACGCCTCCTCCATCATCGCGACCTTCTGCTCGCGCGGCAGATGGCGCCCGCCCCGCATCTTGATGCAATCGAGCAGCACGGTGTCAATCTTGCTGAAGGTGTTGTACGCCGAAAACGGATCCTGGAAGATCGCCTGGATGTTGCGCCAGTATTCCTGCTTCTTCTTGCCCGAACTGAGGTCGCGCCGCTGTCCCTGGAAGTAGATCTCTCCCTCGGTGGGCTTGATCAGCCCCAACAGCATCTTCGCAAAGGTGGTCTTGCCGCTGCCCGATTCGCCCACGATCGAGACGATCTCGCCCTCGTGGAACGCGAAATTCACGTGGTCCACGGCGACCGTTTTGCTACTGCCGAACCCGAAGACTTTGGTCAGGCCCGTCCCACTCAGGTACTGGAGTTTCTCAGCGGGCGCGTTCATATTCTCTCCTCAGTTCCTTTTCCGACAGGATGCAGCGGTACTCGCGACCCACGCCCGCCGGGTACAGCGGGACCGACGTCATCCTGCATTCCGGCTTGACGTAGGCGCAGCGTTCGGCAAAGCGGCAGCCCGCCGGCGGGTTCTTCAGGTTCGGCGGCACGCCAGGGATGGCCGTCAGTTTCGCATCGCGCAGGCCGCTTTCAGGCACGATGATCGAGCCCATCAGCCCCTTCGAATAGGGATGCAGCGGATCGAAGACCGCTTCCCTGGCAGGGGCCTGCTCCACGATCTGCCCGGCGTACATCACCATGATGTCGTCGGTGACGTTGAAGAGCAGCGGCAGCTCATGCGTGATGAAGATCATAGACTTGATGAAGCCGGTCTCCATCATCCCCATCAGCATCTTGATGACCATCTTTTGCGACGTGACATCCAGCGCCGAGGAAGGTTCATCCGCGATCAGCACCTTAGGCCGCAGGATGGAGGAGACCGCGATCACCGTGCGCTGTTTCATGCCGCCCGAAAGCTCGACCGGGTATTTTTGCAACACCTCGGCGGGCAGCCCCAGCACCTCGAAGCTGGCGCGGGCCAGGTCATAGATGGACTTCTTATTCTGGGTCGGATCGTGCGCCAGGATCACGTCTTCGATGAAGTGGATGACCCGGCGGGTGGGGTTGAGCGCGTTCATGGCGGCCTGCGGAATGTAGGCGATTTCCGTCCCCAGGATCGTGCGCCGCACGGTGTCCGGGTCCATGCCGGTGATATCCCGCCCGTCAATGATGATCTCGCCGCTCTGATAGTAGAGCGGTGGGAAGTAGTAGCCCATCAGGCTGAGCGCCAGGGTTGACTTGCCGCAGCCCGATTCGCCCGCAATGCCCAGCGACTTGCCCTCCTCCACCCTCAAGGAGACGTGATCCACCGCGTAGATATTTTCGTTATAGCGGGTGATGTACTTGGTAGTCAGTTCGTGCACATCCAGCATGACATTCGCCATCAGACACTTACTCCCTCAACGCCGGGTTGAACACCTGGTCGAGCCCGGTATTCATCAGATTCATCGAGAAGGTGATCAACGCGATGATCACGAGCACGGGCACGTAGGCCCACCACTTGCCCAAGATTTGCGCCTGGTAGATCAGCGCCCAGTTCAGCATCAGCCCCAGGGTAGGCACTTCGGTGGTGCGCGGCCCCAGCCCGAGGATAGACAACGACGCTTCCGCGAGGATGCCCGCGGAAATCTGCAAAATCAGCGCCATGATGACATAGGACATGATGTAAGGCAGGATGTCTCTGAGGATAATCATGGCCGTACTGCGCCCGGAGAGTTTCGACAGGTTGACGTGATCGCGGTCGCGCAGCGAGAAGACCTGCGACCGCACGGCGCGGGTCGTCCACACCCACGACGTTAACCCGATCACCACGGCGATGGTGAAGGCGCCGCGCTTATCCTGCCCGATGCTGAATGAAATCAGGATCAGCAGCACGAAGGAGGGAATGACGGTGAAGAGATTGGTGATGAACATGATGCCGTCATCCACGAAGCCGCCGACATACCCCGCCACCAGGCCCAGGGTCAGGCCGATCAACGTGGCGATGATCCCCGCCACAAATCCGATTTGCAACGATATACCCGTGGCCCGGATCAACTCGGTCAGCACATCGCGGCCGAAATTATCGGTGCCCAGCGGCAACATCCGCACGTTCGGAATCTCGCTGATATTCACGTAGTCGGCTTGCTTGACGATGCCGGCTTCCGTCAACGCGCCCGTTTCGGGGTCTTTGGTCGCGACGATGGCGCCTTCGGTTGACAGCAGACCGGCAAGGGAAGCGTTGACCCGTTGATAGTAGCGTTGTCTGGCGAAGGTCATCCCCTGGACCTTCTTGTTGGGGTCATAACGACCCTCCCATTGGTTCAGGAGGGCAGCCGTGTCCGTGATATCAATCTCATCCGCCGCCAGCCCATCCGCCACCAGCCACTCTTTCATCGCCACGCGGTCATCCTGGCTCAACCGTCCGGCAATGCGTTTGGTCGCGGCATCATCCAGGTTGAGCATATAGGTTGTCGAGGGACTGACCGCATCGAAGGCGCTCACATAGACGCCGGGCGGGAAGAAGGTGCCCTGCCCGATGATCTGCAACGGCGGATACGTGATGATCAGCGGATAGATCAGCACGATCAGCATGATCGTCACAAAAATGACAAACCCGACCACAAATTTCCCGGATTGAAAAACCTGTCGCACGGTGTGCATGATACCATCTATCCTTAATCAGACTGCGTCGCTTTGATGCGCGGGTCAATGAAGCCGTACAAAATTTCAATGACAAAGGTCGCGACCAGCACCATGATCGTGATGAGCAAGGTCGCAGCGGAGATCAGCGGATAATCCTGACCCAGGATGCCACTCAAGAGTGTGGTGCCCAGGCCCGGATAACTGAAGACGATCTCGGCGATCAGCGCGCCGCCGACCATCGTGCCCAGCGCCAACGCCAGACCCGTCACCTGCGGCAGCATGGCGTTGCGAAAGACATACGCGGAGATTTTCGAATCTTTGACGCCCATAAAACGGGCATATTTTACGTAATCCGCATTCAGTTCATAAATGGACATCGAGCGCATGCCCAGAGCATACCCGCCGATCCCGATCACGACGATAGACCAGAACGGCAACTGATAATGCACGATCACCGACCAGATGAACTCCGGGGTGAAAGCAGGAATCAGGTCATACCCGTAGCCGCCTGAGGTCGGGAACCACTTGAGCCGCACAGCAAAAATCACCAGGAAGAAGATCGCCATGCCGAAGGCCGGGAAATTGCTGGCAAAAATGCTGACGGGCATGAGGACCTTATCAAAGCCGCCCTTGCGATAGGCCGCCAACGCGCCGAGGATGTTCCCGATCGTCCAACCGACGATGATCGCGGGAAGCTGCAACCCCACAGTCCACCAGATGGATGCGCTCAGCACGTCGGCCACCTTCCGGGGATACTGACTGAACGAATACCCGAAGTCGCCGTGCAACACGTTGCGCACATAGATAAAAAACTGTTGGAGCATGGGCTTGTTGGTGCCGAACAGTTCCGTGTATTGTTGATAAATTGCCTGGACGCCGGTCGAATTGCTCATGCCCTGGGCCTGGCGCGCCACAATGGCCGCGACCGGGTCGCCCGGCATCAGGCGGGGCAGGAAGAAGTTCAACACGAAGGCAACAACAAGGGTTATGGCGAACCAACCCAGCTTGTTAATGAAATATTTTGAATAACCCTTCAAGTTAGCACTTCCTTCGAAAATCCCGTAGTTTAGCCCCTTGTGGGCGTGCGCAACGGGCACAAGGCCCTAAACTACATTCAGGTGGGCGTCGCTCTTCTTTGTAGTGACGGCTTCAGCCGTTGGGAGTGCATTACAACGGCTGAAGCCGTCACTACAAAGGAGGATATAAGGCAATCCGTCATGCCCTCGAATTGCGGGAGCATGGCGGATTGCCGGGGTCAACGGTTTACTGGACCAATTCCAGGTTGTAGAGACCCGCGATGCTCCAGCCGTCGGTCAGGTCGAGCGGGGGCACGGGCGGGGTGGTGCCGTCACCCTCGTGCGGGTAACCGGTCCAAACGCTCTCGTTCACGGTGTGGAACGATTGCGGGCGATACATCAGCGTGAAGGACGGGATGTCGGTCAGGTAGATCTTGACCAACTCGGTGTAGGCTTCCTTCAGTTTAGCTTCGTCGGTCATCGCGGGGATCGCCGCGATCAGTTTGTCGGCTGCGGGGTTCGTGTACTGGCCCCAGTTGCCGTTCCAGTTGCTGGCCATGCCGACCCATTCGGAGCTCATCATATTGCGGACGCGCGTCCAGGGCTGCGTCGGGCCTGCGCCGGCGCTCCACATCATGAAGATGTCATAATCGTCGGGCAGCGGCGCGTCAGACTTGGTGACGACCGTCTGGTACACGGACCATTCGGGGTAATTGGTGGTGATGTCAATGCCGATCTTCTTGCCGGCCGCAGCGACCACCTCGATGGCAGCCTGCCAGTCGGACCAACCGTTGGGGCAGGTCGCGACGTAGGACAGGTTCTTGCCGTCAATTTCACGCCAGCCGTCGCCGTTCGTATCCACGATCCCGGCGTCGTCGAGCAGCTTCTTGGCGCCTTCGATGTCATTGCCGACCCATTGCAGGTCCTTGACGACCGCATGGTCATACATGGCCTGCTCGCCGGGGGTCGGGTTCATGAGCGAACGCGGCACCTGGTCGAAGGTCGCGGACTGGTTGGTCATCGCGTTGGCGATGATGGTCGGGTAGTCCACCGCGATGACGATGGCCTTGCGCACTGCGAGTTGGTCCAGCCCGGGGGACTTCAAGTTGAAGAAGGCCGTCGGGAGGCTCGCGCCGATGCCGTAGGGGGCGTCGGGCAGGTAGGTCGAGATGGGCAGGTTCTGCTTCAGCCACAGGTCCTGCACATTGGAGTTGAACTGCTGGCTGACGTCCACCTCACCGGCCTGCAAGGCCGTGGTGCCGGCAGCGTTGTCTTTGAAGATCGTGTGCGCCAGGTACTTCGGCGCGGGCAGCTTGCCGAACATGCCGGCATCCTGGCCCCAGTAGTTGTCGTCACGCACGAGGACGACCTTCGTGTCATCCGCGAAGTATGCATGATACGGCCCGGAGTAAACGACGTCCTCAGCCGGGTCGGCCAGGAACTTGGCCGCGTCGTCGCCGACGCGCGCTTCCAGGGTCTGGGTCCACGCCTTCTGTATGACGTAGTTCGTGCTCACATACGACGCAACGATCAACGGATTGACCGCCATGCCCTTGTCATCCAGCTTAGCCTTGATGACGACCGTCTGAGGATCCGAGGCCACGATGTCCTCGATGAAATCCTTGTTGCCGGCCGCGGTCGGGGTCTCGTACTTGACGTGGGTGGCCCAGGTGTAGGCGACATCTTCCGCCGTCACCGGCGTGCCGTCGCTCCACTTGGCGGCCTTGTTCAGCTTGAAGCTGATCTCGGTGCGATCCGCGTTCCAGGCCCAGTCGCCATCTGCCAACAGCGGGTACTGCTTGCCGTCGAGCATGTTGTAGAGGTAGGGGGTCTCGAACATGGTCACGCGGGCGTTGTCGCCCTGCGCGATCGCCATGGCGTTGTTGTTGTTGCTGGAATACGGATTCCAACCAACAACCGGGCCCCACTGCTGACCGTTGAAGTAGAGGGTCTCAGTGCGGGGCAGGCTGCCGGCGTCCGCCGCGGCCTGGGTCGGCGCAGCGGTCGGCGCTTCGGTCGGCGCGACAGTCGGTTCGGGAGCCATCGTGGGCTCAGAGGCTTTGGTCGCCTCAACGACAGGGGCAGCGGTCGGTTCCACAGGGGCCGCGGTCGGCTCCTGGGCGGCCGGCGCTTGCGGCGCCGGGGCGGCGCCCGCACACGCGGATAGCACGACAGCGGCAATCAGCATGAGGGGCAACAGATAACGTAACTTACGCATCGAACAGTCTCCTTCCTCGAGATCGAACAATTCGTCCCATCGGGCACGATGCACCGATGTGGTACGCGAAATTGGGAATTGATTGGCACTGGGCCAACCGTGGGTACGCAAACTTTGCAGTCATTACTCTTGGTGAACCGATACCGTCGCCTCCTTACTACGAGCGTCCAGGCCCGCTGGCAGCAGCCGATCTGGACACGGTCAATCGAGCGGCGTTCAGGCGCAACCGCATGAACGCCGGATCACAACCTCGGTGGGCAGAAGCGTCATGCGCTCCGCCCGGCCCGTCTGGATGAGCGAAACAAGCTGGCGCGTCGCCTGCAAGCCCGCATCCTGGATGGGCGCGTGTACGGTGGTGAGCGGCGGCTCGATGAGACGCGCGTAAGGCAAATCGTCGAAACCGACCACGGCGACATCTTCGGGGACACGGCGACCCGCCGCGCGCAGCGCCATGATGGCCCCGATGGCAGCTTCATCATTGCCGCTGAAGATGGCGTCGAACTCCAGGCCACGCCGCAGCCACGCCTCGGTGGCGCGCCGCCCATCAATCTCGGTGAAGCCGCCGACGCCCATCAACTCAGGGGCAACCGCGAGGCCGTGCGCCTCGAGCGCCTCGCGATACCCGGCCTCACGCTGCACCGATTCCTCATTGCCCGCGAGGCCCTGCAAGAACGCGATGCGCCGCCGGCCGTGTACCTCGATGAGGTGCGTCACCAACGCGTGCGCGTTCTCCCGGTTTTCAAAGAAGACACAGGGAATCTCCAGCCCGGCGGGCGGCGTGCGGAACAGCAACACCTGGGGCACGCCCTCCGCGTGGAGTTGAGTGACTTCCTGGTCGCCCAGGCAGGTGGTGAAGACGAGGATGCCGTCCACGTTGTGGCTGCCCAACGAAGCGGTCAGGTCGCCATTCGCCGGTTGCGACTCCTGCGCGTGCACCAGCAGGGCGAAGCCGCCCTGGCGCGCGGCAATCTCGATGCCCAGCAGCATGGGCGCGAAGAATGCGCCGCTGATCTGCGGCAACAATAGGCCGATGGTTTGCGTTTTGCGCCCCGCCAGCGAACGCGCCGCGGCGGAGGGGGTATAATTGAGGGTGGTAATGGCGTGGCGAACCTGCAGGACCGTCTCATCGGCGACCGGGGCGGTCCCGTTAACGACGCGGCTGACGGTGGAGATGGAGACTCCAGCCAATCGGGCCACATCTGAGATAGTCGGTCGTCTTCGAGCGATCTGGACGGTCATAGTCCTCAATCCGCACGCAATCCTGTCGTGAAAGCGCTTTCTGCAAGCGCTTACATAATAATCCCGTGGGGAAGTTTTGTCAAGATGCAATCGCGCGTTTTGGAGCACGAAGACGCGGCGTTCTCCCTCGCCCCCTGGGAGAGGGTTGGGGTGAGAGGGGACAAGGGTAGGTCAGCCTCCGCCCGTTGACAGCCCGCGCCGGGGATGCTACAGTGACGGCAGCGTTCGATCAACCCACTTCACGGAGGCTGCCATGCTGCTCACTCGCCATCTCACACCCGACGGGCCGGTCTGGGCGCTCGACGGGCAGACCTTGCCCGCGGGGCTGACCCTCTCCACGCTGCTGAGCGTAGACGCGGACGCGCTGATGCGCGTGCTGAAGGCGCTGCCCGAAGGCGCGCCCGCCGAAGGGCCCGCCCTCGCGCCCATTGACCCGCAACAGGAGGTCTGGGCGGCGGGCGTTACCTATCTGCGCAGCCGCGCCGCGCGCGAGCAGGAGTCGCAGACGGCGGACGTGTATACGCGCGTCTACAACGCCGAGCGCCCGGAGGTCTTCTTCAAGGCGACGGGCTGGCGCGTGGTCGGGCCGGATGCGCCGATTCGGGTGCGTGGCGATAGCGGCTGGAACGTGCCCGAGCCGGAGATGACGCTGGTGATCAACCGCTACGGCGAGGTCGTAGGCTACTGCGCCGGGAACGACGTATCGTCGCGCGACATCGAGGGCGAAAACCCGCTCTATCTGCCGCAGGCGAAGGTGTATGATGGGTCGTGCGCCCTGGGGCCGGGCATCGAGTTGATCCCCGCGGACGGGCTGCGCGATCTGCCGGTGCATCTCTCGATCACGCGCGGGGGCACGGCGGCGTTCACCGGCGACACGAGCACGGCGCAGATGGCGCGCACGCTGGAGGAGCTGGTCGCCTATCTGACCACGGAGTTGGCCTTCCCACACGGCGCGTTCCTGATGACCGGCACCGGGATCATCCCGCCGGAGAGTTTCAGCCTGCTGCCCGGCGACCTGGTGCGCGTCTCGGTCGGCGCGCTGACGCTGGAGAATCCGGTGGCCTGAAGTCGTCGCGCCCACCTCAAGAGGACTGCGCATCCTCAGATGCGCCGGGGCCACATCATCCCGCGGAGTGACGCCGTGTAGAGCCGCATCTGAGGATGCTGACTCCGCGAGGTTAATGTGTCTGCGCGGGGGGGCGTGACACAACGCGAGTGCCGCATCTGAGGATGCTCACTCCGCGGGGGCGATGTGACGCCGTGTAGAGCCGCATCTGAGGATGCTGACTCCGCGAGGTTAATGTGTCTGCGCGGGGGTGAAGTCGTGCGCGGGGTTCACTTCTTCGGCGGGTCGTCCGTACCATCGCGCTCGCGGCGCTCGCGATCCTTGCGCATGGCGTCGCGCCAGCTCAGCGCGAAAGATGTGGCGGTGGCGCCGAGCGCAAGCCAGATCAGCAGGTTGCGCGGCAGACCGAGGGGGAGTTGCACGTCGCGCGCGATGGCGAGCATCCACGAGGTCGCCAGCAGGACGCCGACGACGATCAGGGCGTCGGATAGGCGGAGCGACATAGCCAGCCACAACCGAGGATGGGACCGTCATCGCCCAGGGGCGAGGCGACGACCTGGATGCGCTGCGCCACCGACTGGTGCGCGTGGCGATAGACCGCGTCGCGCGTGGGGGCCAGCAACACGTCACCGCACTTCACCACGCTGGAGCCGATCACGAACAGCTCGATGTCGAGGAGCATCGCCAACGTCGCGATGGCTGTCCCCAGCGCCTCGCCCGCCCCGGCCATCACCTCCAAGGCCGCCGGGTTGCCTGCATCGGCCGCGCAGGTGACGATTTCGCCGTCAATCGGCTCGGGCGGTCGCGCATCCGCCGGAGTTTTCAGCCGGTCCAGCACGCGCCGATAGCGCCGCGCCAGCGCGGGGCCGGAGCAAAAGGTCTCGACGCAGCCGATCGAGCCGCACGCGCAGGGGTCGCCCGCGGGGTCAATGGTGATGTGCCCCACCTCACCGGCGCTGTTGTGTGGGCCGCGCCGCACCGCGCCATCCATGATGATGGCCGCGCCCACGCCGGTGCCCACCACAATGTAGCACATATCCTCCGCGTCGCGCCCGGCCCCGTAATGGAACTCGCCCAGCGCCGCGGCCTTGGCGTCGTGTTCGAGCACCACGGGCAGCGATAACCGGTTCGCGAGCATCTCGCGCAGGGGCACGTTCACCCAGCCGGTGAGGTTCGGCGGGTCGAGCAGCAGGCCGAGGCGGTGATCGAGCGGGCCGGGCGAGCAGAGGCCCACCGCCGTAACGCGCGCATCCAGCGGCAGGTCGCGCAACAGTTGCCCGGCGGCCATCGCGATGCGCTCCACGGCGGCGGCGGGGCCATCCAGGGGCAGGGTGGGCACGCGTTCGCGCGCGACAATCTGATCGTGCGGGTCAATCAACCCCAGGGCGATCTTGCTCGCGCCCAGGTCAATGCCGATGACGTAATCTTTCATGGTGATCCGTTTGCAGCCCCCGCTCGTAGTGCGCCGTTCTCGGCGCTCTGTGGCCACCGGGCGCAGAGAACTGCGCACTACGAACGGGGCGCGGTGTCGGCCAGACCCTC
>JBBQRS010000018.1:0-52607 GCA_038214535.1 Anaerolineae bacterium
CAGCGCCGGATCCAGGATGTCGGGCCGGTTGGTGGCCGCAATCAGGATCACGTTCGTATCCGTGTCGAAGCCGTCCATCTCCACCAGAATCTGGTTCAGCGTCTGCTCCCGCTCGTCGTGGCTGCCGCCCAACCCCGCCCCACGCTGCCGCCCCACCGCATCAATCTCATCCACGAAGATGATGCACGGCGAGTTGCGCTTGGCCTGCTCGAACAGATCGCGCACCCGGCTCGCACCCACGCCCACGAACATCTCCACGAACTCGCTGCCCGAAATCGAGAAGAACGGTACCCCCGCTTCGCCGCTGATCGCCTTCGCCATCAGCGTCTTGCCCGTGCCCGGTGGCCCGACCAGCAGCACGCCCTTCGGAATCCGCGCGCCCAGCGAGGCGAACTTCTGCGGCTCCTTCAGGAACTCGACGACTTCTTGCAACTCTTGTTTCGACTCGTCTGCCCCGGCTACGTCGTCAAACGTCACCGTGGGCTTGTCGCCGGTGAACACCCGCGCCTTGCTCTTGCCGAACGACATCGCCTGGCTGTTGGAACCTTGCGCCTGGCGCAAGATCATCAGGAAGAGGCCGCCGATGAGCAGCAACGGCAACAGCGTGCCGAGGATCGTAAACCAGCCGGTCATATCGCTGGGCGGTGCGACCTTGAGGTCAATTTTCGAGAGCGCCTCAGGCGTCACGCCCATCTGGGTGAGCGCGGTAGTCAGGCTGACGTCCGGCTCTTTATTGGAAACGTAGGCTTGCTTCTGGCCGTCCACCTGCACCTGAAGCTGGTTGCCCATCACGGTGATGGACGACACCTTGCCCTCGTTAATCATCGTCGCAACCTGGGTCAAATCCATCTCGGGCGGTCGCTCGGTGGACTGGGTCGCGCTGTAAAAAAGGGCGACTACCGCGACTAAAATCAGCAGGTAGACCAGCCCATTTTTCTTCCACATAGAAGGGTTCACTCTTTTGCCTCCAGGGGCGGGGCCGGCAAGCCCGCCGCATACCAGGCCCTACATGCCGACACGTCGCCTACAATAGGGTGATTATAGCAGACATGGGGATTATCTGCTAGACGGCTGGCTTACAGTTAAGGAGTGATTTCGGGGTGTGCGCGCCTTAAGAAATCACCGGTGGCACCGTGGCGGCATATGCCTGCCAAAGAAACTACTTACGCTGTCATGCTGAGCGGGTCTACCCAACATCGTTCGTTGCGTTAAGACCCCAGCGAAGCATCTCGCATTGGGAGTTTCTAGGCAGCAGGTTGACCCCTCAACTAACGACGCGTTAAGACTCTAGCGAAGCATCTCGGGGTGCGTAGCCGAGACCCTTCGTTGGAGTCTTAAGGCAACGAACGTTGAATCGTTAACCCGCTCAGGGTGACATAACGCGACACCGTAAAAGCTCTGTTAAGAGTTGCGCCGGCTTTGACACCGACCGGCGCGGGTGCTATGCTCAGATCTGCCGTATTGTGGCGCTTATCACGACTTCTGCGAGCGAAAGGAAGACTATCATCAAAAAGCAACGCTATGGTGTCACGGCGGACGGCGTCACCGTGGACGAATACACCCTGCGCAACGCCAACGGGGTAGAGATCAAGATCATCACCTACGGCGGGATCATTACCGAGGTAAATGTGCCCGACCGCTATGGTCGGACGGCCAACATCGCGCTCGGGCTCAGCAATCTGCGTGATTACGAAACCAAAAACGCCTTCTTCGGGGCCATCACGGGTCGCTATGCCAATCGCATCGCCAACAGCAAATTCACGCTGGACGGCGTGGAGTACATCCTGCCTGCCAACACCCCGCCGCATCACCTGCACGGTGGGATGAAAGGGTTCGACAAGGTGGTCTGGGCGGCGAGAGAACTCGCGGGGCAAGAGGGCGTCGAATTGAGCTATCTGAGCGCAGACGGCGAGGAAGGCTATCCGGGGACCCTCGACACGAAAGTGACGTACACGCTGGACGACGAGAATCGGTTCAAGATCGTCTACACGGCGACCACCGACAAGCCAACCATCGTCAACCTCACCAATCATTCCTACTTCAACCTGGCCGGCGAGGGGATGGGCGACATCCACGATCACATCCTGATGCTCAACGCGGATACGTTCACGCTGGGCGACGAGGGGCTGATCCCGACCGGCGAGTTCGCGGAGGTGACGGGCACGCCGTTCGATTTCCGCACGCCGAAGGCGATCGCGGCGGGGCAGCGCTCGAGCCACCCGCAGATCGCCGCGGGGCGCGGGTATGACCACAACTGGGTGTTGAACCGGCCCTCGCCTGATGACACGTCGCTGATCATTGCCGCGCGGGTGTATGAGCCGGCGTCGGGGCGCACCATGGAAGTGTGGACCACCGAGCCGGGGATCCAGTTCTACGCCGGGAACTTCCTCACGGGGGCGCAATACGGCCCCGGCGGGCGCGCCTATCGCCAGGGCGACGGCCTCGCGCTGGAGACGCAGCACTACCCCGACTCGCCCAACCACGCGAATTTCCCCTCCACCGTGCTCAGGCCGGGCGAAACGTACGAGAGCACGACGATCTTCAAGTTCGGCGCGGACTGACGCAATGAGCACACATCCTTCACCCGACGTGATCCGCCGCGCGGCCGAACTGCACATGGCGCTGCCCGCGTTCAATATCCCCTACCTGCCGATGATGGAACCGGTCACGCAGGCCATCGTGGATCAGGATTGCATGGCGCTGATCGCCACAGCCCGCCTGGAATGGTATAAGTTCGGCGCAAAGAGTCTGGCCGCGGTGGCAGAGGAATATTTCAAGTGGGAACGACCGGGCTACACCTGGCTGCACCTCGATCACGTCCCCGTGATTGACGAGGACAACCTGGAGGTAGACTATCTGCCGGTGATCCAGGAAGCGATTGACGCCGGGTATCAATCGGTGATGGTGGACGGCTCGCGCCTGACGCTGGACGACAACATCGAGGCCACGCGGCGGGTCGTCGAGATTGCGCACGCGGCGAACGTGCCGTGTGAAGCCGAGCTGGGCGCGGTGCTGGGCCACGAATCCGGCCCGCTGCCGCCTTATGAGGAGCTGTTCGCCTCGGGCAAGGGGTTCACCGACGTGGAAGAGGCGCGCCGGTTTGCCGCGGAGACGGGGTGTGACTGGCTCTCGGTCGCCATCGGGAACATTCATGGGGCGATTTCGGGCGCGGCGCGCGACCAGAAGAAGCCCGAAGCGCGATTACAGGTGCAGCATCTGGAGTTACTTGGCGAAGCCACGGGTTTGCCGCTGGTGTTGCATGGCGGGTCGTCGGTGAAGCAGGAGTACCTGCTGGAGGCGATCAAGCGCGGCATCGCAAAGGTTAACATCGGCACGGAAATCCGCCAGGCGTACGAGACGGTCATGCGGGAAAGCGATGACGTGGCCCTCGCGCAACACGCCGTCTATGACCGGACGTGCTGGTTGCTGCGCGATTACTTCGGCATCGCCGGGACGCGCGCCCTGTTCTTCCCCTGAGGTCACAGCCTTTCTTCACCCTGCGGAGTGCGCATCCTCTCTTCACCCTGCGGAGTGCGCATCCTCAGATGCGTACCCATGCAGACGCGCATCTGAGGATGCGCACTCCGCACGAAACGATATTGTCATTCTGAGTAGTCGGTAAAGGTAGTTTTTGTGCTGTCGCCCTGAGCGGGTTAACCCCTCAAAGTTCGCGACGGTTGGGCTCTAGCGAAGGGTCTCGGCCTCGCCAACGCGAGATTCCCGTTAGGGACTGGCGTCACGCCGTAACGAGCGTCTTAAGGTTGACCCGCTCACGGTACCGAGATAAAAAACAGCCTAACAGAACACTGAGTTACCCGCGGCGGCGGCGCGGCGGTAGTCTTCGGGGGTGTCTATGTCCTGGATCACCTCAGGCGTGGAACAATCCAGCCAGGCGATCTCGGCCTCATGTGCGGCGATGATCGGGCGGCCCCCCACGTCGCCGCGCAGAGCCGCGAACTCCTCGAAGGTGGCGCGGTCGAACAGCACGGGCGCGCCGCGCCGGCCCGCATAGCGCGGGGCGACCACCGGGGCCAGCGTCTCCCGATGCCGTTCCACCAGCGCCGACAACAATGCCGGCGTCACGCCCGGCTGATCGGCCGGCATGAAGATTGCCGCGCCCAGGTTCGGTTCGGCGGCCAGCAGCGCCGCAAGACCGGTTTGCACGCTGCGGCTCTGTCCGGCGGCCCAGTCGGGCGCATAGGCCACCCGCACCCCCTGACCTGCCACGGCCGCGGCGACCTCGTCCGCGCCGGCGCCTGTGGTGACCACTGTGCAGCAGACATCGGCGCAACTGGCTGCTTGCGCAGCCGCGTGGGCGACCAGCGGCCGGCCGCGCCACGGCGCAAGCTGTTTGAGCGCGCCGAACCGTTTTGCACCCCCGCCCGCCAACACGACCACGCCCACACGTAACCAAACTTCGCTTATAGGCTCCGGCGACTCCAGCGCGCCGATAATCACGCTATCCACCGCCGATTGGGCGAGCAGACTACGCGCAATCGCGCGCCCCAATTCCAGCCTCGCCGCGTCATCGGCCTTATTGAGGAAGAGCACAAGCCGCGCGCCCGCGGGCAGACCCTTTGCGCCGCCGTCGGGGTGTGCAAGTACGGTCGCGACCATGCCGGGCGTGACGACTGCCCCCTCGTCCGCGCCGGTGAGTCCTGCGACGAGCATCGGGCGGTGAACATATTCGGGTACCAATGGCTTGCCGATGATGTCGAGCCCGGCCATCGGGATGAGCAGCGTCGTCGCGCCGGAGACCACCGGTTCGTGCGCCGCAGGGGCCTTGAAGGGCAGCCGCCGCGAGCCGTCCCCCTCGACGATCACCGCATCAACGAAGCCGCTCGCGGCAATGTGGTTGACCTGTTCCGCCGCGATCCCGTTCACCTTATCCGGCTCGTCAGCCACATCACCGACCACCAGGACGTGACCGTGCGCGGCCAGTAATGCGGCCAGCCCGGCGTCGGGCGCTTGACCACCGTGCAGCGCCAACGTGGCTGGCGCATGCGCCATCTGACCAGCAAAGATGCGTGTGGTCATGGTGGTCACCACGCGCCAACCCGCGCACGTCAATTCGGTCGCGAGGGCGAACATCAAGGTGGTCTTGCCGCCGCCGCCGACCAGGGTGACCACATCGCCGCGGTGGACGCGCAGCCCGTGCATCAGGCGCATCGGTTGCGCCCCGCCTGCGCAGACAGGATCGCCTCTAACACGCCGCCGGCGACCGCCAGCGACTTGTCGGAGATGGTGAAGCAGTGTTGCACCGTGGCGCGCGCGTCCAGATCGCCAATCTTGAGTCCAGCCGTGACGGTCAGGCCATCGTGAATCAGCCCGCGCAACACGCCGGAGAACGCCGCGCGCACCGGCTCGCTGCCCACCGTGGCAATCAGGTCGCCCGCGCCCAACCGGTCGCCGATGCGCGCGTTCGCCCGAAGGACGCCTGCGCCCGGCGCGCGCAAGGCGCGCTCCTCTCCCCGGCCTCCGATCTCCGCGGGGGTTCCGGTGTCCGCTTCCGCGAGGCCTTCCCAGATCACGCGGCCCAGAAAGTGCCCGCGGTTGGTCTCGATCACGGCATGGCAATCCGCGCCGGCGGTGAAGCCGGGGCCGAGAGCAATCACCAGCGGCGCATCATTCCGCCGTGTGCCGGTGTTGCGCTTCGCCATGACGCCGTCAACGAGGACGCGCGGCTCTAACACGACGCGACATTGTCCGTCCGGGTCCACCAGCACCGGAATGCTGCCCGCGGCGATCAATGCGCGGGCAGCGTCTGCGTCCGGCGCAAGGTAGGCGGTGATCTCCTCGACCCGCGCTTCCCCGGCATAGACGGCTTCCCCAAAGCAGACGGCGCGGCGCACCATGAGGGGCTGCGGCAATTCGGTCATCACCACCGGGAACCCGCTGCGATGCAGCCGCGCCGCGACGCCGCTCGCCAGATCGCCCGCGCCGCGGATCAACACGAGGCCATCCGTCACACCCTGTCCGGCATTCCGCTCATTCATGGGCGACGCAATCCCTTCGGAAGGTGACTCTTAAGCATATCGTTCACGCGCTTACCCCAGCCTACCGGGTAGCCGCCCACCGTGACCAACGTCCAGCCCGGCGCGCCGGGATCGCGGAACCCCTCGCCGCGCAGATAGGCCGCCAGGCGTGGATCATCGGGGGTCAGATCACGCGACTGCCGGGCTTCGGCGGGGGTCAGGCCAAGGGCCAGCGCGTGCGACGGCTCGAAGCGGCCGGTCTTGACCACGCCCAGCCACCAGCCGGGGTGGATCACGCGCAGGCCGTCGAGGGGCGGCGCGCCTTCGGGCAGCGCATACAGGTACGCGCCTTCCAACTTCAAGCGATCTGCGCCGGGCGCGCCGGTCAGGTGCGCATCGCAAAATTCGCGATAGTATGCCGTCGCCGCGTGGGCGGCGTCCGCCGGAGCGTGCGCCCGATGGCGTCCGTCCACAAATTTTGTTTCGGGGCCACCGGAGTTTCGCAACACGGCGATGAAATGTCCCTCGCCCGGACCGATGTGCGGCCAGAGCCTTTTTGCATTACATAACGCATTACCTTGCGTATCCGGCGCCCATTCGGGCCGCCCCGGCGTGAGGCCCGGCAGGTCGGCTGTAGCAACCAGTTCGTAGTCGGGATGATCGGCCAGAAAACGCGCGATCACCGCTTCATCCTCTTCCGGCGCGAAGGTGCAGGTGGAATAGACCAATATTCCGCCCGGACGGACCAACCGGTGCGCCTGCGCCAGCAACGCGTCCTGCCGGCGCGCGCAACCCTCCACCAGCGCGCCGCTCCACTCAGCACGCGCCGCGGGGGTCTTGCGGAAGAGGCCCTCACCGGAGCACGGCGCATCGAGCAGCACGCGGTCGAAATAGCCGGGCAACCGTTCGGCCAGACGCTCCGGCTCTTCATTCAGGATCATCGCATTGCGAACGCCCCACCGCTCCAGGTTGCCCGCGAGATCCCACGCGCGTTTCGGATGCACCTCGTTCGCCACGAGCAAGCCCCGCCCCGCCAGCCGCGCGGCGATGTGGGTGGCTTTGCCGCCGGGGGCCGCCGCCAGATCGAGGATGCGCTCGCCGGGCTGCGGGTCGAGCAGGGGGACGACGGCCATCGCCGAGGGGTCTTGCAGATAGTAGAGCCCGGCGGCATGGTAGGGATGCACGCCGGGGCGATCTTCATCGGAGATGAGGAAGGCTTCGGGAGCAAGACCGGTCGGTTCGAGCGCAAACGGTGAGATGGCCGTGAACTGTTCGGGTGTCACTTTCAGGGTGTTGACGCGCAGGCCCGATTGCGCCGGATGATCATACACGGCGCGGAACGCCGGGTATTCTGCGCCGAGCAGCCGCGCCATACGGGCCAGATAGTCGGGCGGCAACGCGGGATCGGCGTCGGCGCGACGCGCAGGAGGCTGCTTACGGTTGCGCGCCATCACCGCCGCCTTTCATCGCAACCCGGCCACGTAGGCCTGGAACACCTCGCCGAGCGGGGTCACTTCGTGCGTTTCGGGGTTGAAGAGGTTCGACGTGGGATAGCGCGAATCGCCCACGCTGAACCAGCAGAACGCCTGCACCAGCCGGTTATCATCGGCGGGATAACCCAACTCCGCATCGGTCGCCGTCAGGAGATCGTCGAAGGTCTCTACCATGAACCCGCTGACCAGATCGGGCGGGAAGCCGTAGCTCTCCGGCATCAGGATGCCGTATTCGCTCACCAACAGCGGCTTGTCTCGGAAGCCTTTCCCGGCCATCCAGCGCCGGAAATCTACGATCTGTTGGCGGAAGATCACCATGTCGGCGTGATCTGCGATCTCATACAGCGTGCCCGCGTTCACATCATCCATGCCGGGGGGGATGTCCACACCCCAGGAGTCGCGTTCCTCGCGCAGGATGAACGCGTGGATGTTCCACACGTCAACGGGCATCGGTTCGCCGTACTGGTCTTCATAGGCGGCAAGGATCCGTTCGATATACTCGATGCGCAACGGCGTCGGCTGGCTGATCCCGCCAATCGCGACCTGCGCGGTCGGGTCGGCCTCTTTAATCGCCTTGTACAATGGCCCATAGATCGCCGCGTATTGTTCGGGGGTGGCGTTGCCCTGCCACTTCACGTCCGGCTCGTTGCCGATCAGCCAGAGCGAACCGGGGTTACCCTGCACGGCGATCAGGATCTGCGGCAGATCGGGCTTATAAAGATCCCCGTTGATGTAGACCATCTGGACGAAACGGATGTCGCCCGGCAGTTCAGGCGCCTGCTTGACCTGCCAGGCCAGATACCAACCGGGCAGCCCGTCGCCCCAGTCGAAATCTGTCAGCGCGCCGCCCATCGCCAGGCCGACGCCGATACGGGTGTAACCGTCTGCGGGAATACTGCGCGGCGATGCGTCCGGCGTGACCGGCGTGACCGGCGCGGTGGCAGTGACCGTGGGCGTGACCGGCGCGGTCGCGGTGACCGTGGGCGTGATCGTCGCCGTCGCGCCGGCGGACGGGGTCAGCGTGGGCGCAGCCGTCGCGGTCGCTGTCGCCGTGGGCAAAGGCGTCGGCACGAGCGGTTCGGGCGTGAGCGTGAAGGTTGCCGTTGGCGTGGGGGTGACGGTCGGCGCGGGCGTGGCGGTCAGGGGCGGCAAAGTGGTGCAGCCGGCCAGCAGGATGACCGCGGTCAGCGTCACAACCCTTAAAGCGCCCTTTAGAATTTCGGGTTTGTGTTTGTGTGTAGGCAAGCGATATTCTCCTGACCTCTCGCATTATAGAGACTCGGGATAAGGGTGTCAATCGGGGGCGCAAAACGTCCATCCGCGAAATCAGCATCTTCAGGCGCGTCACATCACCCCGCGGAGTCAGCATCCTCAGATGCGCAGTCCGCGTGAGTAGGGATGCGCAGTCCGCGAGAATTGGGATGCGCCACAGTCACGAAACGTTGGGTGCTTGACGCGGCGCGCCGTGCGCTCCTATAATCATGGCATGGAACAACCCTGGTTACGACATTACGCGCAAGGGACGCCGCAACATATTGACTATCCGCCCGTCTCGCCAGTGGCGCTGCTGGAGCAAACGGCAGCCAAGCATCCGCAGCACACCGCGGTCAAGCTGATTCTGCGCGCGCCCGACGGTGAGACCTATCGCGCCAGCCTCACCTACGCCGAGTTGATGGCGGAGGTCAACCGGTTTGCCGCGGCGCTGGCGGGGCTGGGCGTGCGGCCCGGCGACCGCGTGGGACTGATGCTGCCGAACCTGCCGCAGTTCGTGATTGCCTTCTACGGCGCGCTGCGCGCCGGGGCGGTCGTGGTGAACACCAACCCAACCTATACGCCGCGCGAGTTGGAACACCAGTATCGCGACGCGGGGGTCGAGACGGTGATCCCGCTCAGTCCCTACGTGCCGCGGCTGGATAGCACGGCGGCGCGGCAAGCGGTGGAGCGTGTGATCGTCACGGAACTCACGGACTATCTGCCCGATGGATTGCGCGGGCGCGCCGAAGCGGCCTATCGCAGCGATGGGGGAATCGTCGAGGTCCCGGGCGCGGCGGGGGTCTATCGCTTACGCGATCTGCTGAACGCCGCGACCGATGCGCCGCCCAGCCACATCGGTCACCCCGACGACGTTGCCTTGCTGCAATACACCGGCGGCACGACGGGCGTCCCCAAGGCCGCGATGTTGACGCACGCCAACCTGGTCGCCAACGTGCTCCAGTTTCGCCACTGGCTGCCGGAACTGGTCGAGGCGCAAGAGATCGTCGCCGGCGCGCTGCCGTTCTTCCACATCTACGGGCTGACTGTGGCGATGAACCTGGCGGTGGTGCTGGCCGCCGAGCTGATCGTTTTGCCCACGCCGCGCCCGGTCTCGCACGTGTTGCAAACGCTGGCCGAGGAACGCGTCACCGTCTTTCCCGGCGTGCCGACCACCTATATCGGGGTGATTAACCACCCGGAGGTCGCACAGTACGATCTACGCAGCATCAAGGCGTGCATCAGCGGTGCAGCGCCCTTGCCCGTCGAGGTGCAGGCCCGTTTCGAGCAGATCACCGGCGGGGTGCTGGTGGAAGGCTATGGGCTGACCGAGGCGTCGCCGGTAACGCACTGCAATCCGTTGAGTGGGCTGCGCAAGGCCGGTGCGATCGGTCCGCCGCTGCCCGACGTGGAGGCGAAGATCGTTGATCCGCAGAGCCTTGCAGATGTGCCGGTCGGCGCGCAGGGCGAGTTGTGGGTGCGCGGGCCAAACGTGATGCCGGGTTACTGGAACATGCCTGAGGAGACAGCGCAAGTCCTCACGCCCGACGGGTGGCTGCGCACCGGCGATCTGGCGCGCATGGATGAGGACGGCTTCTTCTATATTGTAGACCGGCTGAAGGACATCATCATCGTATCGGGGCTGAACGTCGTGCCACGCGAGGTCGAAGACGTACTTTACGAGCATCCGGCGGTACGTGAGGCGGTGGTGGCCGGTGTGCCCGACGTGTATCGGGGCGAGATCGTCAAGGCGTTCGTGGTGCTGAAAGAAGGCGAGACAGTGACCGCCGAGGCGCTGACGGCGTTCTGCGCGGAACAGCTGGCACGCTTCAAGGTCCCGGCCGCGATCGAGTTCCGCGCGGAGTTGCCGAAGACAACGGTGGGCAAACCATTACGCCGGGCGCTCGTCGCGGAGGGTGGGGTGCGCATCTAATGGGGAAACCCAATGAAAGTCGTACAATCCAACCTTGTTATTCAAGGCACTGGACGGCTGCTTTTGTACGACGTTCATCTGACTTCCCTATAAGGTGGGAGGTGCAACGCACTTTCGAAGTGCGTTGCACCTTGCGTCTTCGCGGCGCAGCAAGTAAAATGGGGGTATCTCTGACAGGCGCGGACGCGCCCGGAAGGCTGACCGATGGGGCGCGAGATCATCGAGGTGACTCATAAGCGCGTCGCTGATTACCTGGCCGCACATACGACGCTCGCGCTGGCGACCGTTGGGGCGGAGTGTACGCCCGCGGCGGCCGCCGTTTTCTACGCACACGACGACGATCTGACGCTCTATTTCCTCTCCGAAGAAAAAACCCGGCACGCGCAAAATATCCTCGCCAACCTCGAGGTCGCCGGGACGATTCAGGACGATCAACAGGATTGGCGCGCGATCCGGGGCTTGCAGTTGCAGGGGCGCGCCGAACGCGTGCCGGCGGCGCGTCATGCCCATGCGGTCGCCGTGTATGCCCGTAAGTTCGCGTTTGTGGCCGGGCTGTTGGCGGGGGCGCAGGGGCCGGCGACGTTAGTGGGGCCGCTGGCGAAGGCGCGCTTCTGGCAGTTGATGCCCGACTGGTTCCGCCTCACCGACAACACCGTGCGCTTTGGTTATAAGGAAGAGTTGGATTTGCGAGCGACAAACCGATGAGCAGAATTCGCGTGATCGCGATTGGAATCCTCACGAACCCCCGGCGACCCGGCCTGCTGGTCTTCGAGGGGCTTGACAGCGCAACGGGACAGCGCTACTGTCGCCCGCTTGGCGGCGGGGTGGAGTTTGGCGAGACCGGGCGCGCCGCGTTGACGCGGGAGATGCGCGAAGAGCTTGGTGTGGAGATTACGGACGCGCGCTACCTGGGCATGCTGGAGAACATTTTCAGCGTGAACGGTGCCCGGGGCCACGAGATCGTCCTGGTCTATGCAACGGGGTTGCAGGACGCCGCGCTCTATGCGCAGGAACATTTCGAAGGGGTGGAAGATGACGGCTCGCGCCACCCGGTCTACTGGGCCGCGCCCGATGATATCCGGGCGGGCCGCATCCGGCTCGTGCCCGATGAACTATTAGCCCTCCTGGACGCACACCATGTCTTCGCCTGAGACCGCATTTCAGCGCAGCGACGACGAGGCGGCGCGCCTGGGGCATCCCTCCTACGTGTGGCGCGCCGGGCAGGAACGCCGTCTATCGCTGGTGCAGCGCTGGGCCGACCTGAAAGACGCGCGCATCCTCGACGCCGGGTGCGGCGTGGGGATGTACACGGCGCAGTTTGCGAAGTTCTCGGCCCGCGTCACCGGCGTCGAGATAGACCTGCCGGCGGCGCGCCAGGCGCGGGTGCAGGTGATGCGGGTGATCGTCGCGCCCGCCGAGGCGCTGCCGTTCGATGACGCCGCGTTCGATGTGGTGTTCTCCCACGAGGTGATCGAGCACGTGAACGATGACCGGCGGGCCGCGGCCGAGATGGCGCGCGTGACGGCCCCCGGCGGGCGGATCGTGATGTTCTGTCCGAATCGGTTCTACCCGTTCGAGACGCACGGACATTACTGGCGCAGGAAATATCACTTTGGCAACACACCGCTGATTAATTATTTGCCGGACCCGCTGCGCAACCGGCTGGCCCCGCACGTGCGGGCGTATAGCGCGGCCGCCCTCAAGGCGTTATTTCAAGACCAGGGCGTCCACGTTGTGCATCACAGCGTGATCTACCCCGGCTTCGACAACGTGATGGCCCGCAACCCCTCCGCCGGACGCATCCTGCGCAGGTTGCTTTATACCGCGGAGACCACGCCGTTGCAGACGTTCGGCCTGAGCCACTTCCTGGTCCTCGAACGTAACGCCTGACCATCGCCCTGCTCGGAATGCCCGCAAGGAAGAAGGAGAAACCTCCATGAAAATCGTCACCGATAGCGCCGCCGATATGCCGCAGGAAGAACTCAAAACCCTCGGGATCGAAGAAGCAGTGCTCTATATCGCGTTCCCCGAAGGCGAAGTTGCTTCCTCTGACCTGACCACCGATGAATTTTATGACCGCCTGGAGGCGATGGTCCCAGCAATCCCCACGACCTCGTTGCCTTCGAGCGGGCAATTTGCCGAGATCTACCGCAAGGTTGCGGAAACCGACCCCGACATCCTCTCCATCCACATCTCATCCGGGCTGAGCGGCACATTCAATTCGGCGCGTATGGCCGCACAGGAAGTGGGCGACGCGGCGCGGGTCACGCTGGTTGACACGATGACCTTGTCGGGCGGCGAGCGTTTCCAGGTGCTGGCGGCTGCCTACGCGTTGCGCAAGGAGTGGCCGCTGCCGGCGACCCTCGAACGGCTGGATCAGATTCGCGCGCAGACGGAGCTGGTCTACACGCTGGAGACGCTGGAGTACCTGGCACGTGGCGGGCGGATCGGGCGCGTGGCGGCGCTGGCGGGCGGCATCCTCAAGCTGAAGCCCGTGATCCACGTGGAGCACGCCGATGGGAAGTACAGCACCGTTGGGCGAGGGCGCACCATCCCTCAGTCGCTCGATGTGATGATCAACTACATCGAACACCTCTACGGCGCGACGCCGCTGCTTGCCACCATCGTACACGGTCGCTTGCCTGAGGCCGCAGCGTTGCTGGCGACGAAGTTGCAGGCAAAGCTGAAGGTTGTCCAGCTTGAAAACATCCGCGTGTCGCCGGTGCTGGGGGTGCATACGGGGCCGGGTCTCGTGGGCGTGGGGGTCGTGCCGTACGCGCTCTTCGCGGATTTGATGTAGCGATTCGAAGCGTCCCTTCGTAGTCGCGGCTTCAGCCGCCAGGGGGGGCGCAACGCCTGATGCCGTCACTACAATGGGCGTGTAGCGAAGCGCGCGGAGTTGCGAAAAGTGGTGATTTCTGTTATAGTGCGTGCCGCGCGGGGAGCTTGTTACTGGCTCCCCGCTACTTTACGTAGGGAACCGAACGGGGCGCTGCGGAGTCTTAATGAGAGCCGCCTCCAGGGCGGCATACTCTCCCCGAACGGTGTAAATACAGGTCAATGAATCGAACTGAGCAAATTCAGCGCTGGCGCCGCCGTCGCCGCGCCCGCGGCGGGCCGCACGTCGGGCAATGGGTTCTGCGCCTCGGCGCCGCTTTTCTTCTGGTCAACATTGTATTGGTACTGGCCGCGGCTTCGGGCGCAGCCGCCTCAGCCGCGGGGCTGTATGCCTACTTTGCCAAAGACCTCCCCGACCCGACCGCGATTCAGACGGAGCAGGTGACTTACGCGACGGTCAAGATCTACGACCGCACCGGCCAACATCTGCTGTATGAATCCATTGACCCGCGCCCATTCCGTGGCGACCGCACCTATCTGCCGATTGACAAGATTCCGCAGATCATGCGCGACGCGACGGTGGCGCTGGAAGACCGCACCTTCTACACCAACATCGGGGTGAACCCGCGCGGCATCGGGCGCGCGTTGATCTCAAACCTGCGCGGGCAGAGCGTCCAGGGCGCGAGCTCGATCACACAGCAGCTCGTCAAAAATATTCTGATTGACCCCGAAGAACGCTACCAGGTGTCGTATGCGCGCAAGATCAAGGAAGCCATCATGGCGATCGAGATCACGCGCAAGTATCCGGGCCGCGAGGGCAAGGACCAGATCCTCGAATGGTATCTGAACTATAACTTCTACGGCAACGCGGCGTATGGCGTCGAGGCCGCGGCGCAGGTATATTATGACAAGTCCGTTTCTGACCTGACGCTCGATGAGGTGGCCGTGCTGGCGGCGATTCCGCAATATCCCGGCCTGAACCCGATCCAGGCGCCCGCAGACGCGTATCGGCGGCAGCGCAAGGTGCTGTCGTCCATGCAGGAATCGGGCTACCTGACGCAGAAACAGGTGGACGAGGCGACGCGTTTCTTTAATACCGGCCTGCTGAACGATCTGGTGGACCAGGGGTTGCTGAAGCAGGAAGACCTGCCGCTGGTCGCCCAAGGGAACAAGGCAGCGACGGCCCGCGCGCTGAACGCGCTGGTCAAGGCCGACGAGATCACCCAGGCGGAAGCCGACGCCGCGAAGAAGTTGCCCGGCACGCGGTGGCAATACGTGCGCGAATCGGCGCAGGAGCGCTTCGAGGTGCCGCCGGACGCGCCGCATTTCGCGCTGCAAGTGCTGGATCAGATCCAGAAGAAATACAACACGCCCGAGAACCCGTATTACATCTGGCAGAACGGGTTGCGCGTGTACACGACACTCGATTGGGATTTGCAGACCTACGCCGAGTGCGTGGCGCGCAGCCACATCGCATCGTTGCGCCTGCAAGATCCCAAGCCCTGCCAGAACAATCTTGCGCCGTTGCCTGCCGTGCCCGAAGCGCTGAAGCAAAACTTCGACCACGAAGTGACCAACGCCTCCATCGTCGCCATTCGCCCGCCGACGGGCGAAGTGCTGGCGATGGTGGGCAGCCTGGATTATTTCGACAAGGACATTGACGGGCAGGTGAACGTGGCGCTGGCGTCGCGACAGCCGGGTTCGTCCTTCAAGCCGTATACCTATCTCACCGCGTTCGAATCGGGGCGTTTCTCGCCCACGAGCATGGTGATGGACGTCCGCACCGTCTTCCCCGATCCGGGTAACCCGCCCTACGTGCCGGAGAACTACGACCGCAAGTATCACGGCCCGCAGATGTTGCGCTGGGCGCTACAACGCTCCTACAACATCCCGGCCGTCTGGCTGATGGATCAGGTCGGCATCAGCAACGTCATCAAGACGGCGCGGCGGCTCGGCGTCAGCTCGCTGGACCGCGAGCTGAGTACATACGGGCTGAGCCTGACCCTGGGCGGCGGCGAGGTGGCGCTGCTGGATCACACCTACGCGTTCAGCGTCTTCGCGAACGGCGGCGTGATGGCCGGTCTGCGCCAGCCCCAGGACGAGCAACGCCCCGGTTATCGCAAACTCGATCCCGTCTTCGTGCTCAAAGTCACCGACAAGGACGACAAGGTGATTGATGAGTATCGGCAGCCGGACACCGAGCGCGTGGCAGACCCCGCGCCGATGTATATGCTGAACAACGTGCTGAGCGATCTCTCGCCGCGACCGGTGGCGTTCGGCAGCTACGCGAACTATCTGAAGCTGCCGGATCGCCCGGTGGCCGCCAAGACCGGAACCACGAATGGGTGGGTTGACGCGTGGACAGTCGGCTATACGCCGCAACTGGCGGTCGGCGTGTGGACGGGCAACAGCGACAACAAGCCGATGAAGCTCGCGGATGGCTCGATCACGGCGGCCCCGATCTTCCAGCGCGTTCTCGCCAAAGGTATGGAAGGGTTGCCCGTGGAGGGGTGGCAAGAGCCGCCGGGGCTGGAGCGGGCGCGCGTCTGCGTGCCGTCGGGGATGCAGCCCACAGCAGACTGTCCCCGGTCGGCGACAGATCTGTTCCTCGCGGGGCATACGCCCACCGCGCCGGACAGCATCTATCAGGCGTTCGAGATCAACAACACCAACGGCAAGCGCGCCACCGCCTGCACGCCGCCCGAAGTGCGGCAACGCATCGTCTATGAGATTTACCCGCCCAACGCTGCCGACTGGGTGCGCGATCAGGGCATCCCGCAACCGCCGGTGGACATTGACGGACCGTGCGGCGAGATCGCGGCGACGGGCGACGTGGTGATCGCCAGCCCGCTCTTCGGCCAACGCGTCAAGGGCGGCGTGCCCATCATGGGGAACGCGCGCGACGGCGATTTCCGCGCCTATCGGTTAGAGGTCGCGTCGCAGGCCGCGCCGGATCAGTGGATCCCCATCGGCGGCGAACACGGCGAGCAGATCACGAACGGCCAACTGGAGACCTGGGACACGACCGGGTTCGAGGGTCTGTATTCGCTGCGCCTGGTCGTGGATCAGAACAGCGGCGGGGCGCGGACCAACGAAGTGCAGGTCGCGGTGGATAACACCCCACCCGTGGTCAGCATCGTCCATCCGCAAGACAACCAACCTTATGTCAAAGAAGACGACGAGCTGGTCAGCATCACGGCGGACGCGCAGGACGAGTGGGAGATGGATCGCGTGGAGTTCTACCTGGACGGGGCCAGGCTGGGTGAAAGCACCGTGGCGCCCTACAGCCTGCGCTGGATCATCACCATGTCGAACGTGACGCCGTCACTGGCCCCGCCCGTCACGGCAACCCGCGTGATCACCAACCCGGACGGCACCGTAAACGTCGAAGAATACGTCGTGCGTCAGACGATCAGCGAGGAATATACCCGCAAGGACGGCTCCAAGGGTCGGCGCATCGTGCTGACGACCAGCAGCGGCTTCGGCGCGATTGCCGAGGGTGGGGTGATCACCGAGACGCACCGCATCCACGTCAAGGCGTTCGACCGCGCGGGCAACGAAGCGACGAGCGAACCGGTGACGATCCGCGTGATGCACAAGCCGAAGGAGCCGAAAAAGACTTCCCTCGCTCTGCCGGAGATGATCGCGCCGCGCCGAGATGCTGCGCCGGCCCGGTCACAGCCGGCGGTTGATGCGGTCGCGCTGGCCCCACTGGACGCGTGGCGCGACCCGCTGAAATACCTTCTCGGCCAGGGGCCGCCCGGTTGAGCCAGCACGCGCGCGCCATGCCTCCACACATCCTGATTACAAACGATGACGGGTACCAATCGCCTGGTCTGCTGGCTCTGGTGCAGAGTTTTGCGGGCCTGGGGCAGGTGACCGTGTTCGCGCCCGATCACAACTGGTCAGCGGCGGGGCACACCAAGACGATGCACAAGCCGCTGCGGGTCACCGAGGGGGCTTTGCCGGATGGGACGCCGCTCTATGTCACCACGGGCACGCCCTCCGATTGCGTTGGGCTGGCGCTCCTGGGGATCGTGCCCGAGTGGCCCGATCTCGTAGTTTCGGGCATTAATCAGGGGGCGAACCTGGGCCACGACGTGACCTATTCGGGCACGCTGGCAGCGGCGATGGAAGGGGTCGTCTTCGGGATTCCGGCGATCGCCGCGTCGCATGAACTGACGGATGATTTCACGCCCGATTATGATTTTGCCGCGGGCGTCGTGGCGGGGCTGGCCGCACGGGTGTTGAGCGACGGTTTGCCGCCGAATACACTGCTCAGCGTCAATTTCCCCCCACTCGCCCCCAGGGAGATGCGCGGCATCGAGATCACACGGCTGGGGAAGCGCGTCTATCGCGATGTGCTAATCCGGCGCACCGACCCGCGCGGGCGGCCCTATTACTGGATCGGCGGCGAGCCGCCTGCGGGCGAACCGGGCGCAGGCACCGACATCGGGGCGCTGATGCAGGGTTGCGTCTCGGTGACCCCGCTGAACCTGGATATGACGGACGAGCCGCTGCTGGCCGAACTGGCGCGCTGGGACCTGCACCTGACCCCAGCCGAGCCGGATCAGGCATAAGAATGACGTTCAAGCCGGAGGAGTGTCTCGCCCGTTGGTACGGCCTGGTGGCCGTGGTCGTGTTGCCGCTGCTGAGCCTGCTGGGAGCGCTGGTCATTCTCAGCAGACCGGTAGGCGGGCTCAGTTTTCTGCTGACACTGTTGGTGCTCCTCAGCCTGGCGGCGGCGGTCTACATCGGCTATCGGACGCTGGGCGCGTTCACGCTGGAGTACTGGGTGGATCGCGACGCCGTCACGATGGTGTGGGGGCCAACTCGGCAGGTCGTGCCGATCGGCGCGATTCAGGAGATCATCGTGGGCGCTTCGGCCCAGGCGTTGACCCCGCCCCGCTTCTGGCATTGGCCGTGCGTTGACCGGCGGCGGATGCTGTATGCCAACGCGCTGGGGCTGGTCAACGCGTATGCGACACGCCCCCCGGCAGAGCAAATCTTCCTGACCACCACCGGCGAAACCTTTTCGCTCTCGCCGGTGGACGCCGCCGGCTTCGTCGCCGCGTTGCAGGAGCGGTACGCGCTGGGGCCGGCCCGGCAGGTGCAAACGGAAATTCAGCGCCCGCCGCTGTGGACGTGGTCGCTGTGGCGCGACCCTGTCGCGCTCTTTCTGATCTGGGCCGGGCTGTTCGGCGTGATCTTGCTGTTCGGCGTGCTCTCGTTTCGCTTTCCGCATCTTTCTTCCGACCTGCCGCTGCATTTTGACGTGAACGGCATCCCCGACCGCATCTCGTCCAAGACCGGGCTGTTCGCCCTGCCGGTGATCGCGCTGCTGGCGTGGGGCTTCAATCTGATTGCAGGCATCGTGCTGTATCGGCGCGTCCAGCGCGGTGCAGCGTATTTGCTGTGGGGCGGCGCGCTGGTCGTCCAGGGGATCGCCGGGCTGGCGCTGTTCAACCTGATGCGCTGGTAAGAGGGCTGCTCATAAACCGCAACCGCGGAGTGCGCACGCCACGAGGTGGTGTCAGATGCGCAGCGGTAGGCTCCTTCGTAGTGGCGGCTTTAGCCGCTGGGGCGGCCCAACGGCTGAAGCCGTCACTACGAAGTGGCCGGTCAGGCTCAAAGAGGGAAGCATGATGACAGGAGAGAACCCACGGAAGCCATCATCGGGCGGGTCGCGCTGGGGCTGGCGCTGAGCGGCGCAATCGGCGCGCTGGCGTATCTTGTCGGGGCGCTTTCACCCGGCGGCGTGATCGGCGCGACCCTGCTGGGCACAGCGATCCTGGGATTCGCAGGCTGGCCGTGGGCGATCTTGCTGGTGGCGTTTTTTGTCAGTTCGACCCTGCTTTCGTATTACGGCAAACGACGCAAGGCGCAATTGTTGGGCGAGGTCGCGAAGGGCCATCGCCGCGATCTGGCGCAGACCCTGGCAAATGCGGGGATCGCAGGCGCGCTTGCGCTGTGGGCCGGGGTGATCGGCCCCACGAACCCCGTCTATGCTATACTGGCGCTGGCGTATGTGGGCGGGTTGGCAGCCGTCACCGCAGACACGTGGGCGACCGAGTTGGGGGTGCTGGCCGCGCAACCGCCGCGGCTGATCACGACCGGCCGGCGCGTCGCTCCGGGTGCATCAGGGGGCGTGACGCCGGCGGGAACGCTGGCCGCGCTGACGGGCGCGTGTTTCATCGGGATGGTCGCTGCGCTGCTCGGTCCCGCTTCTCCCTTACCTGCATGGGTGTTGTGGCCGTCCGCCGTGGGGGCGATTTCCGCGCCGATGTGGGTCGGGGTCGCCGCAGTCGCCGGGCTGAGCGGGGCGCTCTGCGACAGTCTGCTGGGCGCGACCGTCCAGGCGGCGTATTATTGCGACGCGTGCGGGAAAGAGACGGAGCGCCCGGTGCATACCTGCGGTCGGGAGACCACGTTGATCCGCGGCTGGGGCCGGATGGACAATGACGGGGTGAATTTCCTGGCTTCGGCGTGCGGGGTGGCCGTGGCGGTGCTGTTGGCGATTGGCATGATCGCATAGACGCTTTGCGGCATTGGAGTGGAGGCTTTAGCCGGTGAAGCACAATATTCCTGTTGCCGGGAAAAACCGGCTAAAGCCTCCACTCCGGATGGTTTTGAATTGCGGCGCTCGCGAGGGGCCAGGCGATCGGTTGTGGATACGGATTTCTAGTGACATCGAGAGTGAACATGGTTCAGGCAAATGAGCCGGTGTTGAGCCTCATCATCCCCGCGTATAACGAGGAGAGGCGGCTGCCGAAATCGTTGGATCAGATCATCGAATTCATTGATGCAAAGCAGGAACCGCTCGAGGTTCTGATCGTGGAGAACGGCAGCACCGACCGCACAACCGAGATCGCGGAATCCTACGCGGCGCAACATCCGTACATCCGCGTGCTGCACAGCGATAAGGGCAAGGGCGCGGCCGTCAAAGAGGGGATGATGGCAGGGACGGGGCGCTATCTCTTCATCTGTGATTCCGATCTCTCCATGCCGATCACCGAGGTGCGCAAGTTTTTGCCGTCGGCGCTGGGCGATTACGATGTGGCGATTGCGTCGCGAGAGGGGCCGGGCGCAAACCGCTACGGCGAACCGGCCTACCGGCATCTGATGGGGCGCGTGTTCAACCTGATCGTGCGGATCATGGCGATTCCCGGTTTCCAGGATACGCAGTGCGGGTTCAAGAGCTTCCGGCGCGAGGTGGGGCGTGAAGTGTTTGCGGACCTCACCATGACCGGGTGGGCCTTCGATGTCGAGGCGCTGTTCATCGCCATACAGCGCGGCTACAGGATCATCGCCGTGCCGATTGACTGGTATTTCGACGGCGACAGCCGGGTGAATCCCCTACACGATACGTGGCGCATGGTGCGCGACGTGATGAAAATCCGCATCAATCACTGGCGCGGCGTGTACGATAACGCGTAAGGTCAGAAGATCAGCAGCAGCGCCACCAACGCGCTGGCTTCAAGCAGGTAAACCGGCCAGTACGCGGACAGAAACCCCTGATGCAGCGTCTTATGGTGGAAGACGCGCATCCCCGCCAGGCCGCCCGGCCACCCACCCGCGATGCTCATCCCTTGCAAAATCACTTCCGGCACGCGTTCGCCGCCAACCTGGGCGCGCGTCTTGTCAAACCCGAAGAATGCGAAGGTCGCAATGCCGGCGCTCAACATCCACAAGCCCCACCAGAGGCCCGGCGAACGGGGCCAACCGAACCATAGCCCCAGGCTCAACAACACGAACGCGATCAGTCCCAACCCCATCAAGCCATATTTCCAGATCGGGACGGTCAACACGGAACCGGGCTGCACATCAACCGCGGCCTCACCCCTTTGCCCGTTACGCACGCGATAGGTCACCTGTTGGCCGACGTGCGGCTGACCGGTGACATGGCGGATGTGAAAGTAGACGTCCTGACCGCCTGCGGCATCGCGCCCCTGCGGGCGAATGAAGCCATAGCCACGTTCGGCGTTGTATTTGACGATGACTCCGCGCTGGGCTGTCTCCGATTCCACCACGTGCGTCTCCCGATTTTGAGTGCGGCGTGAAGTTTTTTAGCCAACCCGTGGAGTGCGCATCCTCAGATGCGCATCAGTCGCCATCGTCCGCATGTGCGGTCAGGTAACGCCATAACGCGACGTGTGGCGCAGGGTCGAGGCGGGCCAGACGCAGGAGGGTCTTCTCCACGCCGATCGGGTTGCGCTCGACCAGCGTAGCGTGGCGGCCCAGCCGCGCCGCCGCGACGCCCGTCGTGCCCGCGCCCGCGAAGAAATCGCCCACGCGGTCGCCGGGGCGGCTGGACGCGTTGATGATCCGCGCCAGCAACGCTTCGGGTTTCTGCGTCTCATAGCCCACGCGCTCCGAGTGGATGCGCGCCACCACCGGGAAATACCACCAGTCTTCGGGCACCTTGCCGCGCGCCAGGTTCGGAACCTTGCCGAAGCCGGCCTTGCGACTGCTCGCGAAGGTCTTGACGGTGGATGCGTTATAGGGCACGCGCACGGCGTCGGCATCGAAGAAATAGTCGGGGCCGCGCGTGTAGGCCAGGATGGTGTCGTGCTTGCGCTTGAAGGCCGAACGGATGGGCGACGGGCCGTGATAGCACCAGATGATCTCGTTGAGAAAGCGGCCGCGCCCGAAGAGCCGATCCAACTCGACCTTGACATAGTGAACGGCGTGCCAGTCGAGATGAACGTAGAGCGTGCCGGAAGCGGTCAGCAGGTCGCGGGCAAAGGCGAGCCGGCGGAAGAGCCACGTCAGGTAAGCGTCGAAATCGCGGTCGTCGCGATAGGCGCGCACCGCCGCAGACTGACGGCCGCGTTCGCCCTCCACGCGCGCCTGATACGCCTTGCCACTGCCGAAGGGCGGATCGAGGTAGAGCAGTTGCATTGTCCCCGCCCACGCCGCGCCGAGTTGCTCGAGCAGGGCCAGGTTTTCGGCGCAATAGAGCGCGACCTCAGCCGGGCCGGCGCCGCTGAAACCGTCGGGCAGGGGCACGGCGAACGGGGCCGCGTCTGCCGCGTCTGTCACCGCCAGCGCGGGCAGGTTCAGTTGCGTATAGTTGTGCTCGTAGGTTCCGCGTCCCGCCATGTGATGCGCTCCGTAGGTTCACATGATAGCGCAGCGCGACAGAGAGGGCAATTTACGGATTTCAAAACTCGTCAAAATTTAACTTGACAAAAGTCACATAACACCGTATTATATCGTAGACGGATATATCCAATGACGATAGATTGCACTGGGAGGTGAATCTTGGACAAAAACACATCCATTCCGAATGACATTCTGCCGCTCACACCGGCAACTTTCAACATTCTGCTGGCGCTGGCCGACGGCGAAAAGCATGGGTACGCCATCATGCTCGAGGTAGAAGCCTGCACGAACGGCGAGGTGAGCATGGGGCCGGGCACGCTCTATGGCTCGATCAAGCGGATGTTGGCAGCCGGGTTGATCGAGGAAAGCGATCAACGCCCCGACCCGGCGCTGGATGACGAGCGGCGGCGCTACTATCGCCTGACGGGCGTGGGGCAACGCGTGCTGAAGGCCGAAGCCGAACGACTCTCGCGCCAGATCGCGGTCGCCCGCCTGAAGCAAGTCTTGAACGCAGTCTCCTGAAGGCGGTGCAACGTGACGCAGCGACAACCCGAAGCTAGATCCGTCGCCCTTTCCACCCAGATATACGCGGCCATGTTGCGCGCCTACCCGGCCGCCTTCCGCGCCGAGTACGCCGAGCCGATGGCGCAACTCTTTCGAGATCGCTGTCGCGCGGCGCATCGCACGGGCGGGCCGGCGGCGCTCTTGATCTTATGGCCGCATACCCTGGCCGACTATATCCGCACGACAATCGAAGAACATGCCAGCGGAGGTATTCAAATGACACGAGAAACGTTCCTGAAGCTCAGTGGGTGGGCGTTGTTGATCGGCGCCTTCGCACTGATCGTAGGCCTGGAGGCCAGCGGCAGGCCGGAGTATGACCCCTACAACGCGCTCAGCCGGGGGATTGATCGCTACGCGAATGCCGCTGCCGATTTCCTGCTCACCATCGGCTTCCTGCTGATCAGCCTGGGGGTCGCCGGCCTGCTGGCGCGCTATGGCAAGGCGGCAGGCCGGCTGGGACAGGTCGCCCTGGTGGTCAGCGTGGCAAGCGGGTTGATCGCCGCCGCCAGTAGCGTGATGGGAGCGCTGGGGATTGCCGATGGCATCCTCTGGCCGCTGTCCATGCTGAGCCTGACGTTGATGTTCACAGGATTGCTGATCTTCGGTGTCAGTTGCCTGCAACGCGATTTGATGCCACGCTGGAATGTGCTGCCCCTGCTGGCTGCCGTGTGGATACCGGCATGGATGCTGTTGGGGGTCGTCTCGCAAGTGCTAACGGGAAACTTCCTTGAGCTATCTCAGACTGTGAGCGCAGTCCTGCTGCTGGCGTCTTTCGGGGGCCTTGCCCTGCTCGGCTTCGCGTTGCTGACCGCTACGAAGACCGCATATCCGGAAGCGGGCGCAGCCTGAAACATCCAGTCACCCGACATTTCGCCGGGAGTCGCCGTATCTTGCTCAGCGACTCCCGGCAAAGCCCTCCCTCTGCGCCCATGTTTGCAACCCAGGAAATCTAAATATAGGCGCTTCTCAGGCATCGGAGTTGAGGCTGTCGGGCCGGGACAGCCTCAACTCCGGGTAAATTTGGAGTTCCTGCCCGCTCCTCCTCCGAGTTGACCGAAGCCCCTCTTCCAGATAAAATAGCAAAATGCGAAATAAATTCAGCCCCACAAGCGTCTGCCATGCATAATCGGGGGGATGGATATACGGAATACGCCGCCGGCGCGCTCGTTTGTTGGAGAACGCCGCGGCTTCATGGGATGATTTCGTGACAAGTAGCTTCTCTTTGCCGTGGAGTAAGAAGAAAGCGAAGATCGTCTGGATAGACCTGGGTGACCTGGGCGACCTGGTTCACCCGGACGGACCCCACGAACAGTGGCAAGACCACGGGCTGGGACTCCTTCGCACCATCCTGCACCAAAACGGCATCATCACCGATGTCGTGTCTACCCGCGCCGTGACCTCGTGGGATCAACTGAAGAAGCAACTCGCGGGCTATGACATGGCGCTGATGAACGTGCGCAGCTACACCTTCCCCGCCGGGCGCAAGGCCGCCGAAATTTTCAAGCAGGTCAACCCGCACGGCGTGGTTTCGGCGGGCGGGATGCACGCGACGGTCGCGCCCGATGAGATGCTCAAGGTGCCCTACTTCGACCATATCTGCCAGGGGCCGGGCGAGAAAGTCATCGTGGACCTGGTGCGCGATCCCGGCGCGTTCCCGCGCCTGATCCAGGGCGTCGGGGCGAGTTCGATGGCCGAATGGCCGATGATTGACCGCACCCTGTGGCCGAAGCCGGCGAGCCGAAGGGTCAGCCGCAAGTTCAACTGGCCGCTGGAGCCGGAATGCGGCTGGGGGCCGCCGCCGGTCGCCACGATCCTCACCAGCCGGGTCTGCCCGTGGCAGTGCGTGTTTTGCAACGAGAACTCGTACATCCCGAACATGGGTCGCCGCCCGGTGGACGCCGTCATCGAGGAACTCAACTATCTCGACGACCATTATGGCGTCGGCTCGATCGTGATTCACGACTCGATGTTCTTCCAGAACCCCAGTTGGCTGCGCGAGTGGATCGCGAAATATCCGCGGGACGCGAACAAGCCGTGGCCCTACTGGGCAGCCGCGCGCTCGGACACGGTGCGCCAGTGGCCCGACCTGTTCGAGGCGCTGATCCGCGAGACCGGCTGGAACATGGTCTCCATCGGCTTCGAGTCGGGCAGCGACCGCATCTTGCGCCTGCTCAACAAGGAATGCACCGAGGACGACAACAACTTCACGATTGACCTGGTGAACCGCGTGGGCGACGACATGGCGCGCCAGGGCAAGGAGCCGCCGCGCTTCTGGGCGAACATCATGCTGGGCATCCCCGGCGAGACGCACGAGGACGCGTTCCAGACGATGCGAATGCTCAAGCGCATGAAGCGCGTCTACCCGTCCATCTCCTACTACGCGCCCTATCCCGGCTCGGCGCTCGGCTTCCAGATCATCGCCGAGGGCAAGAGCCTGATGTCTATGGAGAACTATCACCGCTTCCCCGACGACGAGAAGGTGAAAGGCGTGGACTACAACTTCTATCGCGAACTGTTGGCCGGGAAGTATGACGCGGAGGTCAACCGCGGGCTGTCGGCGGAAGAGACGCGGCGCGGGTATCAGGGCCTCTACGCGCAGACATTGACGAAGGCATGATGAGCAGCTTCAGCAATCCCCACTACATGTATCTTTTCAGCCTCACGAACGGCAAGCACAAGCTGGCCTACGGCGAGTCGCCGGAAGACGCGCTGGCGATCCTCAGCATCCGCCTGACGCCGCAGGAGATGGCCGAGATCATCCGCGATGACTACATCAAGATCAGCCAGCGCGAGCTACAGAAGTACGCCAAAGACCTGGGCTAGGATCTATCCGAAAACTGCGCGGCGCCCCCTTTGTAGTGACGGCTTCAGCCGTTGGGGGCGACAGAGCGGCTGAAGCCGTCACTACAAAGGGAATAGCGTAATGACTCGGGGAAAACACGGAAATCACCTGCGCCCCGCCATCGTGATGCCGATGCACGACCCCGACGGCATCCTTTTCCCCCACCTGCAGCACGCAATTCCGTTTCTTCGACAGGCGTTTGGGCACGGCTATCTATCCGTGACCGCGGTCACGCTTGCGCGTCAACCCGCCTGGACCGCCTGGCTCGCCGGCGAACCGTTCTTCACTGTGCTGATCGGCAGCGACGCGGCGCGTCCCGGCGACCAGTTCGCGGCGCTCTATCGCCATGCCGCGGCAGTCAGCCCGCCGGAACAGGTGCTCCACCTGGGCTTCGTGGATCGCGTCGTCTTTGCGGTTTGCAGCGATTTCCGCGCGAGCTATCTGGCCGACGTGAGCGCCGCCACGTCGGCGGAAACGCCGCGGCTCTATCACCGTTCGGCGGCGGCCTGGGCCACGCACCCCGCCAACTATCGCGTGATGGAAGGAAGCATCACCACCGCGGGCGAGGCGCTATTGGGGCGCGCGCTCGATTTCGCGTGGTGCTACATGACGCTCACGGCGGGGCGGCTCGCGCGACTGATGCCCGGCGTCACGCGCTCCGACATGAGCATGTTGGCGGAGATGGTGGTGGGACTGTGCGACGAATTAGAGGTACGCGAAGTGGACTGGCTGGCGTGGGAAGACCCGTATCTGCTGGGGCGCGACGCGACGGAACTGCGGCGCGAACGCGAGGCCAGCCCCGGCGAGATGCGCAAGCGGCTGGGCTACGTGATTCCGATGTTGCAGGTGTTGGCGAGTCACAACGGCAGGAGCGCGTGAGACTGAGCGCCGACCAGCGAAGCAGCCTACTACCCAGTTTGCTGATCTGTTTCCAGTTGATGTGTTGTCTGCTATAATCGCGGTCGGACGCACGTTGCGCGGGAGGCGGCTCCGCAATTCGGCGCACGAGGCAGTGAGGGTCTGACCTTGGAAGAAAGATACGTCGAAGGAACGGATCGGCTGGCAGCCGAGGAGTTGATTGTAGCCGAGCTGGAGCGGCTGAACATTCGTTATCTGTCGCGCCTGGGTGGCATTGCCGTCGAGCAGGTCCGGTCCCCGGAAGCCCTACTGGCTGAATTGATGCGCCAGCCGAGCGCCCGCGTCCGTGAGGCGGTGATTGCGGTTTTGCTGGCGCATCCCGCCTATTCCGGGGCGATCAGCGCCGCTCTGGCGCAATTGTCGCCTTCTGAGCAAATGGCCCTGCGGTTCTACTATACCGCGTCTGTCTTGCTGCAGCGATCCTATGCTGACTTGCTGCGTCCGCACCTGGCTGAGTCCTGGCAATGGCTGCCGGACTTCTTCTCCAGCGAGTTGGGCGTGCCCGAGCAAGGCACACCTGCGGAACGGCTGGCGGGTCTAGGGGCGGCGCATCGCGTGCATGCCGGCTCAGCAATTAACTGGGCCGGCACCTATGAGAACGTGGCACGCAAACTCGTCCGGCGGTGGCGCGCAGAGCAGCGATGGAACCCGTAACGCCGGAGTCACTCCAGCTTCTTCTCGTACGTCTCGGCGAAAGCTGCACCCAGCATGCAGACCTCTATCTGCTCGGCGGGGCCGCACTTCGACTGCTGGGCAGCCCCCGCGAGACTCTCGATGTAGACTACATGGCCGACGCGCCGGCGGGGATCGATCAAGCGTTTCGGCACGCCCTGATGCGTTTGGCCGACGAACTGCATCTCGACCTCGAGGAGGTTCCCCTGGGAGAGTTCATCCCGCTGCCGCCGGGCGCGCCGGAGCGCCGCCGCCTCGTTGGCCGCTTTGGGCTGCTGGAGGTCTACTTGTTCGATCCGTACAGCATTGCATTGAGCAAGATAGCGCGCGGCTTTGAATCCGATCTGGAAGACGTGTCGTTTATGCTAAGTTCTGGCGTCATTGAGTGGCCCGAGTTGGTGCAGCACTTTCGAGCCATCCTCCCGCGTGCGCGCAGCGCCGACATCGTCCCCGAGGAGTTTTTGGCCTACTTTGCCGAAATCGAACGTCGTTACAACGCTAACGTTGCTTAACCCGGCGCGATCATTCCTCCGCCTCCCTCATACCGCTTTGCCCAACCCGCCCTGACCCCGTATGACGCCCGCTGATGTAGAATACTGACACCCATGGAACTGCATCAGACTGAAACTTTTTAGAATTTTATGAACCTCGACGCCGAACAGCAAAGGATTCTCAACGCCATGCGCGACGGGGCGACCCTCAAGGCGCACCGCACGCTGGACGGCGCGAAGACCCACGTCCTGCATCCCCTCGCAGGCCCGCCGGAGACCGTGAGCAGCGTCGCGGTAGACGCGCTGAAACGCCGTGGGCTGATCGCCAGTAACATGAAGTTCCCCGCCGCGGTGTATCGGCTGACAACATCCTCTGAATGACCACATATGTTGCGTGAAGTCATTGCATTACGCGGGCAACGGGTGTAATATGTAAACTATGACAGGTTAAGTGTCCTCAACGCCGAAGGAGGCTCATGATGCATATCTCGGTTCCTCTTGCTCTGCGTCGTCTTGCGTTCCTCGTCCTCGTCGTTCTCCTCATCAGCGGCAACCTGCCGCTGCCGGCCTCCGCCCAGGGTGGCCCCGCATCAGGCAGTGCGCCAAACCCTACGTCCCGGTTGTTCCTGCCGCTGGTGTTGAAGGAGGCCGGGCCGCCGCCGCCCGCCGACATGGTGACCGTCCCCGCGGAGACCTTCCGTATGGGCTGCGACCCGGCCCACAACGGCGGCTATTCGTGCAACTCGTACGAACTGCCGCTGCACACGGTGTACCTGGACGCCTATCGCATGGACCGG
Organism: Anaerolineae bacterium; assembly: GCA_038214535.1. GTDB lineage: Bacteria > Chloroflexota > Anaerolineae > CG2-30-64-16 > CG2-30-64-16 > JBBQRS01. Next base: position 28,880 of record JBBQRS010000018.1, read on the forward strand.
ACAGAAGTGACCAACGCGCAGTATGCGGGATGCGTGGCGGCAGGGAGTTGCACGCCGCCGGCATCCAATTCGTCATATACCCGTCCCTCATATTACGGCAATCCGACCTACGCCAATTATCCCGTGATCTACTTGGAATGGTATCAGGCCGACTCCTACTGCCGGTGGCGCGGCAAGCGGCTGCCGAGCGAGGCAGAGTGGGAGAAGGCGGCGCGCGGCGCGAGCGATACGCGGGCTTACCCGTGGGGCGATGCCCGCCCGACCTGCGCGCTGGCGAATTTTTGGGGCCAGACGGGCGGGTGCGTGGGCGACACCAGCGCAGTGGGCAGCTACCCGGCGGGAGCCAGTCCCTATGGGGCGCTGGATATGGCGGGGAACGTGTGGGAGTGGGTCAACGACTGGTGGCAGTACGACTACTACTCGGTGTCGCCCGGCAGCAACCCGCCGGGGCCGGCGACCGGCAGTTACAGGGTGCTGCGCGGGGGCTGTTGGCACAGCTACGACTACGGCTTGCGCGTGGCGTACCGCGACGACTACTACCCGACGAATCGCGTCGTCTATGTCGGGTTCCGGTGTGTGGCGGCCCCAGGAGGGTGAGGTTTGGGGCGTTGGAACACGAAGGCGCGAAGGGGCGCGAAGGACACGAAGCGCGAAGACCGCGAAGGCGGAAGGGTCGGGGCGACCCTGCGTGGTCGCCCTGTGCCGTGTGGTCGCGCAGGGAACAGGGCTGGGGTTGAGTAGATAGTATGCGCGGCGTCATGGTGTTGCAGCGGAGATCGGCGTAGAGTGTTGTACATGGCGATTTGAGTGACTTCACCCACAAAGGAGTTGCGTGATGAATGTCCCACACCGTGTTGCCGTCCGCCGCCTTGTCGTCCTCGTCCTCGTCGTTTTCCTCGTCAGCGCCGGCCTGCCGCTGAATGCCTGGGCGCAGGAAGGCCCCGAATCAAACGCTGCGCCGCTGACCGATGGCCGGCTCTTCCTGCCGTCAGTGGCGAAGTTTGCCGGGCCATTGCCGCCCATCATCCCGCCCACCACCAACGTATTGGATGATCCAACCACCCAATATCTCACCTCTGTGTCGGCGGACGGCTCAATCTTCACCTTTTCTGCATTGACACCGGAACTGGAGCGGGTCGAGGCGGGTGAAGTGATCATAGGTGGGATTTCGGAAGAGGCGCCGTATGGCTTCCTGAGAAGAGTGACCACCAGGCAGGAGCAGGGCAGCGGTCTGATATTGGTCACAGAACAGGCATCGGTTGAGGAAGCGTTTCAACAGGTCTCTGTAGACATCCGGCAGACGCTCGCTCCCGAGGACTTTCGAAGCTTCACCGCCATCCCTGGGGTTACCCTGGTCAATGCGCCGAATGGAGCGAGTGCGGGTGACTTCGAATTCCAATTGGACAATGCCGTGTTGTTCGATGAGGATGGTAATTTGTCCACAACCGGTGATCAAGTCGTGGCGAACGGATCACTTGTCTTCTCGCCGAACTATGTCCTTCGTTTCAGGGTTGTCAATTTTGCTCTGGAGGAGCTGTATTTCAGCAATACCTATCGCGTTCAGACGGGGCTTACGGTAAGCTCTAAAATAACGCTATCCATCCCTATTCGTGAAGTCCCACTTACGCCTGCTCTCCCTCTTGCCTCCTTCCCTGTCCCAGGACTTCCACTGGTGGTGACCCCGATGCTACAGCTCATGTCCGGCGTCAACGGCAGTGTGTATGCAGGTGTTTCATCATCCGTGACCCAAACAGCCAGCTTAACCGCCGGGTATGATTACCATGACGGCGCCCCGCATTGGATCAGTGACTTCTCGAATGACTTTGACTTCAACCAGCCGCATTTCACGTCAGGCGTTTCCTTCAAGGCCTACGTCGGCCCCAAGCTCTCGTTCGTGCTCAATGGTGTGGTTGGCCCCTATGCAAAGGTGAACTTGGCATTGAAGCTGGATATCGCGCCTCTCTCGAATCCATGGCTCATTTTGCGGGGAGGGCTTGAAGTTCCCGTTGGGGTGAGCATAGGAATCTTCAGTCACGTGCTGGTTGATGTCCAGGCTGTTGTGATTGACCATTGGCTTCTTCTCTATTCATTATCCGGTCCGCCCCCCACCGGCGACATGGTGACCGTGCCCGCGGGGACCTTCCGCATGGGCTGCGACCCGGCGCACAACGGCGGCTATTCCTGCTACGACTGGGAATTGCCGCTGCACACGGTGTCTCTGGACGCCTACCGGATTGACCGGACGGAAGTGACCAACGCGCAGTATGCGGGATGCGTGGCGGCAGGGGGCTGCACGTCACCGTGGAACAACTCGTCATATACCCGTCCCTCATATTACGGCAATCCGACCTACGCCAATTATCCCGTGATCTACGTGGACTGGTATCAGGCCGACGCCTACTGCCGGTGGCGCGGCAAGCGGCTGCCGAGTGAGGCGGAGTGGGAGAAAGCGGCGCGCGGCGCAAGCGACACGCGCGCCTATCCGTGGGGTGACGCGACGCCGACCTGCGCGCTGGCGAATTTTTGGGGCCAGACGGGCGGGTGCGTGGGCGACACGAGCGCGGTGGGCAGTTACCCGGCAGGAGCCAGTCCCTACGGGACGCTGGACATGGCGGGGAATGTGTGGGAGTGGGTCAACGACTGGTGGCAGTACGACTACTACTCGGTGTCGCCCGGCAGCAACCCGCCGGGGCCGGCGACCGGCAGTTACAGGGTGCTGCGCGGGGGCGATTGGTACGACGACGACTACTACTTGCGCGTGGCGAACCGCGACCTCAGCTACCCGACGGGTCGCTCCGACTCTGTCGGGTTCCGGTGTGTGGCGGCCCCAGGAAAGTGATCTTCTGATCTTCTGGGTTCTGATCTTCTGTCTTTCCTGAATTTTGGGGGGAGTGTGAGGGGGGGCTTTGCCCCCCCTCAAAGCCGCGATTTTTTGAGGATCCATGAAGACCTACAAGAACCTGTATCCACAGATCACCGACTTCGCCAATCTGTATCTGGCCTATCGCCGGGCGCGGCTGGGCACACTTGCGCTTGCACGCAAGTGCAGGTGAACGCGATCGGGCCGCGGTCGCAAGTTTCGAGTACGACCTGGAGCGCAACCACAAAATTGAAGTTCGAGCATTGCGAAGATGAGACAGGTCAACTTGAGAGACGCTACCAGGACTCAGCCTTGATACCCTGCACCGATTGTAAGTGCGCGTCGCGGGTCAGCAGCGTGAGGTTGTGCTGCGACGCGAGGGCGGCGATCCAGATATCGTTCTCAGGAATGGGACGCCCGGCGCGCCGCAGGTGATCCTTGATCTCGCCATAAGTGCGGGCCGTTATGTGGTCGCAACTCAACACGGAACTTGCGGCAGTGAAAGCTTCGACGCGAGCCAGATTTTCCTCGGCCCGGTTCGACCGTCGAGCGCCGTAGTACAACTCGCCAGGAACGACGCTGGGGACGAAAACCTCCTCGGCCGACGCCAGGCGCGCGATGACCGCGGAATCGTCCGCAAACAGCGCGATGACGGCGTTCGTATCGAGCAGGTACCTACCAGGCATCCGGGTCTATCCGCTCGCAGTCGGAGTCAATCGCCGCCTGCATGGCGTTCAGGTCGTCTATCGGGATTGCTCCCGCAAACCGCGTTAGCGTATTGCCGGGCACACCTTGCAGAGACGGCGCTTCTAACGCTTCCACATACTCCAAAACCTGACGTTGCAGGTTGATTGGCATCGTCGAGAGTCGCGCAACAACTTCATCAATAATTATGCTTTCCATCGCTCGACCCCCCCTTCTACCGAGGCATCCTCACACTTAAGAGCAGTATACATCCGGGATGGCTGTTTCGCAAAGCGTTTTTGGGCAGCGGCCTCAGGCTCGGTACTTCGCCGGACCTCTGAGTTCTGATCTTCTGATTTTCTGATCTTGGAGGAGTCTGAGGGGCGGCGTTTCCGGCCTTCTCCGATCGTAGCACATCGCTTGTTGCAAACATGCCCGTCTCATTTTTGACGTCCGGGTGCAACTGCTGTATGGTATTGGAAGAAAAGCAGAATTTCTTCCGCGAGAGGTGCGTCATGTCGGAATCTACGGTTCAGTTGCGCGACAAAGGCGTATTGACCCTGCCCGCGGCTTTGCGGCAGCGTTACAAATTGCAACCGGGCGATCTGTTTTCGTTGATTGATCTGGGCGACGGGAACATCATGCTCACACCCAGGGTCAGCCGGGTCGCCGCCCTGGGCGACCGCGTTGCGGAGATGCTGCAAGAAGAAGGGGTGAGCGTTGACGATGTTTTGCTGTGCCTCGAAGAAGAACGCGAGGCATACTACCGGGATCATTTTGCGGCGGCAGAATAACCGGCGCGGATCGGGCCACCCCCCATGTCGCCTTCGACCCACCCAACTCGCCCTGATCTGTTCTTCGATTCCAGCGCGCTCTTCGCCGGGGTGGTTTCCGCTGTGGGCGCAGCGCGTGCGTTGCTGCTGCTTGCAGAAGCCGGAGCCATACGCATCACGGTGTCGGAACAAGTGATCGTCGAGACCGAACGCGCGCTCGCGCGCAAGGCCTTGCAGGCGCTTTCCGTTTTCCGCGAAACGTTGCGCGCCGCCAACATCCGCATCGTAAGGGATCCCTCCCCTGCTGAAGTTACTGCCTGGCGTGAAGCAATCGCCCATGAAGCAGACCTGCCCATTTTGGTTGCGGCAATAGAGGCGCGCACCGATTTCCTCGTTACGCTCAATCGTCGGCACTTTGTTGATGATCCTGAAGTCCGCAGGCGCAGCAGCTTGAGGATCGGCGCGCCCGGCGAAGCGCTCGTCTGGACACGCGCACGCCTGTACATAGACCAGCTGCAACTGCGCGCATATACGGATGACGAACTCGAGCCGATGCTCGCAGATGATCAGATTGACGAAGCAACGGCAGCCACGATCCGACGCCTGTTGGCGAGCGGTGAACTGTGAGGGAAGCATCTTGAAGTAGAAATGTGGCCGATGATCGCCAAAGGGTAATTGCGCTCACACACTTTACTAACACTTCACCAATATTGTTCTAACAGACGGCGGATAAAATATGATGATGCAATCATATAAAATCTATCCGGAATTTGATCGTGAACCACGGAATACACAGAACACACTGAAAAAGCAGAGGTATGAATTCTTCCATGTATTCCGTGTGTCCCGTGGTAAACAAGTTTCCGGATAGATTCATAATAGAGGGAGGGGCAGGAACATATGAGACTCGATCGTTTTACCCAGCGCGCGCAGGAGGCCGTGGCCGCCTCGCAGGAAATCGCGCAGAGCTATAACAACAATCAAATTGAAACCGAACACCTGCTGCTGGCGCTGTTGCAGCAGGCAGACGGCGTCGCGTCGGAAGCGATCCAACAGATCGGCGTGAACCCGGCGACCCTGCAGGCGCAGCTCGAGGCGGAACTCGCGCGCCGGCCCAAGGTGTACGGCGGGGCCGTGCAGGTGGGGCTGGGGCAGGCCGCGTCGAAGGTGCTGCAGGACGCCCAGAACGAAGCATCGGCCATGAAGGACGACTACGTCAGCACTGAGCATATCCTGCTGGCGCTGGCGGGCCGCAACGGCGGCGAGACGGCGAAGCTGCTGGAGCGCGCGGGCGTCACGCGCGACAAGATCCTCGCCGCGCTGACCTCCATCCGGGGCAGCCAGCGGGTCACCAGCCAGAACCCCGAGACCACCTATCAGGCGTTGGAGAAGTATGGCCGCGACCTGACGCAGGCGGCGCGCCAGGGCAAGCTCGACCCGGTGATCGGCCGCGACGAGGAAGTGCGCCGCGTGATCCAGATTTTGAGCCGGCGCACCAAGAACAACCCGGTGCTGATCGGCGAGGCGGGCGTCGGCAAGACCGCCATCGTCGAGGGTCTGGCGCAGCGCATCGTGCGCGGCGACGTGCCCGAGGGGCTGAAGGACAAGAAGATCATCGCCCTGGACATGGGGTCGCTGGTGGCGGGCGCGAAGTTCCGCGGCGAGTTCGAGGAACGGCTCAAGGCGGTGCTGAAAGAGGTCAGCGACTCGGCGGGGCAGATCATCCTCTTCATTGATGAGCTGCACACGGTGGTGGGTGCGGGCGCGGCCGAAGGGGCCATGGACGCGGGCAACATGCTCAAGCCGATGCTGGCGCGCGGCGAGTTGCGCACCATCGGCGCGACCACGCTGAACGAGTACCGCAAGCACATCGAGAAGGACCCGGCGCTCGAACGACGCTTCCAGCCGGTGCTGGTGGAGGAGCCGTCGGTGGAGGACACCATTTCGATCTTGCGCGGGCTGAAAGAGCGTTACGAGGTGCATCACAACGTGCGGATCACCGACGCGGCCGTGATCGCCGCGGCGATGCTCTCGCACCGGTATATCTCTGACCGCTTCCTGCCCGACAAGGCGATTGACCTGATTGACGAGGCGGCCAGCCGGTTGCGGATGGAGATCACCTCGGACCCGGCGGAACTGGACGAGATCAAGCGGCGCATCATGCAGCTCGAAATCGAGCGCGAGGCGCTGAAGAAGGAGAGCGACGAGGCCAGCAAGACGCGGCTGGCGGCGCTGGAGAAGGAACTGGCCGATCTGCAAGAGGAGCAGCGGGCGCTGGATGCGCGCCTGAACCGCGAGCGCGAGATCATCGAGCGCGTGGCGAACCTCAAGCAGGAGATCGAGGAGACCCGCGTCGAGATCGAGCAGGCACAACGGCGCGCGGACTACGGCGCGGCTTCAGAATTGCAATACGGCAAGCTGGCCGGGCTGGAGCAGGCGTTGCAGCAGGCGGAAATTGACCTGGGCGAGATGCAGCAGCGCGGCATGTTGCTGAAAGAGGAAGTGGGCGCAGAAGAGATCGCCGAAGTCGTCTCGATCTGGACGCACATCCCGGTCAGCAAGATGATGGAAGGGGAGATCGAGAAGCTGGTGCAGATGGAAGACCGGCTGCATCAGCGGGTGATCGGCCAGGAGGAAGCGATTGAAGCCGTCTCCAACGCCGTGCGCCGCGCCCGGGCCGGGCTGCAAGACCCCAACCGCCCCATCGGCAGCTTCATCTTCCTGGGGCCGACGGGCGTCGGCAAGACGGAGCTGGCGAAGGCGCTGGCCGAGTATCTGTTCGATGATGAAAACGCGCTGATCCGCATTGACATGAGCGAATATCAGGAACGCCACACGGTGAGCCGGCTGATCGGCGCGCCGCCCGGCTACGTGGGCTACGACGAGGGCGGGCAACTGACCGAGGCCGTGCGGCGCAAACCCTACAGCGTGGTGCTGTTCGATGAGATCGAGAAGGCGCACCGCGATGTGTTCAACACGCTGCTGCAAATGCTGGACGACGGTCGCCTGACCGACGGGCAGGGGCGCACGGTAGACTTCAAGAACACGCTGGTGATCATGACCTCGAACATCGGCAGCCAGTACATCAACGATCCGTCGCTCTCTGAGGACGAGAAGGAACGGCTGGCGATGGAGGCGCTGCGGCGCGAGTTTCCGCCGGAGTTCCTGAACCGCGTGGATGACATCGTGATGTTCCACTCGCTGAACCGCGAGGAGCTGGCGAAGATCGTGGACATCCAGCTTGGGCGGCTGCGCAAGATGCTGACGAACCAGCAGATGTCGCTGCGGCTGACGGACCGGGCGCGGGCGTTCATCGCGGAGGCCGGCTGGGATCCGACCTACGGCGCGCGGCCGCTGAAGCGGGCGATCCAGCAATACGTGCAGGATCCGCTGGCGATGGCATTGCTGGAGGGCAAGTTCAAGGCCGGCGACTCGATCGTGGGTGACTACGAAGACGGCGAAATCAATTTCTACAAGGAAGTTGAGGCCGAGCCGGTAGAGGCGTAGGCAAAATAACGAAGTAACAGGCAAACAAAAGGGCCGCTCTCACACCGTGAAGCAATGTGAGAGGGCCCTTTGTTTTCCAGTTCACAAGTTCCGTCACTCCAGATTCAAAGCGCTGTGGCCTACCAGATCACGTTTAGGGCAACGATTCATCAAAGTCATCGCTCGTCCAGATCGCGCCTGCGTGAAGCCCTGCCACTCGTTGTTGAGAAGGTTGATTGATCGGCACACGGCTGGCTATCTCATCTGCTCCAGCTTCGGTATAATCAGCCATCTCACGCAGCGTATGAAGCCGCTTTACCTCCCGGCGCTCGTAAGCCTCGCTCGCTTCCCTTTCAGCTTCGATCCAGGAAAGTGTATCGTAGCGTGCTTCATCAGGGAGAATGAACTTCTCCTTGAGAAACACTACGGCCTCGTAGATCTTCTGCATCTCATAAGGAGAAAAATCGCTGACTGCATCCAGCAACTTCTGCCCATAGTCTATAGGCGTAGCCATCGTATTACCTCCATGCAGAGGAAAGCACTTTCCACCTTTACGGATATTGACCAAAATTTTACTGCCAATCCCGGCATCGGTCAACGGCAAGGCAATTGCCCCCAGGTTTACCGCTTGCCGCGTCTAACTATCCGTGCTAGACTTAATCCACAGTTGAGAGTTGTGAAGAGTGAGGGCAATAACTATGAGTGATTCAATCACCGTGATCTATGAAGGCGGAATTTTGCGGCCTTTGCAGCCGCTGGCTTTGCCCGAGCACGCGCGTTTGGAGGTGCGGATCGTTCGGCGCCGAGGACGGGCGAGTGATGAACGGCAACAAGCCTATGATGCGCTTCAGGCTGCCGGCGTCATCAACGCCCAACCACTTGCTGAGGCCCTCACTGTAGTTTCTGACGAAGAACTCGCCGTCGCGGCTAAGGCACTTGCGACGGCAGGCCCCCTCTCCGAGTTGGTCATCGCAGAACGCGAGGGTCGCTGACCGACCACCCCATTCGCACTCATAAAGTCCTGAAAAAACAACCGCGCTCTTGAGGGCGCGGCTGTTTTTTGGTTGAAGTTATGCACAATAGCCCGCAGTTACCCACAGGCTGACCCCAGGTTATCCACAGAACGGGCCTTTAACGGGCGCGAACCGGTTCGTAGAGGCGGTTGCGCAACTCGTTGAGCTGGCGATTCAAATCCTGGTTGCCATCGAGTTCCGTGGACACTTTGTCGCAGCCGTGGATGATGGTGGTGTGATCGCGGCCGCCTAACGCCTGCCCGATTTGCGGCAGCGATGCGTCGGTCTCCTCACGCATGATATACATCACCAGTTGGCGCTGCAAGGCGATGCGCGCGCTGCGGTTGCGGCCGATGAGTTCTTCTGCGCTAATGCCGAAATAGGCCGCCGCCGATTCGAGGATGGAATCGAGGGTCAGCTTGCCCTGCGCCGGCGCGAGATAGGCCAGCGCATCCTCGACCAGCGCGGTATTGAGGGGACGCCGCAGCAACTCGGCATGGGCCAGCACCTTCGTGAGTGCGCCTTCCATATCGCGAATGTTGCGATGGGCGCGCTGCGCGATCAGGGTCAGGATCTCGTTCGGGACATAGCGCCCCATCGAGGCGGCCTTCTCTTGAAGGATGGCGATGCGCGTCTCCAGGTTGGGCGGCTGGATATCGGCGGTCATGCCCCAGCCGAACCGCGAGCGCAAGCGCTCTTCCAGCGTGGTGATGGCCTGGGGGGGCCGGTCGCTGGTGAGGACGATCTGCCGGTTGGCCGAGTGCAGGGCGTTGAAGGTGTGGAAGAACTCTTCCTGCGTCTGTTCTTTCCCCGCGATGAAGTGGACGTCATCCAACAGGAGCAAATCCGTATTGCGATATTTCGCGCGGAATTGATCGGTGGACTGGGTGCGAATGGCCGCGATCAGTTCATTGGTGAACAGCTCGGAGGTCACGTAGAGCACGCGCAGATGCTGGCTCTGCGCCATGTGCCCGATCGCCTGGAGTAAGTGGGTCTTCCCCAACCCGCTGCCCCCATAGATGAAGAGCGGGTTATAGGCGTTGCCGGGCCGCTCGGAGACGGAAAGCGCCACGGCATGGGCCATGCGATTCGACGAACCGACGATATAGGTCTCGAACGTGTAGCGCGGGTTCAGGGTCGCGCCGTTCGCAGGGCTCACGGTTTCAGACATCACCAGCGTTTCCGGCAGCGCCATCTCAGAGGCGACCGGTTCGAGGAGTGGGCCGCCCGCGCCGGCGCCCTCGTTGTTGGCGGCCGCGGACTGCACCACAAACGACACGTCTACGGCCTGCCCGAGGATGCTCGTTAGCGTGCGCTTGATGACCGGGCGCAGACGCATGGAGAGCCAATCCTTGGCATACCCGTTGGCGACGCCGATGACAAACGCGCCATCCTCGAACGCAAGACATGTGGTATCGCGCACCCAGGTGTCATAAGTGCTTTTGGTCATCTGGAGGCGCAACTGGCTGCGCGCGATTTCCCAGATCTCCTTCGGAGGGCGACTAGCAGGAGTATCAGGCGCGTACATCAAGTAATCTCCAGTCAGTAACGGAACAAGGCAACGAGCGATCGGCGCGCGACAGGGGGCCGGTCCGCGAGGCTTGATCCGACTATGAAAGAGGTGAAGCGCTCTGCTTCCCCTCGGTTGATCCTGAACCGTGTTCTAACTTCTGAAGGCCTATGGCGCCGATAAATGGTCTGGGTGACCATTCCGGGTCTACCGGCGGACGATATCCGTCAATCCGAGGGTCATTGGCTCGTCGTGAGGTTCACGAGGGATGACCCTGTTCGTCTGCGTTGTAGGGAGATTCTAGCAGGTCATGCGATTCCAGACAACCGGCCTTTTTCGATGGCGCAAGGGCGCCGGCGTCTACTTATACATACTTATGTCTAACGCTGCCGGCCCGCACGCCCGTTCTACGCGACCGATAGGGGTTGGCGCTCACCCCGACACAGTTTGTGGCTTTGCACTTGCCTCTTTAACCCAACCTTAAAGTTAGGTTTACTTCATTTCTTTTAAGGTTCGTTATGAAAAGTTACTCTTGCCGAATAACTCTCAAGAAAATCTTAGTAATTGACAAGGCTCGCGAGATATGTTATCATCCGCTAACACGAGGGCAAGAAATGACGCGGCAGCCGACCGTCGTTTGGCTGCAATACGGGGTAAGGGAATAACACACGTGCAAGCAGTTCGGCAGCGGATCATCGAGATCATCAAGATGCAGGGGGCGGCTACGGTCGCCGAGCTTGCGGACCACCTTGAAATGGCGCAGGTATCCGTGCGCCATCACCTGGACATCTTGATCGGCGAGGACCTGGTCATTGCGGCCGGTGTGCGCCGACGTGAAGGCGCGGGCCGGCCGAGCCAGGTCTACGAGTTGACCGATGAGGCTGCGAAATTTTTCCCGCAACGCAATACGATCCTGGCGGCAGACATGCTGGACGAGTTGAAGGCGACGCTCTCGCCGCAGGAATTGCGCGGGCTGCTGCTGCGTCTGGCCGAGAAGACGGCCAAGTTGGCACCCAGTCTCTCGCCCGATGATTCCCTCGAAGAACAATTGGATATCATTGCCGTGTTCCTTACGGAACAAGGCTACAGCGCCCACTGGGAGAAGCAGAACGGGACGTATGAGTTGCATGCCTGCAACTGCCCCTATACCGGGGTGGCCGATCAGCACTCGGAGTTGTGCATGATGGATCAGGCGATGATCCATCACCTGATGCCCGATTTGATCCGTCTCGAATCCCGGGTATTGGATGGGACGACACACTGTCGCTATGCCCTGCAACTGCCTGTCAGTGAGCAGAAGGTTTCATAGGGGCAATTAGGTGTCTGGAATTGTAAAGATTGATCCACTGCCTGCGGCGATGCACGATTCGTTTGGTCGGCATCTGCATTATTTACGGGTCTCGCTGACCGACGCGTGTAACTTGCGCTGCGTCTATTGTATGCCGGAAGATATCGTCTTTCGACCCCCGGCAGAGTTGATGCAGGATGACGAAATCCTCACCCTGATTCGGGTGGCGGCGAGCCTGGGCGTTGACAAAATTCGCCTGACCGGCGGCGAGCCGACGATCCGCCGCAACGTGGTCGAGATCGTTCGCAACATCCGCGCCATTCCGGGCATCGAACGGGTAGCGATGACCACCAATGGGGTGCGGCTGGCCGATCTGGCGCAACCGCTGGCCGCAGCCGGGCTGAGCCAGGCCAACATCAGCATTGACACCCTGGACCCGGAGAAGTTCCGGCGCATCACCCGGCGGGGCAACCTGGATGACGTGTGGCAGGGCGTCGAAGCGGCGGAGGCCGCCGGCCTGCTGCCGGTCAAGATCAACTGCGTGGTGACGCGCGGCTTCAACGATGATGAGGTGGTAGAACTGGCCCGGTTGACGTATGATCATCCGTGGGAAGTGCGCTTCATCGAATTGATGCCGTTCGGCAGCGTCACAGACTTCCAGGTCAATCAGGTGGTTTCCTCAAAAGAAACCAGGGCGCGGATCGAAACCGCGCTGGGGCCGTTGACGCCGGTTCCGGGCCATAACGGCCATGACCCGGCGCGGCCCTACCGGTTGGAAGGTGCCGCCGGCAAGTTGGGATTCATCAGCAGCGTCACCGAGCCGTTCTGTGAAGGTTGCACCCGGCTGCGGCTGACGGCGGACGGCAGGCTCCGGTTATGCCTGCTGCGCGATGATGAGGTAGATTTATTGTCGCCGCTGCGGGCAGGAGCCGATTTTGCGACGTTGCAAGAAATCATGGCCAATGGAGCGTATCATAAACCCTGGGGACACAAGCTAGAAGAGCACGAGTATGCGGAGTCCAGGGAGATGAGCCAGATTGGCGGGTAGTTGGGATGTTGGGTAGTTAGTAAATTCAGTCACTCTATTTACGGAGGATGATCATGGCGGTCTCGACACACGAGAGCGAAGTGCAGACAGTGGAAGAAGGACAGGCAGTCATCACGTTGACGGCCACGGCAGCCGAGAAGCTGGCGGCGATCATGGAAGAGAAGGGCGTGCGCGAGACGCATGGCCTGCGCGTCTTCGTCAGCGGCGGCGGTTGCAGCGGCCTCCAATATGGCATGACCTTTGACGATAAACCGCGCACCGTGGACTCGGTTTTCGAGCAGCACGGGATGCGCGTGATCATTGACCCACAAAGCCTGGGTTACATGACCGGCGCGCAGATTGACTACGTGGACAGCCTGATGGGCGGTGGCTTCCACATTGAGAATCCCAACGCCGTATCGAGCTGTGGTTGCGGCCATTCATTCCGCGCGGAAGATGGCGCGGCCGAGGGTGGATCGAGCGGCTGCGGTAGCTGCCACTAAGACGAAACGTAATGCTGCGGTAAGCCGGCGCGGTGGCCGGGTTTTCGAGCCTGGCCGCGTCCGGCTTACCGCAATTTATTGTTGCAGGCCTGCGAGTTTCGTCCCCACCTACGGAAGGAGAGGGAGATGAAAGCGATTACCCGAAGCGACCTGCACCAAATCGGCGAGTATCTTTATGAGGCGCCGCAAACCTTCCGCGCCGACATGCGCGTCCCGGCGCATTTCTACGCCGACGATGACATCGTCGCGAAGGCCCTTGAAGATCGCTCCCTGGAACAACTGGTGAACACGGCCACGCTGCCCGGCATTGTGGGGCATGCGCTGGCAATGCCGGACATTCATCAGGGTTACGGTTTCCCCATCGGTGGGGTTGCGGCCACCCGCCTGCCCGACGGCGCCATTTCGCCGGGCGGCGTTGGCTATGATGTAAATTGCGGCGTGCGCGTGTTGGGCACGGCGCTCGATGTGGCCGAAGTGCGCCCCCATCTGACCCGGCTGGCGGATGCATTATATCAGCATCTCCCTGGCGGCGTCGGCGTCAAGGGCCACCTCCACATCAACCGGGCCGAGATGGATCAGATCCTCGCCGAAGGCGGCGATTGGGCCCAACGCGAGGGCTATGCCCGGCGTGAGGACATCGCGCACACCGAAGAAGGCGGCCGCATGGCGGGGGCCGACCCCGGCCAGGTCAGCAAGAGCGCCAAAGAACGAGGGATGGGCCAGGTCGGCACGCTGGGCTCGGGCAACCATTTCGCCGAAATAGACGAAGTCACCGAGATATTTGACCCCGCGGCGGCGGACGCATTCGGGTTGCGACCCGGTCAGGTCGTGGTGCAGATTCACTGCGGTAGCCGCGGCCTGGGGCATCAGGTGGCAACGGACTATATTGAAGTATTCCAGCGGGCCGCCGGCCGTTTCGGGTATGATCTGCCCGACCGGCAATTGATTTGCGCCCCGCTGGATTCGCCGGAAGGGCGAAACTATCTGGCAGCGATGAACTGCGCCGCAAACTATGCCTGGGTCAACCGGCAGGTGCTCACCTATCAGACCCGGCAGGCGTTTGAAGCCGTGTTGGCGGGCAAAGTACACGACTGGGACCTGTTCCTGGTGTATGACGTGGCTCACAACATGGCGAAGATCGAAAAGCACCAGGTCGGGAACCGCGAGATGGATCTATGCGTCCATCGCAAGGGGGCCACACGGGCATTCGGCCCGGGCCACCCCGATGTGCCGGCCGATTATCGGGGCGTGGGCCAGCCGGTGCTGGTGCCGGGGAGCATGGGGACGGCCTCGTACATCCTGGCCGGCGCGGCGGAGAGTGAGACGCAGACTTTCGGCTCATGTTGCCACGGGGCCGGCCGGCTGTTGAGCCGATCGGCGGCGAAGCAACAGGTGCGCGGCGACCGGCTGCGCGGCGAGTTGGAAAGTCAGGGCATTGCGGTGCGGGCAAGAAATATGGCCGGGTTGGCCGAAGAAGCGCCGCGCGCCTATAAGGATGTCAGTCAGGTCGTGAGGATCGTGGAAGCTGCCGGCATCGCCAAAATCGTCGCCCGGCTCGAACCCCTGGCAGTTATTAAGGGGTAAGCCGGTCAGATTGATCTATCGAGAGGGCTATATTGCGCGTATTATTTGTTGAACGAGAACTGAGCTACGAGCCACAGGGCATTATGTCAATGTCTGCCGTGCTGAAACAGGCCGGGCATGACGTTGCCCTGGCCGTGGAGAGCATGGAAGACCCGGTCGCGTACGCCGCCGAGTATCAGCCCGACATCGTGGGCTATAGCATCATGACCGGTTCGCAACGCGCCGCCTTCGAAACAAACCTGAAGGTGCGCCAGGCCGTTAACCCGCTCCGCGAGGCAGCCCACAAGAAACCCGTCATGTCCGTGTTCGGAGGTCCGCATCCCACCTTCTTCCCGGAGATGGTGGCCGAACCCGGCGTGGACGGCATCTGCGTGGGCGAAGGCGAAGGCGCAATCCTCGACCTGGCGAACGCGCTGGGCAACGGCGGCTTTCACCCCGATATCCCGAACTGGTGGTTCAACGTTGACGGCGAGATCGTCAAAAATCCGGTGCGCCCACTGATCCACGAGCTTTCGGCGCTGCCCAACCCCGACCGCGCCCTGGTATATGACAAGCACCCCGGGCTGGCGAGCAGTGGGCTGAAGCACTTCATCAGTTCGCGCGGCTGCCCCTATAACTGCACCTACTGTTTCAACCACGCGTATTACGAGCTCTACAAGCGCGAGAAGCGTGGGCAGCAACGCGAGGTGGATGACGTCATCGCCGAAGTGAACACGGTGCGGGCGCGCTGGCCGCTGGAGCAAGCCATCTTCATTGACGACCTGTTCATCATCCATAACGACTGGCTGGAAGAGTTCGCGGAGAAGTGGCCGGTGCAGGTAGGACTGCCCTTCTTCTGCAACGTGCGCGCGAACATGCTGGTCAAAGATCCGCGCAAGATCGAGCTGCTGAAGCGGGCCGGTTGCCAGACGGTGAGCATGGGGATCGAGGCGGCGAACGACCGGATCCGGGTTGAGCTGCTGAAGCGGCGGATGACCAAAGAGGACATCATCAACACCGGGCACATGGTGCGCGATTCCGGGATGCATATCACCGCGACCAACATCCTGGGGTTGCCCACCAGCACGCTCGAGGATGACCTGGCAACCATGCGGCTGAACGCTGACGCGAACATGAGCTACGCCTACGCGTTCCTCTTTCAGCCCTACCCCGGCACCGAGCTGGGACAGTTCACCCAGGATAACGACCTGATGGTCGGCACGTTCGAGGATATCGGCGAACTGGCCTGGGATCATTCGATCCTCAATTTCGAAGATGAAGCGGATAAGCGCCAGCGCGAACACCTGCAACGCCTTTTTGCCATTGGCGTCGAGTGGCCGTGGCTGGAGCCGGTGATCCGCAAGCTCATCAAGCTGCCGCACAACGCGGTAGTGGATAATTCTTTCTGGTTGGTACACAAGCTGCATAAGGGCTACGCGATCTATCATCGCGTGCATCCGGTGAAGGCCAACCCGATCGAGTTGTTCCAGACCGCGCTGCATTTCATGAAGATCAATAGCTGATGCGGAGCGGGTATTCATCTTAAGTCATGCTGAGCGGATCTACCATAGATTTGCGTTACGGCGAGATGGCAGCGAAGCATCTCGGTTACGCAACCAGGGATTCTTCGCTGTAATCTCATGATCACCAACGCCACGTGGTCAACCCGCGCAGAATGACATCCAGCCCTTAACTTCTGCAAGCAAAGATCCCAGCGCGCGTTACGCCGCTGTCAGGAGGGTACTTCCCTTGAAAGTTGCACTGATTAATCCGAAGTTCCGTTTGCCGCTCGACACCCGCACGTCGCCCCACATGGGGTTGGCGTATCTGGGCGCGGTCTCCGAGAAGCGCGGCGACGAGGTACGCATCTACGACGCCGACATCGAAGAGCAGCCGCTCGGCGAATTCATTCAAGAATTCCGCCCGCACATCGTAGGCATCACCGCGAACACGCCGCAGGTCAAGCAGGCGTGGCGCACCGCGGCGGCGGTCAAAGCCGTGGCAGATACTCCCATTGTGTTGGGCGGGCCGCACGTCAGCGTCATCTCCGAGGAATTGGATTTCGAGTCGTTGCGCCAGCCGGGCGTTGACGTGGTGGTGCGCGGCGAAGGCGAAGGCCCCTGGATCGAGATCTGCAATCTGGTCGAGGCATATCTGCGCGACCAGCCGGAGTTCAACGCCACAGCGCTGATGTCCCCGGAAACCAACCTGTTCGGCGCACTCAACGGCGTCAGCTATAAGACCAGCGACGGAGAGATGCATCGCAACATGGATGCGCCGGTGATCGCCGACCTGGACAGCCTGCCCTGGCCGGCCTATCACCTGTTCAAGATGGGCGGCTATACCAACCTGCAACCCGCCACCGACGCGATTGACGGCTCGCGCAGTTTCTCCATCATGACAAGCCGCGGCTGCCCCTATCGCTGCACCTTCTGCTCACAGAGCATCATGCCGATCAAGTGGCGTGCCCGTTCGCCGGAGAACGTCATCGAGGAGTGGCGACATTTGGTGCATGATCTGGGCGCGCTGGAGATCGGCGTGCTCGACGACAGCGCCAATATCCGCAAGAACCGGCTGGCCGTGCTGGCCGACGATCTGGTGGCGAACAAGCTGAACCATGTGCCGTGGATCTTCGTGAACGGCATCCGCGCGAACCTGGCCGACCTGGACCTGCTGGTCAAGCTCAAGAACGCCGGCTTGAAGCGCACCGCGTTCGGCGTGGAGACCGGCGACGCCGAAATGCTGATCAAGATTGACAAGCACGTGGATCACGATACAATCCGCCAGGCCTTCAAAAACGCCAAGGCTGCCGGCATCGAGACCATCGGCTTCTTCATCATCGGATTGCCCGGCGATACGCGTGAGACCATGCAACGCACGATTGACTTCGCCATCGAGATAGACCCGATGATCGCCAACTTCAGCATGATGACTCCCTATCCGGGGACCATCGTCTATGAGCAGGTGAAGCAGGATGGGCGCTTCCTGGTGACGGACTGGGAGGACTACGTCTTCTTCGATCAGAAAGCGCGCTTCGAGCTCGGCGATCTCACCGCGGAGTTGATGGAAGAGATGTACCGCAAGGCGTATCGCCAGTTCTACTGGCGGCCCAAATATATTGCGCGGGCCATGTCACGCAAGGACTTCTGGCTCAATTTCGGGCGCAACGCGCGCCTGGCCTATCGCACTGTTGTGCCGCGCAAGGAGAAGACCGAATTGCGTCACGCTATCGAGGCATCGGTGTAATGCCGATTCGCAAAGTTATCCTCGTGCAACCCCGGCGCGATGGGCGCTTCCTGGGCCGGGGCACCAGCCAGCCCTACACGTTGATGCGTCTCGCGTCCCTGGTTCCCGCCGAACTGCCGGTAGAGATTTGGGATGAGGACTTGATGGAGCTGCCGATTCACACGCTGGGGAAGGACGATCTGGTCGGCATCAGTTCCAAGACGCTGCTGATCAACCGGTCGAAGATGTTGGCCCGCCGGATGCAGGCGCAGGGCGCAACCGTGGTAGTGGGCGGCGCACACACGACGCTCGTCCCCGATGAGGTCGAGCAGTGGGCGAACGCCATCGTAGTGGGTGAGGGGTATCGCACCTGGCCGGAGATCATCCACGATTTCGACGCCGGGACGCTCAGGAAGCGTTACGTGGACGAAGAATGGGCGCCGCTCGATTCGGGCGTGGCGCTGTTGCAGGATCGCGTGCTCAAGCAGGTGGACGAGCACCGCAATTACTGGACGCCGTATCTCGAAATCACGCGCGGCTGCCCGCGGAGCTGCACCTTCTGCACGGCGATCCGCGTATCAGGCCGCAAGATGCGCCTGCGCCCGGTGGATGCGGTGGTCGCCGAGATCGAGCAACGACGACTGCGGCGTTTCTTCCTCACCGACGACAACTTCGGGTTGAACTTCCGGCTCTACCCCGACTACATGGAAGAGTTGTTCCGCGCGCTGGCGAAGCTGCCGTTAGACGGCTGGACGTGCCAGGCGGAGCAGATGGTGGCCGAACACCCCGACCTGCTCGACCTGGCGCGCGAGGCGCACCTGGACAAGTTCTTCATCGGGTTCGAGTCAGTGAACCCCGGCAACCGCAAGGAGCTGGGCGGCAAGGCCCGTGGCGATATCGTGAAATCACAAGAGGTGATCCATCAGATCCACGCGCACGGCATCGGCGTGGTCGGGCTGTTCGTCTTCGGCTTCGACAGCGATACCCTGGACACCTTCCGGCAGGCGCGCGAGTTCGTGGTACACAGCGAGCTGGACAGCGTCAGCGCGACGATCCTCACGCCATATCCGGGCACGGAGCAACGCGACGAACTGCTCGCCGCGGGGCGCATCCTGCCACATCCCGCCGCCGACGGCGAAGGATTGAACTGGGAACGTTACGACACGAATCACGTCACCTATCAACCGGCGCTGATGCGCGTGGACGAGTTGACCGACGCGTATGACTGGCTCTGCAAGCAGCTCTATCATCCGACGCAGATGGCCCGGCGGGGTTTTCGCGCCTGGTCGCGGCATGGGGTATCCAAGGCGCGCTCGCGACTGGTATCCAGCTTCAGCAGCGACATCGGCTACCGGCGCGAGTTCGCGCACCGCTACAACTAAAGTCGTCCCCTTCGTAGTGGCGGCTTCAGCTGCTGGGTGGAACGCCCACGGCGACAAGTTTCTCAAATGAGGTAACAACCTATGCGAGTTTTGCTCGCTTCTCCCGAATCTGAGGTCTGGACATCACGCAAGCACATCCCGCTGGGGCTGGGCTATCTCGCCTCCGTGTTACGCGAAGCGGGGCACCAGGTGGGCATTTACGACGCGGCCATCGAGGATGAGCCGCTGGAGACCACCGTCCGCCGCGGTGCCTACGAATTGCTGGGCATCACCGCGGTCACGCCGCTGATCGCAGACGCGTGGACCATGGCGAAAGAGGGCAAGCGCCTGGGCATGACCACCGTGTTGGGCGGGCCACATCTGACCCTGATGCCGGAGGAATCCATCGGCCCGGAGCACCCCGAGGTGGATTATGTGATCCAGGGCGAAGCGGAGGAGAGCATCGTCGAGTTCGTGGATGCGCTGGAGGGCCGCCGTCCGATGGAGTTGGTACACGGCCTCTACTGGCGCAAGGACGGCGCGATGCAGGTCAACGCGCCGGGCCGTCTCGTGCCCAACCTGGACGACATCCCCTACCCCGCGCATGACCTGTTCAAGATCGGTCGCTACGCCAATTTGCAGCCGCTGACCGACGGGCTGGACAAAAACGCCCGCTCCTATACGATCATGACAAGTCGCGGCTGTCCCTACAAGTGTACCTACTGCTCGAAGCCGATCACCGGCGACACGTGGCGACCCCGTTCGGTGGAGAACGTCATCGGCGAGTGGCGCTGGCTGGTGAATGACCTGCGCGCGACCGAGATCGGGCTGACGGATGACATCTGGAACCTCAAGCTGGATCGCGCGAAAGAACTGTGTCAACGTATCATTGACGAGGGGTTGAACACCGTGCCGTGGGTCACCGTCCACGGGATGAAGGTGAACCACGGGGACGCCGAACTCTACCAACTGATGAAGGCGGCAGGGTGCAAGCGCGTCGGCTTCGGCGTGGAGAGCGGCGACCCGTATATCCTGCGCAACGTGGTGAAGAAGAGCCAGTCGCTCGACATGGTGCGCAACGCGTTCAAGTGGTCACGCGAGGCGGGGTTGCAGACGATGGGGTTCTTCATCTTCGGGATGCCGCACGAAACCGAAGAGACGATGGAGAAGACGATCCAGTTCGCGCTGGAACTCGACCCCGATCTGGCGAACTTCATGCTGGCGACGCCTTACCCCGGCACGGAGATGTACGACGTGATCGAGAAGTACGGCAACATCTTCGCCAACGAGTGGGCGGATTACGCCATCCACAGCGACAAGGCGCGCTTCACCATGCCCGACTATGACCCCGATATGGTCGTCCGCAAGTGGAAAGAGGCGTACCGCCGCTTCTATCTCTATCGCCCAAAACGGGTGTGGCAGAAGGTAAGCCACAAGAGCTTCTGGACGGAGATGCCGAGTACGCTGAATAACGCGAAGCGGTTCTTCGTGCCAGAGAAGGCGGCTGGTAGCTGACGCGGATAGCTTATAGCGAATAGCTGATGGCAAATGGTAACGCCCCCGAAACCATTTCGGGGGCGTTGTTGTTTTCAGGCCAGTTCGACGCGGAGTTGGCGACCGACCGCTTCGGCGAGGCGCTGCATGGATTCCAGCGTGATCGTGGTGTTGTCGGGATCGAGCAGTCGGTCAAGTTGCGACCGGCTGGCGCCGAGCCGCGTGGCAAGCTGCATCTTGGTGAGGTTGGATTGTTTCATTGCATCAGCCAACTGCAAGACAAACAGGCGCTTGAGCGCCCGCGCCAAAACCTCGTCAAGAATGCCTTCATCTCTCAAAAAGTCATCGAAATCACTACCGCTATTCTGCTGTAGGTTAGGCCGGCGTGCGGAAGCAAGGTCGAGATACTCGATCACAGATTCGCCGTCGTCGAATGCTTGGTCGAACTCAGATGCCTCCATGCGGCTTACGCTTTGCGCGGATGCAGAGTCTCCCGCAGCCGCTGGACGACCTCAGGCGTGAGTTCGCGCTCCGCCTCGACCTCTTCGCGCTCATCCAGCACAGCGCGGATCTCGTCGTGCGATGCGCTGCCCAGGGTTTGCAGCAATGCGGTATAAGCCGCCCGCTGCTCCCTAACCTGCTGGTCCGAAACAGGCTGAACGGTGTAAGCCAGCGTCACCTGGCGGGTCAACGCAAACACGATATACTGGTTGAGCGAGACGCCCTCGCCATCTGCCGCATTCATCAATTGACTGTGTAACGTCTCAGGCAATCGCAACGTTAAGCGACTCATCTTAACCATTCTCCTCATCTTGTCCCATCAACAGTAACACTGCTTGCGTCGGACTCACAACCTGAAACCCGAGTGATCTGCCGGCAAGCTCGAAATCCTTCAGGTTGGAAGTGATCACAATCGCGCCTGCATTCATCACACAGTCAATGACGTGATCGTCCTTCGGATCCGGTGAAATCGGACGCCACGTGTATCGGATTGCCACAAAGTGAGCGCTGTCTAGCAGCGCGCCTAGAACGTGCTGGACTCGTTCCCACCGGATCGGCGAAAGTTTTCGGGAAAGCACGTCCGCATATTCATAGGCCAGAGCGTCTGACACATAGGCATCAAACAACCCTGCAAGCCACGCTTCCACCAATCGCCCGGAAGCTCCGCCCTTCTGGGTCAGACCTTCAAATAAGACATTGGTGTCAACAACGCAGCGCAGCCTGATCATGACACTATTATAGCACTTTCTGTGGTGTCGTCAAGTGGTTTTGAAGCAGCTTCAGGGGATAGATAGCGTAGAATGCCGTACAGACTCATTGCCCGTACACCCACTCGTTGAACAGCTCATCCAGATCCTTCCCCGACACTTCTTCTGCCAGCGCCTGGAAATCGGCGGGGGTGGCGATCTTCCAGCGGTAGCGTTCCAGATAGGTGCGGAGCAACGGGTCGAAGGTGTCGGGGCCGAGCTGGTCGCGCAAGGTGGCGAAGAAAAGCGCGCCCTTGCCGTAGACCATGGTCTCGTAGTTGTTCTCGTAGTCGGTGACGGCCTTGCCGATGGGCTCATCCTTGCCGCGACGCTCGGCGTCGGCGACCGGCGCAGCCCAGCGGGTGCGCAACAACTGCTCGGCGGTGGGGGCGCCCCAGCGGTCGCGGTAATAGTATTGCGTGCTGAACTCGGCCAGCCCCTCATCCAGCCACGGCGTGAGCACCTGATCGTTACCCACCTGGTTATACCACCACTGATGCGCCACCTCATGCACGGTGAGCATCTCCAGGTCTTGTAGGAACTTGTTGTACGTCTGCCCGCCGATCAGGCTCATGCCGGGGAATTCCATCCCGTGGTAGGTCAGCGGCGACTGGACGATGTTCATCTCACGATAGGGATACGGGCCGAAGCGGTCGCTGTAGACCTCCATCGCGGCCAGCCCCGCATAGAGCGCCGTGCGGGCGTTGGCCGCATCCTCCGGCTTGAAGTAGGAACGGATGCGCGCGCCCAGCGCCTCGACCTCCTCCACCTGGAACTCGGGGCTCATCACCATCGAGAACTCGCGCGCCGGGCCGATCACGAAACGGGTCGTGTCCCAGCCTTTGGTCTGTTGCGTGCGAGTGATCTCGACGCCGGTCGCGGCGATCACCTCATCCGCGGGCGCGGTGACCTCGACGCGATAGAACGCCGCATCGTGAAAGCCGACGTCGCCCTGCGGGTTCGCCACATCCAGCGCCCACGAGCCGTCCGCCCGCCGCGCGGCGAGGATCGGGTAAAAGTTGGTGAGGGTCAGGACGCCTTCGTTCGTCCCGAAGATCGTATAGGCGCCGGGGGTGTTGGCGCGCGTCTCTTTGCCGTTGAACTCCAGCGCGATCCGCGTGGTCTCGCCGGGCTGGATGGGGTGCGGGATGGTCAGATGGATAGACGTGGGATCGGGCGAGTAATCGTAATTGACAAAGTCGTCATCTATGCGCGCGCTGGTCACTTGCATCCGCGCGCCGAAGTGATAAAGATTCGGATAGAGCCGAAAGTAGAACTCTTCCAACGGGGCCGTGCCCGTGTAGGGCAGCGTCAACTCCAGCGTGCCGGTGTAGGCGCGCGCCGCCGGGTCCACCTTGACAGTGATGCTGTACTGCCCGAGAGTGTCTATCAGTGTGTCGGAGATCGGGAAGTTCGGGTTCAGCGCGGGACGGTATTCGGCCAGCGGATCGGGTAGGGCAGCGGGAGCAAACGCGGCGTAGCCGGCAAGCGCCAGCACAGCCGACACAGCCGCAAGAAACGCGGCCAGCAGCATGAGCGCCGGGCGATGAAAACGGGCACGAAATCCTGACGGGGACATGGTGGGAGTATAACATAACGCGCACGGCGGGCCAACACGCGGTAGGAATTTCAAATGTAACCGGGGTCGAGGCTTCAGCCGGTTACGCCCACGACTCTTATTGCCGCAAAAACCG
>JBBQRS010000019.1:0-52345 GCA_038214535.1 Anaerolineae bacterium
GGTTGGATGGTGATGCCCCAGGTTACCGGTGCGAAAGCGGCGACGGTTAACAGGAAGGCCAGGAGCGGAATCGCTACGAGTAGGCGGGCCGTAATGGCGTCATCGAGCATTTGGCCTGCCGTAAGCCGTGCGCGATGGAGCATTGCGATGATGAGGGCAGGAAAGATCAGAATAATCAGGACGCTGATGGTATGTTCGGTAGTCCAATAGTAAATGATGCCCGTCGCCCGAACAGTCGAAATCTGGATAACTTCAAAAATGCCCGGATGCGGCGGAAAGTAAGACTCTCTGCGGGCGTTGCCGGGGGCGGCAGTAACGAGTATGAGCGCGAGGAGCGCTCCGCCAAGCGCAGCCAGCAGGAGGATGAAGACAGTTTGGCGACGTGGTCTCGGCAGAAACAGATAACTGAAGAAGACCGCAAGGGTGAGGAAGCTCACTTGTAAAGCCGCAAAAGTGTCTGAGAAGCCCCCCCAGATGAATGTGACCAGACCAAGGACTACGGACCAGCCGATGATGGCCTTGTGGGGCATCGGCTGGCGTGGTTGAGCTACGTGAGCCAGGATGCCGAAAACCAGTGTGGCCGCGACCAGGGGCGCGAGATAGGTCAGCATACCAGTCTGCCAGTAGAGGACCTGGCCGATATTTGGGACGCTTTCGAGGAAGACGTACAGAAAAACCGCGGCCAGCAGGAAGGAAGCCAGGAGATGGCGTTTATGTAGGAACAACAGGTTGAATTGCAGGGTGGTCCAGGTGAGCAGGCCGAACCAAAAAATGAGCGTCAGGGGAGGCAAGAGCGGGGCGACACCGGGACCCAGAAGTTCAACCAGGTTGACAGCGGCCGTAAAAGAAAACCGGCCTGTCCACCCGGTATACCAGTTGATCTGCGAGGTTACGAAACCGTTGTGGTTGAGTTCATAGGCGGTACAGAAGTCGTCGGCCATGTAGCGGGCGAAGGCGCCGGAATAGGCAAACACGCCGATGGCCGAAAGGAAAATCACCAGCATTGTAATCGTGATGACAACGCGATGGCGTGGTTTGATGCCGAAGACGGTGTTCACAGGTGAACCATCGTGTGGATTGGGTGACAACATAAGTTTGATTTTATCGCTTGAATGCTTGCAAAAAGTGAGCCAATGAAGGACAGGACGCGGATTATCTAGGTTATATGTGCTATATTATAATAATGCGTGCGGCTCGTGCAAAAAAGGCTGCTGGCCCGTGAAACTCATCATCCAGATTCCCTGTTATAACGAAGAGATGACCCTGCCATTGACGCTGGCGGATTTGCCGCGTGCGCTGACCGGCGTGGATGAGATCGCGGTGCTGGTGATTGATGACGGCAGCACGGATCGCACAGCGGAGGTTGCGACCGCGTTGGGCGTGGACTATATCGTCCGGCACGTGGGGAATCGCGGGCTGGCGGCGTCGTTTGCCGATGGGCTGGATGCGAGCCTGGCGGCGGGCGCGGATATCATCGTCAACACGGACGCCGATAACCAGTATTGCGGGGCCGACGTGGCGAAGCTGGTCGCGCCGATTCTGGCGGGCGAGGCCGATATGGTGGTGGGCGACCGGGGGGTCGCGGCGCTGGAGTATTTCCCTCCGTTCAAGCGCGTTTTGCAGCGGTTGGGGAGCTGGGTGGTGGGACGCGCGGCGGGGATGCCGATCCCGGACGCGACCAGCGGGTTCCGCGCGTTTACCCGTGAGGCGGCGCTGCACCTGACGGTGCTCAGCGATTACACGTACACCATTGAAACGCTGATCCAGGCGGGGGCGCGGCGGATGCGGGTGGTCTTCACGCCGATCCGCACCAACCCGAAGACGCGCGACTCGCGGCTGATTCGCAGCATTCCCTCCTTCCTCTCGCTCTCCGTTGTCTCCATCTTGCGCTTCTATACGATGTATCGCCCGCTGCGGGTGTTCGGCGGCGTGGGCGCGGCGCTGGCGCTGGTGGGGTTGCTGCTGGGGTTGCGCTTCGTCTATTACTACGCCATCGGACGGGGGGCGGGGCACGTCCAATCGTTGATTCTGGCGGCCATCCTGACGATCGTCGGGTTCCAGACGGGGTTGGTCGGGTTAGTGGCCGATGCGGTCGCAAACGAACGCAAGATCAGCGAAGAAGCGCTTTATCGGTTACGCCGGATGGACGCCGGCGACGCAACGCGTTCGCAATCCAACGGCGGAAGGTGATGTTTCGATGACGGCGAACCTGACCTGGTATTCCTGGCTTCAGATCGCCGCCGCGATATTTCTGTTTTTGGGGCCGGGGTTCGGGTTGACCGCGTTCTATCCCGGGCGTACGCGTTTCGACCGCACACAAACCGTCACGCTGGCGTTGGCGCTGGCGATTTCGGGTTGGGCCATTCTCCTCGCCTGGTTGCAACTGTTCCACATCCCGTTGACGCCGCCGACGATGGGCGTGCTGTTTGCCGCGGGGTGGCTGGTGTGGTTGATGCGTGCCCAACCGTGGCGGCGCGGCCGGGGGCCAGACCACACGGAATCCACCACGGATTTCAGCCGAATCGTGCTGTGGATGGTCGTCGTTACAGTGGCGGCGCTGGGCCTCTGGTCGTTGCGGCGCGTGCTGGTGGGGCCGGGTAGCGACAGCTATCATCATGCCCTGATTACGCAGTTGATCGTCGAGCGCGGCGGGCTGCCCGACAACTATCATCCCTATGCGCCGTTGGCGACGTTCACCTATCACTACGGGTTTCACGCGTTCGCGGCGGCAGTGGTCGCGTTGACGGGTCTCAGCGCGGCGCTGGTGACGGCGATCCTGGCGCAACTATTGATGGCCAGCGCGACCCTGGCCGTGGCGTTTTTCACCAACGCGGCGACCGGCAGTCGCCCGGCGGCGACGGTCAGCGCAGTGTTCGGCGGGCTGGTGATGTTGTTTCCCGCATATATGTTCAACTGGGGGCGCTATACTCAACTCAGCGGGCTGGTGCTGTTGCCGATTTTCCTGGGGATCGTGTGGCTCTGGGCCGAATCGGGCTGGGAGCGCAAGACGGTGATCACTGTGGGGGTGCTGGCCGCCGGGATGGCGCTGACCCATTACCGGGTTACGCTGATGGCGATCAGCGGGTTGACGCTCCTGCTGGGCGTTGAATACTTCACGCGACAAGATTTCTGGGCCGAATGGCGGATAGTGCTGCCCAGGGCGGTGAGCCGTTTGGCGCTGGCGGTGGTCGTGGCGGGCGTGCTGGTTGAGCCGTGGGTCGTGGAGTTGGTGAGTGCGCGCAATCGTGGTTACCCCATCGAGCTCGGGCCGCAAGGATCGGCCTTCTTCTCACTGGATCGCCTGGGCCCTTCGGTGACGGCGTATCCTACCAACGGAGTGGTGTTCGCGTTGGCCGCATTGGCGGTATTGCTGGGGGTTTTGTGGCGCGACCGGCGGGTGATCGGGCTGGCGTTGTGGTCGGTGGTGATGTGGGTGCTCTCCGGGCCGCAATTTGCGGGCGCGTTCATGGATACGATCTCCGTGCTGATTTCGCTCTATTTTCCTGCCGCTGTGGCGATTGGGTGGATGGCGGTAAGCGCGGTTGCGCGGGCGGCGCAGCGTATGCCGCGCGTGCGGTGGGTTGCGCGGGCGGCGCTGGTGGGTTTGGCGGTCTGGGGCGGCGTTCATATCAGCCGGGTTCTGGAACCGGCCGCCGCATACGTGTGGCCGGACGATCTGCCGGCGATGGCGTGGATTCGCGCGAACACGCCGCCGGAGTCACGCTTTATGGTGAATACCTACAACTGGGATTTTGCGCCCGATTTCGTGATCAGCATAGACGCCGGATACTGGCTGCCGTTGCTGGCGGGGCGCGCGACGGTCACGGCGCCGATGACATATCCCATCGAGCGTGCGGACTCGCCCACGTTCTTATCCGATCTGGTCGCGTTGCACACGGTGCGCGAACAACTGGCATCGCCGGAGGGGCTGGCGGAGCTGCGCCGGTCGGGCGTCACGCATGTCTACGTGGGGCAGAAGGGCGGCCCCATCGCCGTGGATGACCTGATGGCTTCACCTGCGTTTGAGCTGGTGCATCGGGATGGCGACGCGTATGTGTTTCGGCTGATGGATGGACAATGACGGCATGAGGGTATCAAGTTTCAGTATCGTTGGCCTGCTCATCCTGATGCTTTGCGCGCCTGAAGATTCTTCGCTGGCTTCTTGCCGTGACGAGCCGCGTAGGGTTGACTCGCTCAGAATGACAGGCGCCAATCTTACAGGATACGGAGGTGCGCGCTCGGGTCACGTGGCCTATCTGCCGGCTGTGTTTCAGGCGTATCGTGCGGCTGAGGGTAGAATCCGGTTGACCTCTGACGGCGCAGATGAGACGCAGCCCGCGCTGTCGCCGGATGGGGACAGTGTCGCCTACGTGCGCGTCGAGGAGGGGCAGAGCGACGTGTACCTGCTGTCGCTGATTAGCGGCGCGACGACGCGGCTAACGTATACCCCGGCTGCGGACGAGGAGACGCCGGTCTTTTCGCCCGACGGCGCGTGGATCGCGTTCGCGTCGGATCGGACGGGGGATTGGGATATCTATCGGGTGCGCGCCGATGGGACGGGGCTGGCGGCGATCCTCGCGCAACCCGGCGCGCATGAGCAACACCCCGCCTTCATGCCGGACGGGCGGCGGCTGGCGTTCTCGTGGAGCGCCACGGGCGGCGGGGATATTTATATCGGTGAGATCGGGAGCGTGAGCGTGAGCTGGGCGCGGCTGACGGATCACCCGGCGGCGGATCGGTTTCCCACGGTGAGCGCAGA
Source organism: Anaerolineae bacterium (assembly GCA_038214535.1). Lineage (GTDB taxonomy): Bacteria > Chloroflexota > Anaerolineae > CG2-30-64-16 > CG2-30-64-16 > JBBQRS01. Next base: position 4,760 of record JBBQRS010000019.1, read on the forward strand.
CGGGCGACGCGTCGCGTTTCGGAGTGAGCGGGACGGGAACAGCGAAGTTTATATCATGGATGCGGACGGAACGCATGTGCAGCGCCTGACCACCGATCCGGAGTTCGACGGTTATCCGACCATCACGCCGGATGGCAGCGGGGTTGTGTTCGCGGCAGCGCGTGACGTGTATCTGGTCAACGCGGGCGGGGCGGCGACGACCCGCATCGAAGGTGAGCCGGCGCTTGAGGTAGATACGCCGCGCGTGTCGCCCGACGGGCAGTGGTTGATTTATGCCGGACGGACCCTGGGCGAGGATTATGACATTTACCGGCGGCCATTCGACAGCCCGCTGGCGGCGGTGGGGCAGCGCGGCGTGACGCTGTTGGAAGATCGCTGCGAGTGGGAGGCCGGTACGTTGGCTTATGGGTGGGTCCATGCGTGGCGCGCGACGGGCGACATGCGCTATCTGGACTGGACGCAGGCCTGGATAGACGGCTGCATCGCGCGCCATCCGACCCTCGCGCACGTGAATGACGGGCTGCTGGGCTACGCGGCGCTGGCGGTCTATGCCGAGCGGGGCGGCGCGGCGCGGCTGGCGTTTGCCGACCAGGTCGCAGACTACCTGATGCACGACGCGGGGCGCACGGCAGACGGGACGCTGGCGCATGAGGGGGATACCGTCTGGGATGATACCCTGTTGAGCACGGTTCCCTTTTTGGCGGAGATGGGGCGCGTCAGCGGCGACCCCGCGTACACGGAAGAAGCGGCGCGGCAGGTGATTCTTCATGCCGCACATTTGCAGGATTCGACGACGGGACTCTATCATCATGCGTGGGACGAGAGCGCAGACGCCTTCCTGGGGCCGTCTTATTGGGGGCGCGGCAACGGCTGGGCGCTGCTGGCGGATGTTGAAGTACTGAAGGCGATGCCCGCGGCACATCCTTCCCGCCCACAGGTGTTGGAGATCATGCGGCGGCAGGCGACGGGATTGCGGTTGTTGCAGGATGCGAGCGGTCTGTGGCATACGGTGGTCAACCGCCCGGATTTCTACCTGGAAAGTTCCGGCACGGCGCTGATCGGTTATGGGCTGGCGGAAGGGGCGGCGCGTGGGTGGCTGACCGAGGCGCGTGACGGCGACGCAGCGCGCGCCGCATCGGCGGCTGTATGGCGGATGATCGCGGCGGACGGCGCGGTGCGCGGCGTCTCTGCGCCGACCGGGCCGATGCAGGATGAGGCGCTGTACAACGGCATCCCTCACCAGACGTTGCAGCGTTATGGGCAGGGCGTGGCGCTGTTGAGCGGCAGCCCGACCGGGCATTGATGCGCGGCAAGGGGGTTGAGGAGGAACGGGATGATTCGGCGTAATCGGTTTATCGTCGGCCTGATCCTGGCGAGCGCCTGGATGCTCTCGGCGTGCGCCGGGGCAGTTGCACCCCAGGCAACCGTTGTGCGCGCCGAGGATGTCGCCCGTGTGCCGACCGAAGCGGTGGTCGTGTCCACGGTGACGCCCGCGCCTACCGTTACAGTTATGTCAACATCAACGCTCGCCGCGACAAGCACGCTCATTCCCGAGGCCACGGCGACGGCAAGCCCGCGACCGGAGACGATCACCCCGCATCCTTCGATCACGGCATCTTCGACGCCCACGACAGCGCCATCTGCGACGCTCACGGCGACAGTCGCGCCGACCAGGGCAACCCGGGCGAGCGGGCCGGGGAGCGGCGCACGGGCTTATCTGCCCGCCGTCTCTGCGGGGTTCCAGGCACAACCGTCGTTGCTTGGCGTGGCGTTGCAGGGATATCGCGACGAGTATGGGTTTCACCGGGCGCTGGAACTTAACCCGCGGTATATGCGCAAATACCGCGAAATCTCGTGGCAAGAGGTGGAACCGCGAGAAGGGGAGTACCACTGGGAACTATTACAGGGCCTCGAACCGGAGTTGCTGAACGCGCGGGCGCACGGCATCGAGGCGATGATGAGCATCCAGATGACGCCGGACTGGGCGCAGGCGGTCCCGCCTTATGCGTGCGGCCCGATCCGCGCCGACAAGTTCGACGCCTTCGCGAACTTTGTGGCGCAAGTGGTGACGCATTTCGGACCCAAGTCGCCGTATGCGGTGCGTTACTGGCAGATTGGCAACGAACCGGACGTGGCGCCGGGCGAGATCGGGCCGGACAGCGTGTTCGGCTGCTGGGGCGACCCGGATGATCCGTATTTCGGCGGCGGGCATTACGCCGAGATGCTGAAGGTGCTTTACCCGCGCGTCAAGGCCGCGGATCCGGGCGCGGTGATCATCATGGGCGGGCTGCTCGCGGAGTGTGATCCGCAGACCACGCAGCCGGGCAATGGTTGCCTGAACGAGACACGGTGGAAATCGGGGCTGTTCTTTGAGGGGGTGATGCGCGCGGGCGGCGGCGCATATTTCGACGTGGCGAGCATCCATTCGTACGCACAATACCGGCCCGACCTGCCGCAACGGATGCACAGCCTCTATAGCTGGACGCAGGACCCGACCGGCGGCACCGGGCTGCCGGAGAAAATGGCGTTCGTGCGGCGCTCACTCGTGGCGCACGGCTACGCGGACAAGCCGGTGTTTGCGGGCGAGATCGCGCTGAAGTGCGACGCGCCGACCCCGGAATGCTATGACGCAGGGGCTGCGTTCGTGACGCGCGCCTATGCGGAGGCTTACGGGCTGGGCGCGAAGTGCGCGATGTATTATTCGCTGGTCAATCAGTCGAAGTATAAGGGGTTGTTGGAGCCGGATTTCACGCCGAAGCCGGCGTTTTGGGCTTACAAGCTCCTGAGCGAACAGATCGGTCAGGCGACCCACGAAGGGCCGGTGACGGCATATGCAGGCGTTACGGGCCAGAGCTTCCGGCGCGGAGCGGTTGAGCGCGTCCACATTCTGTGGTCGGCGGACGGGGCCGATCATGCGTTCCCCGCGCCGGCGGACTTTGTGACGGCATATGACAAATATGGCACCCCGATTTCCCCGGCGGACGGCAAGCTGACCGCGGGGTGGTCGCCGATATATGTGGTTACACGTTGAAACATTCTAGCCTTGCGCGCCGCGAGCGATGCTGAGCACTGTGGCTGACCTGGTGCAGTTGTGGACCCTGGCGCGGCGACGGCTGCGCTCGCCGGAGGACTACGTCCTGTTCCAGGCGCAGCAGGGGTCTATGCTGGCGAGCTATCTGCGTCGCCAGGGGGTGACGCTGGTTGGACGGACGGTGTTGGATCTGGGCAGCGGGCTGGGAGGCTACAGCAAGATCTGGCTCGACCAGGGGGCGCGAGTCATCGCGCTGGACCTGATCCGACCGGCGGCCTTGACCGGCGCGCGTTACTCCGGCATGGTGGGCGACGCGCAGGCGATCCCGCTGTGCGACGGCGCAGTGACGTTCGTGTTTTGCGCCAGCCTGATCGAGCACGTGGCGACCCCCGACAAGCTGTTGGCGGAGGTCGCCCGCGTGCTGACGCCGGGCGGATTCTGCTATCTGAGCTTTCCGCCGTTCTACAGTCCGCGCGGCGGGCACGAGTTCGCGCCCTATCACTATCTGGGGGAGCGGCTGGCGATGCAGTTGACGCCCGCCAAACGGCGCGAGTTGAACTGGATGAACAACCCGTATCGGCCCACGCAACGGCCTAAGAGTTTCGCCGATCTTTATGAAGGGTGGGGGCTGTATCGGATGACGGTTGCGAAGGCGCGGGGACTCATCGCCGCAAGCGGATTGGTGTTAGTAGACATGTCCACGCGCTATATGCCGGTGAGCTTTATTCGCTGGCCCGTGATTGGAGAGGCGCTCACCTGGCACGCGCAGTTCTTGTTACGCAAGTCGCTCGATGGGGAAGCTTGAGCCGGTGCGCGTGTGCATGGCGACGACCACGTTCCCGCGCTGGGCGGGTGATGGGCAGGGGCCGTTCCTGTGGGGTCTGGCGGCGGGCGTGCGCGACCTGGGCGTGGACGTGCGCGTGGTGACGATGCACAACCCCGGCAGCGCGACCCACGAGGTGATCGAGGGGGTGGAGGTGTGGCGGCCGCGCTACTGGGGGCCGGAGAGCGCGGAGGCGCTGCGGCGCGAAGGCGGCGGGCTGCCGGTGATGTGGCAGAAATATCCGTGGGTGCGCGCGCAGATCGCGCCGTTCGGCATGGTGCACACCTGGAACACGGCGCGGCGCGGGCGCGACAGTGATCTGATCCACGCGCATTGGAGCCTCTCGGCGGGCGCGGCGGTGCTGGGGCGGCCCCTGCACCGGCGACCGATCATTGCGACGTTGCACGGCAGCGACATCTTCCGGGCAGCGAAGGGGAAGACGGGCGCGGCCCTGACGTGCGAGGCGGTGTCGCGGTGTGACCGGGTGACGGTGGTGAGCCGGGCGCTGGCGCAACGCGTCGTCGAGATCGGCGTGCCGGAAGGGATGATCGAGGTGATCCCGATGGGCGTGAATACGTCGAGCTTCACGCCGGTCGCGCCCGAAGCGCGCGGACCGTGGATCGTCTTCGCGGGCTCGTTGATCCCGCGCAAGGGTGTGCGCTATTTGATCGAGGCGCTGCCGGGGGTGTTGCGTGCGCGCCCGGAGTATCGGCTGGCGATTCTGGGTGACGGTCCCGACGAGCCGGAGTTACGCCGCCTTACCGAGACGCTGGGGGTTGCCGACCGAGTGCAGTTCGCAGGGTTCCTGGCCCAGGATGAGGTGAAGGCGTGGTTGCAACGCGCCCGGCTGCTCGTGCTGCCTTCGACCGAGGAGGGGCTGGGCGTCGTGCTGCTGGAGGCGATGGCGTGCGGCACACCGGTGGTCGCCAGCCGGGTAGACGGCATTCCCGAAGCGGTGACGGAACGGGAAGGTCGGCTGGTTCCGCCCGCCGACCCCGAGGCGCTGACGGACGCGATCATTGATGTGCTGGATGAGGAGGGCTGGATGGCGCTGAGCCTAGCCGCGCGCGAACGGGCCGTGGCACAGTTCGACTGGAACCACATCGCCCGGCGTTATGTCGAGTTATACCGGCGGGTGGTCGGATAGATGCAAGGCTGGTTGCGCCGCAATCGGGCTGAGGTGGAGCGGAGTTTGCGCACCGTGGAGGGGCGCGAGTACTTCTCACCGGCGCTGCTGGCGCAATATCGCGTCCTGGTTCCGCTGCTGCTGGCGCACGCGGCGGGGCGCGTGATTGACCTGGGCGCGGGAGACGCGCCGTTTCGGGAGTATCTGCCGGACGTTGTGACGCTTTATCACACGCTGGAGATGCAACCGCGCTCCGAAGATGTGACCTACGTGGGCGACGTGCAGGCTATGCCTATAGTGCCTGCGGAGAGCTATGACACGGCGGTCTGCCTGGAGACGTTGGAGCACGTGCCGGAGCCGTGGCGCGCCGTGGGCGAGATTTACCGGATCCTCGCACCGGGCGGGAAGGTCATCCTTTCCGTGCCGCACCTGAGCCGGTTACACGATGCGCCGCATGATTACTACCGGTACACCGCGTATGGTGTGCGACATCTGCTGGAAAGCAACGGGTTTACGGTGTTGGCGCTGGAGCGCAAGGGTGGGCTGTTTTCCTTCCTGGGGCATCAGGCTTCGAATGTGTTTCTGAGCGCGGTGTGGGGGATTAAAGGGCTGCGCCGGGCGACCTGGTTCCTGAATAAGTGGCTGATCACGTTGCCCGGCGCGGCGCTCGATGATGTGTTCAGCAGGGGTGACGTGTTCGCGCTGGGGTTCGTCGCCGTCGGGCAGAAACCGGCGGATGAGGCGGCGCAGGGGACGGCCGGATGAGCCGGGGGTATCAGCCGGGATTCTATGTGCTGTCGAGCCGGGTGCGCGACCGCGAGGGCCGGGCGCGTAAGGCCGATAAAATCAAGCGCGCGCTGGAAAGTTACGCGAGCGACCGTTTGGGCGGCGTGTGCCTGGATATCGGTTGTTCGGCGGGGGTGATCACTGCGACGGTGGCGCCGCTGTTTCGCCGGGCGATCGGGGTGGACTTCGACGAGACGGCGTTCGATGCGGTCGAGCCGGAGGCGCGACGGGGCGTCCAGTTCTTGCGCGGCGATGCGATGACTCTGCCGCTGGCGAACGCGTCCGTGGATGTCATGATCTGCGCGCAAGTTTACGAGCACGTGCCCGATGACCGTACCCTGTTTGCCGAGATGCGCCGCGTGTTGAAGCCGGGCGGCGTGGTGTTTTTCAGCGGGCCGAACCGGTTGTTCCCCATCGAACCGCATTACTTCCTGCCGTTCCTCCACTGGCTGCCGCCGGGCGCTGCGGACCGTTATTTGCGACTGGCCGGGCAGGGCGACCACTATTACGAGCGGTCGCGCGGGTTGTGGGGGCTGCGCGCGCTGGCCGCGGGCTTCGAAATAGAGGACATCACGCGCGAGGTGATCGTCGCGACATTGCAGGAGCGGCGCAACACCCGCCCTGCTGCGATCCTGGGTGGCCTGCCGGGACCATTGTGGCAGGTCGCGCTGCCGTGGATGCCGAACTTCAACTGGATTTTGCGCAAACCGGTGGAGACGTGAAGCCGCGACCGGCATGGTCCCGCGCACTGTTCGCCCTGGGGCTGGCGGCGGGGGGGGCGCTGTTCGCGTATCAACTCTGGGAGAGTTACCGGGCGGTGCGCGCGAACGGCGCGCAACTGCAACAACCGGTCTATCTCGCCCTGGCGGTGGGATGCATTGTGGTGATGTACGCATTGCAGATGCTGGCATGGCGGTTGATTCTCGCCAATCTGGGGTATGCGTTGGGGCTGCGCGCGACGTTGCAGGGGTTCATGATTTCGTTCATGCCGCGCTATGTGCCGGGCAGCGTGTGGGGCTATCTGACGCGCGGAGAGTGGTTGGTGCGCGATCACGGCATCGCGCACCGGGTGTCGTGGTTCGGCTCGGTGATCGAGGCGGGGCTGTTGTGCATCACAGCGCTGGGTGTGGCGGGCGTCTATCAGGCAGGCGTGCGCGCGGGGGCCGGCATCGGGTTGATCCTGGGCGCGACAATGTTGGGGGCGGCGGGTCTGGCTGCGGCGCTTGCCATGCGGATCATCGGACTGCGGCGCGCGGAGCTACGGGTGGCCGGGCCATTGTGGCGCGACGCGCTGCGTTGGGCCGGAGTGAGTTTTGTCTACGTGGGGATGTGGTTGTTTTACGGCGCATCCACCTGGTGCGTCGGGCGCGGATTCTTTCCCGCGGCACAATGGTTACTGCTGCCATTTGTCTATGCTTCTGCGATGGCGTGGCTGGCGGGTTTTCTGTTTATCATTGTGCCGGCGGGGTTGGGAGTGCGTGAGTCTACGCTGACCGTGTTGCTGGCGACGAGCGCGGGCGTCCCTGCATGGCAGGGCGGGTTGATCGCCGTGGTCTCGCGGTTCGTGCTGATCGTGGCGGAGCTGATCTGGCTGGCTGTGGGACTGGCGTTGCACGCGGATGCGTGGCGCAGGGGGCGAAACGGCTCGATTCGCGCAGATTAACCCGCATGGGGTATTGCTATTTGGCCCCTTTCCCTCGTACAATGGGGTCAACGTACTCGCTAAGAGTGTATTTAAGAAAGGGGAGGTACAGTATGTCACGTTCACGCACGATCAATGTCCTGTTGTTGGTGGCGGCGCTGGTGATGACGGCAATCCTGCCGGCGTTTGCCCAGTCCACCACGAAGAGCCTAAGCACGAACTTCACGCTGGTCAATCTGTCGGCTAATGCCACGTCAGGCACGATTGACTATTACAAGCAGGACGGTTCGGCTTGGCGGGCGCAAGAGGCATTCACCCTGACCGGCAACGGTGGGCAGGCCATCTTCCGCCAGTACACTGACCCGGCGCTGTCCGCAGGCCAGGGCTCGGTAGTTGTCGGCGCAGGTGAGGCGGTGGGCTCTGTGGTACAGATCCTGGCGCGCAATCAAAACCCGACCAGCAGCGGCGCATACGTGGGCCTTTCGGACGGCGATTCGACGTTTTACGTGCCGTTGGCGGCCCGCCGGCTGGCGACATCGAGCGGCCTGGCGAACAGCCAGATCATCATCCAGAACACTGACACGTCCGGCGACGCCAACGTTCAGGTGGAGATGATCGGCGGCTACACCAAGACGATCAACGGCATCAAGCCGGGCGCGTCCTACCTGTACGACCTCGACCAGGAATCAAACCTGGCTGTTGGGTGGTACGGTTCGGCCGTCGTGCGCTCGACCAATGGGCGCGATATCGCGGTGGTCTCCAACTACTTCACCGGCGACACGCTCCAGACCTTCAACGGGTTCCCGTCATCGGCGCCCGGCACCACGTGGTATGTGCCGTTGTTCACCTCTCGGCTGGCGAACACGTTGAGCACACCAGTTGCAGTGCAGAACCTGAGCGGCGGCAACATTGCGGCCGGGCAGATCACGTTGAACTGCACGCCGGACCCGGCTTCGGGCGGCGCGCCGTTCAGCAAGACCAATACGGGGGCGGTTGCGAACAATGCGGCGTACTACTTCAACCCGGTGACGGATGGTTCGATCCCGGCGCTGTGGTATGGCGCATGCAAGGTCACGGCCCCCGGCAATGTGGTGGTTTTCGTGCAGATGCGTAACATCAGCCGCGGCGAAGCGGCGGCCTACGAGGCGTTCCGCAGCGGCGGCGCCAAGGTGATTGTGCCGCTGGTCGCGAAGCGGCTGGGGAACGGGTTTGCGACCGCAGTGACGATTCAGAACCTGAACCCGTCGCAGGCCGCGAACGTCAACCTGCTCTACACGCCGGCCCCTGAGTATGTGGCGGGCGGCGGCAACGGCGCGACGATCGCGATCAACAATGTACCGATCGGCAGTGGCGCAAGCTTCATCCAGAACCACCGCACGCCGGACGGCGTCGCGCCGTTGCCGTCCGGCTGGTATGGGACGCTGACGGTGACTTCGACGGGCGGCCAGGAGATCGCAGCATTCGTGCAGCTCACGTTCCTGCCCGACATCAACCCGGGCCTGCCTTCAGGCGACAACTTCATGGCGCATACGGCCTTCACGGTCCAATAAGCGCATCGTATCTCCCTGACGTAATCTACGGGTCAGCGTCTTGGCCGCAGGTCGGAAGCTGGCCCGTAGTTGTCGTTCTGGAGATGTGAAGGATAGACGATGACACGCAATCTTTTCCGTACAGGCATGATTTTGGTTCTGGCTTTGCTGTTGACGGCGTGTGAGACTCCGCCGATGCCTGCGCCGTTTGTGTCGCCGTTCGATTCGCCGTTAGTCCCGGAGGCGACGTCTGCTGTGGCGGAGCAACTGCCTGCACCGGAGGCGGGCATGGCGACGCTCAGCGGCCAGCTTTTCAGCACGACCGGACAAGCTGTCATTCCTGGAACCGCGTTTTACTTGACGCCGGCGCAGCCGGCGCCTGAGGCGGGAACCGATCTGGTGCTGGTGCTCAAAGGCCCGGATCTTACTTCGGGCGATATCATCGGTAAGTCGGACGACAAAGGGAACTTTACGCTGACCAATGTATCGCCGGGGGATTATTACCTGGCGGTGTGGGCGCCGTATAATTGGCTGCCGATTCCGGCGGACGCGGCGGATACGCTGCCGCGTGTTTTTAACATCAAGGCTGGGGATCGCCTCGATGTGGGACGGCTCGAAATGGCGTGGCCATAAGGCCGGCGCATCTGACGCCATCGCGGGGCGGGCACGCCCCGCGAGAGCACTGGATGTAGCCGGTTTGATCGGCGTTACGGTTGCATGTATAATCGCAAGTATGAGTTTTTGCAGATCACCCCGAATTTTTGCCGCGCAGACGTTCAACGATGACCGAAATAGTTGATCGCGATACGCCCGCTCAACCGGGCGTTGGGCCGGTCGCGTATCGGGTTCTGATGGTCGCGCCCACCAGTTTCTTCGCGGATTACGGTTGCCACGTGCGCATCCTCGAAGAGGCGCGCATCCTGAACAAGCTGGGGCATCACGTCACCGTGGCGACGTATCACAACGGCGATCCGGTTGCCGGGCTGGACATTCGCCGGACGCTGCCGATTCCGTGGCGGCGAGATTACGAGGTCGGTTCCAGCCGGCACAAGGTGGTCTTCGATGCGCTTTTGCTGGCGAAGACGGCCGCGTTACTGGCGCGCGGGCGTTACGATGTGATTCACGCACATCTGCACGAGGGCGCGCTGCTGGGCATCATGTTGGGGCGTCTGACGCGTAAGCCGGTGGTGTTCGATTTTCAGGGCAGCCTCACCGGCGAGATGCTCGATCACCATTTCCTCACGCCGAACAGCCGGGCCTATAGACCGCTGTTGCGCCTGGAAGGGTGGCTAGACCGCCACGCGCCCGCGGTGCTGACCAGCTCGACGCACGCGCAACAGTTGTTGATCGAGCGGTTTGGCTGTCATCCTGATAGGGTGGTGAGCCTGCCGGATTGCGTCAACGCGGAGGTGTTCAAGCCTGCCGCGGAGTTCGCACCGGGGGTACTGGCGGCGCTGCGCGAGAGCCTGGGCATCGCCGCGGATCGCAAGGTGATCGTCTATCTGGGGTTGCTGGCCGAATATCAGGGCATCAGCCTGTTGTTGGAGGCGATGGCGCAGGTGGCGCGCACGCGGCCGGATGCGCATCTTCTGTTGATGGGCTTCCCCAACGTGAGCGACTATCAGCGGCGCGCAGCCGATCTGGGTCTGACCGGTTTCATCACGTTTACGGGCAAAGTTCCCTATGAGCAGGCCCCGGCGTATGTTGCGCTGGGTGACGTGGCCGTCGCGCCCAAACTCAGCCTGACCGAAGGTTCCGGGAAGATTTTGAATTACATGGCCGCAGGCATTCCGACGGTGGCATTCGATACGCCGGTCGCCAGGGAGTATCTCGCGGCAGACGGCGTCTATGCCCGGCTGGGTGACGCCGACCATCTGGCGCAGCAATTGCTGGCTTGCCTCTCTGATGACCCCCAGACAAGGGCGTACTACCGCGAAATCGGATGGCGTTTGCGCCAGCGCACGTTGCAGCGGTTTGGGTGGGAGGGCGCAGGGCAGGTGATTGTGGACGTGTATGGCCGGTTGCTGGGTGAGAGCGTAATGCAGGCCTCGCAGCATCGGCCGGCCGTAACCCCCGTGGGCCGCGAACAGATGTGATGGAACCGGCAGCCGAACTCCCCACAACGACTCGCTCAGCCAGGCCGTCTATGTTGCAGCACCTTCGAGAGCTGTGGAATTATCGCGGGCTGTTGTATCAGCTTGTCCTGCGCGAGCTTAAGGCACGCTACAAGAATAGCGTGCTGGGCTTCTTCTGGAGCCTGCTGAATCCCCTGGGCATGATGCTGGTGTTCGGGTTCGTGTTCACCGTGATGATGCCGAACACGCAGTTGCCCAAGTTCCCCATCTTCTTCCTGTGCGGTTATCTGCCGTGGCAGTTCCTCAGCGGCGGCGTGATGAACAGCATCACCAGCGTGGTGGGGAACAGCAACCTCGTGAAGAAGGTGTACTTCCCGCTGGAGATCCTCCCGATTTCCACGGTGCTGGCGGCGCTGGTGAATTTTCTGCTGGCGCTGGCCGTGCTCTTCGTGGTGCTGCTGGTCACTCGGACGCGGCTGAGCCCGTATATCTGGCTGCTGCCGTTGGTGATCTTCATCCAGACCTGTTTCGTGCTGGGGATTGCGCTGTTTCTCAGCGCGCTGAATGTCTTTTATCGGGATACGATCATGATTATGGACATCGTGATGCAGGCATGGTTTTTCCTGACGCCGGTGTTCTACCCGATCGAGATTTTGCCGCGCAGCATGGTGGTGCTGGGCATGACGCTGGATGTCCATCGCCTGATGTATATCTTTAACCCGATGGCGTCTCTGATTGCGGCCTATCGCGATATGCTCTATTGGGGCTATCGCACCGATTTTGACTTCCTGCTCCGCACCGCGCTGACCGTCTTCGTCATCCTGATTGTGGGCTACTGGTTCTTCCTGCGCGTGAGCCCGCGCTTCGCGGAGGAGGTTTGATGCGCGCGGTTGACGATGGCCGGCCGCTGGTTGATCTGGATCGCGTCTCCAAGCGGTTCATTATCCACCTTGAGCAACAACGGTCGTTCCAGGAAGCGTTCATCCGGCTTTTTCAGAAAGATCGCGACACGGGGGAGCGCGAGTTCTGGTCGCTGAAGGACGTGACGTTCTCGGTGGCGAAGGGCGATTGCTTCGGGATCATCGGGCCGAACGGGTCGGGCAAGAGCACGATGCTGAAGATCATCAGCGGTATCCTCCAGCCGACCAGCGGGGAGGTGACCACGCGAGGACGGATCGCTTCGTTGCTGGAACTTGGCTCGGGGTTTCACCCCGATCTGACGGGCCGGGAGAACATTTTCCTGAACGCTTCGGTACACGGGCTGACTCGGACGCAGGTGCTGGAACGGCTGGACGACATCATCGCGTTTTCCGAATTGGGCGATTTCATTGATATGCCGATCCGGCATTACTCGTCGGGGATGTACGTCCGGCTGGGGTTCGCCGTCGCCATTCACACCGAGCCGGACCTGTTGCTGGTGGATGAAGTGCTGGCGGTAGGTGACGCTTCCTTCCAGCTCAAATGCCTGGAAGCGATTGGGGAGTTCCGGGCCAACGGCGGGACGCTGCTGCTGGTGTCGCACGATCTGGGCACGGTGCAGGCGATATGCAATCGCGCGATGTGGTTAGAAGATGGGCAGGTGCAGGCGGTCGGCAGCCCCACCGATGTGGTGATGGCCTATCTGAACCAGGTGGCGGAGAAACATGATGCTGAGGCCGGCGCGCGTCCGTTGCCCAGCCTGGAGCATGGGCGGCGCTGGGGCACCGGCAAGGTGAGCATAAGTAAGGTGGAACTGTGTGACGTCAACGGCACGCCGCGGAGGGTATTCGTCACCGGCGCGACGATGCTCGTGAGGCTGACTTACCATGCCGAGGGGCGTGTGGCCGATCCGATTTTCGGCCTGGCGATTCACGATCAGGCGGGGACACACATCTGCGGGCCGAACAGCGATTTCGGCGGGCTGCACATCCCCTACGTGGAAGGGGAAGGCGTTGTGACCTATGCGATGCCCAGCCTGCCGCTGCTGGAAGGTTCATACTGGTTATCGGTTTCGACGCATAACCGCGAGGACAGCGAGATGTATGACTATCACGATCGCGCCTATCCGTTCCGGGTGCATCGCGGGGCTTCGCGTGAACGGTATGGCCTGGTGGCGTTAGGCGGCGCGTGGGTTGCCGGAGATGGAAAGCAAGGGCATGGAACCTGAGCCGGGGGGGGGCGGGTCGCGAGGCGACGGCGCGCTGACCGTGGTCGCGTACGCCGCGGATCCGTGGGAAAGCGCCTGCCCGACGTTGCGACTCAGCGGGCCGTGTACGGCGGCAGGCATTACGCTGTCGCAGGGCGCGCGCTGGGCCGGCGACACGCTGGAAGCGCGACCGGAACTGGTGGACGAAGCCGATCTGGTCGTCATCCAGCGCGATTTTCCGCGCTTTGTTGCGGAATACGCGCAGGTGATGGCGCGGGCGCGCCGACAGGGCAAGCCGGTGATCTACGATCTGGATGACGTGCTGTATGACCTGCCCGCCGACCACGCGGATGTGCGCCACTATCGCCCGGTGCGGATTGCGATGCTGCTGGCCATGGTGGAAGCTGATGCAGTGACGGTGAGCACGCCGGCGCTGCGCGAGTTTCTTACCCCGTATCACCCCAACGTCTACGTGCTGCCCAACTACCTGAACGACCGGCTGTGGACCGTAAGAGAGGCATCATGGCAGGTCGAGGCGTGCCCCGTTGTCGTGGGTTATATGGGCAGTGGCACGCATAGTGTGGACCTGGATATGATCGCGCCGGCGCTGCTGCGGACGGCGGAGCGCTTTGGCGAGGCCATCGAAATCCGGTTTATGGGCAGGACGCCGCCGCCCGCGGCGATTGCCGGTCTCCCTAATGTCGTGTGGGACCGGGCACGCTATCTGGATTACGCCGAGTTTGCCGCCTGGTTCGGCGCGCAGCGGTTGGATATCGGGCTGGCGCCGCTGTGCGACACCCCGTTCAACCAGGGCAAGAGTTGGATCAAATACCTGGAGTATACGGCGGTGGGCGCCGCCGGGATTTATAGTCGGGTCGCGCCATATGAGGCGGTGATCACGGGCGAGAACGGGTTGTTGGCGGGCGCGCTCGACGAGTGGGAAGCCGCGCTGGCTCGCCTAATTGCGAATACGGATGAGCGCCGCGAGGTTGCGACCAACGCGCGCGAGGATGTGTGCGGTCACTGGTTATTGTCGGATCATGCGGACGCATGGCGGCGCGTGTATGCCGGGGTATTGGCCGCGCGTCCCGCGGTAGGCCGGGAGAAGTGTCTGCTCCAGGCTGTTGCCACTGTACAGTTATGGCAGGCGGAAGACGACGAGCGACTCGCAGGCGAACAGCGTGCGGCGGACGCGTTGCGCGAGCAGGTCGCCGGGCTGGAACGGCGTGCGGTGAACCTGGCCGCACAGTCGGAGAGTTATCGGTTACAGATGGAGGAGTTGGCGGCGCGTGGGGCGCGTCAGGAGGAAGCGATTGGCTGGCTGGGGGCGGAGTTGCGCCAGGTGCGCGGCTCGATTACGTGGCGCGGCACCGAGCCGGTACGCCAGGCGTATGCGGGCATCCAGCGTTTGCAACGGTCTTTGAAGAGGACGACCGCGCTGCCGGAAGCGGCCGCCGAGCAGTCGGTCGAAGATCGCGTGACTCAACCGGAAGCCCCGCCGGTTGAGTCGCCCGCGCCCGAAACGCCGGAGGAAGCGCTGGTCCCGTTCGAACGCGATAGCTTCTTCTGGACGGAAGAGCGTTACCGCGCGGTCGCCGCGCTGCCCGTATCCCCGGTCACCGATATTATTATTTGCGTCGGTAAGAACACCCAGATGGCCGAGCGCTGTGTGGCTGCCGTGCGCCGCAACACCGCCCCGGCGACGTATCAACTGCGGCTGGTGGTTCACGAGGAGGATCGGCCCGGCTTGAGCGCGCAGTTGACGGACGGCGCGGATGTCATTGTACATACCATGACGCATTTCAATTTCGCGCGGGCGAACAACCTGGCGATGGCGCGGTGCGCAGGCGATGTGGTATTGCTGAATGACGATACGGAACCTGCCGCGGGCTGGCTGGAGCGGTTGCGCACGGATTCGCGCGGCTACGCGCTGACCGCCGCCCGCACAGGGTATCAGTGTTCGGGCAACCCCGACTTGTGGGGTGAGGGCGACGCCCGGCTGACCTGGTATCCGGTGAATATGTTTTGCGCCTTCATCCCCCGCCGCGTGCGTGATGTGGTTGGTTTGCTGGAGGAGGAGTTTGCCTATTACGGCGGTGAGGATGTGGACTATTCGGCGCGGGCGTTGCAGCATGGGTTCCCGCTGGTGGTTTCCTCGGCCTTTGTCTATCATGCCGGCACGCAATCGTTCGGTCCCCAAAAAGAGCGGCTGATGCGCGAGTCGGACAAGATCATTACCGAACGCTATGGGCTGCGACCGCCGTTCGATCTCTCATCGGTGAAGCCGCCGGCTTCGGTGATTATTGCGACGCGGAACCGGGCCGCACAGTTGCCCCGGGCCGCGCAATCCATCCTGACGGGGTTGTATCCCGAAATCGAGCTGATGATCGTGGATGACGCATCTACGGATGAGACGCCGGAGGTCGTGGCGGCGCTGCAAGCGATGGATCCGCGGGTGATTGGCATCCGGCTGCCGAAGCAGGGTGGGGCGGTGCGCGCCCGTCAGCGCGGGGTGGCCGCCTCGCGCGGGCAGTTTATCGCGTTTATGGATGACGATGACCTGGCCTGGCCCAACCGCATCCTTGCGCCGTTGCAATATATCATGACGCGCCCGAACCTTGATGCGGTCTATTGCGCGTTTGATATCGTGTCTGAGATGGGGCGGACACGGGGGCGCACGCTGCCGTTTGACGCAGGGGATTACCTGAACATGAAGTTCGACATTGGGTCGGGGATTCTGTTGTTGCGCCGTCAACTGATCGAGGATGTGCCGTTTATGGCGCAGTATGAGCGAGCCATTGACTTCGATTGGGTGTTTCGGGTGGTGCGCCACGGTTATCAGATTGATTATTGCCCCGCGGTGGTGCTCGATTACAACCGATCGGGACCCGGCGAGGCGCATCTATCGGGCAATGAGGCTGCGGTTCGTGTTCACGGCGAGATTCAGGAACGCGAACGCTTGATGCGAGATTTTGGCCGGAAGTAGGCGCGGTGTATCTTAAACGCGCCTGGTATCGGCTTGCCAACCCCGCCCGGCGGCTTGCCGTGACGCTGCGATATGAAGGCGGCGCTGCTGCGATAGATCTGTTTCGGCAGCGTTATCGCCCGAACCCGGCCGATTTCCTTCCCCTCGAATCGACTCTTTCCCTGCCGGAAGCGACGATCCTGCCGGCGCGCACCCCCCCACGCGTGTCGGTCATCGTGCGGACGCGCAACCGGCCCGCGCTGTTGGAGCAGGCGCTGATCAGCCTCGCGCATCAAGTTTTCACCGATTTTGAGGCGGTCATTGTCAATGATGGCGAAGTGTCCGTTGAACCCGTCCTGGAGAGGCTGGAAGGATATGTGCGGCTGCAACGCACCGGCGGAGGGTCGGGTCGGGGACGTACGGCGGCCCTTAATGTGGGATTGGCGGCGGCGCGTGGTCGGTGGATCGCTTATCTTGATGATGATGATATCGTTTACCCGGATCATCTGGCGCGCCTGATGGGTGCGTTGGGTGATGGGATTGCGCGAGCGGCCTATACGGATGCCAACCGGGCGCTGTGCTGGTCGGATTTGCAGCGCGATCAGATGTTGTTGCGCCTGGGATGCCTGTCGCAAGCGTTTGATTTTGATCGGCTGGTTGTGGATAATTGGATTCCGAACATGGCATTCATGCACGCGGCGGACTGTCTCGACACGGTTGGGGTTTACGATGAGCGATTGGATCTCTTCGAAGATTGGGATTTCTTGATTCGATTGGGGCGCGCCTATCCGCTGCGGCATTGCGCGCACACCACTTGCGAATATCGCTATCGGTTTGGGCGATTGCCGGAAGAGAGTCGAAGTGCGCTGAGGCGGCGGTGGGAGGTGCTTGAGGCGACGCAGGCGATCTATGCGCGGTACCCGACAGCTTCGCGCGAGCTGAACGCCCGGCGGAGACTCACGCTGTCGGCGCTCCGGCAAGATATCGAAGAGGTTCGGCGGATTGAGGAGACGGTCGCTGATCCGATACACAGAGATTTGCTGATCACGGCCCTGACCGGGCGGTTCCCTGTCTCGCCGGCGCTTTCGCATCGCTTCCCCGGCTAGAGATGCTTCGTTGGAGCCTCACCGCAATGTGCTTTGAGTTGTCAACCCGCTCAGCATGACCGCGTTATGAGGAAACGCAGGGCATTTAACCTGCACGCCAACGCTTTGCCCCGACGACAACCTCGGTTATAATTTCCTCTTGAGACGTGATGAACCAACATACTGCATCCATCAGTCCTGACGTCTTGCGCAGAGACACAAGATGGCTTGACCTTACCATCATCTTTGCCGGCAGTTTTGCCCTGTATGTTGCCACGCTTGCTCCGACTGTGATCTGGGGCGATGATGCTTTTCTCCAGTTCCGAGCCATCGAGGGTGATCTCAGCGCGAGCGCAGGGAGCCATCCGGCCTGGGTGCTGATCGCACACCAGTTTTCGCGTCTCCCGATTGGTGAGCCAGCCTTCCGTGTCAATCTGACCTCCGCGTTCTGGGGCGCAATCACCCTGTGCCTGCTCTACCTGATCATGAATTTGCTGGGGATTGCCCGGCCCGCGCGCTTGTTGGCGGTGGCGGCGTTTGCCGTTTCGCATACGTTCTGGGCGCACGCCGTCAGGCCGGAAGTCTACACGATGACGCTGGCGCTGGCCTCCTTGCTGATCTGGTTGGCGCTGGAATGGAGCCAACGGGGGGGCGCTGGGTGGCTGTTGGCGTTTGGCCTGGCGGTCGGCCCGGCGCTGGCGACGCACGTTTTGATACTGCTCTATGCGCCGGCACTGACGTGGTTGTTCATCGCGCAGTACAAGAAGTTTGACCGGAAGGTGCTCGGGGCGCTGGCGTTGGGCCTGTTGGTTGGCTTGATGCCGCTGACGTATCTGGTGGCGCGGGATGCCCGGATAGAAGCATTGTCGCCGGTGGGCGCGTTGCGATGGGCGTTGTTCACCACGATGGGGTATGATTTCAGCGAGGAATTTTTTATCGTCTCCAAGGCAACGCTGAGAGCCGACCTGGCGCAATGGGTGATCTTCATTGGCTATCAGTTTGTAGGGTTGGCGCTGATCACGATCATCGTCGGGTTCGTGGGGTCGTGGCGGCGATTGCCGCGGTGGCAAGCTGTGTTTCCGCTGCTGCTCTACGTCGTGCCCGCTGCATTCGCGTTCGGCTATCAGGTGGGCGACCGGTACGTGTTCTATTTGCCCAGCTATCTGGCGCTGGCGCTGTGGCTGGGGTTGGGCATCGAGCGGCTGTTGAAGGCGCTTGCCGGGGACAGGACAGGCATACGGCCTGCGGTCTTCGCGGCGTTGTTGGCGCTGCTTGTGGTGACGCCCGTGGTGGTGTATCGTCTGACGCCGGATGTCATGGCACGGACCGGGGTGGCGTTCAGAGAGGGACGCATGGTTCCGGGACCGGGATCACGTTACTTCTTGCTGTGGCCGCCGAAGAACGACTACTATGACACGCGCGTGTACGCGGAGGCGGCGTTGGCTGAAGCGCCGCAAGATGGCCTTGTGCTGGCCGACCCGATCTTGGCCGCGCCGATGATGTTCTTGCAACACGTGGAAGGGGCTCGCCCCGATGTGAAGGTGGTCTACTGTTGCTGGGACATCGACGCGGTGTTGAAGGCGAACCCCGAGCGGCCCATTGCGTTGGCCGACGATTCGCCGGAGATCTATCCTGTGGAGCGACTGCGGCAGCAGTATGACATCCGGGAAAGAGCGCCGATTTACTTGCTGACGCCTCGCCTTGCCCCATAGTAAGGCGCGCCAGATTGGCGCCGGCAACGTGTTATGCTAACCGAGAGGGTGTGTAGATGAGCGATCGAGTATCACGGAGAGATGTGTCGTTGTGGAATGTGGTTGTGATTTTGTTCGTGCTATTGCTCATGCCGTTGACTGCGGCTGCGAGTCCACGAGGGGCGCAAGAAGAACCGCCGATGACGCCCGTGGTTGAGACGGCGGTATCGCCTGTTGAAACGGCCTTGCCACCGGAAGAGAGCCTTGCGGCGACCTTGCAACCGGCCGTTGCCACGGCGCAGTTATACTTCCCATATGTGACGAGAGGACCGACGCCGCCTCAACGCATCGGTTACAATGTGCTGGATACCAACATTGCGCGTTACCCGGATGCTTACCAGCTTGACGGGGGGTGGTATCTGAATTGGTCGGTGCAGATCAGCCCGCTGCGACCGCGGGGCATGGAGTTCGTGCAGACGATCCGCGTACACCAAAAGCTCACCTGCCCATTGTGGAGCGCGGACGCCTGGAATCGCGATGTGTGCCCTTACGCGCAGCCGTATGACTACATCATTCACCCCGCGTGGACGACGATTGCCGCGGCGGCGCGGGCGAATCCGGGCGCGCTCTGGTTGATCGGCAATGAGATGGACCGGCGCGATTGGAAGGTGAACAGTGTACCGCCATCTACCTCGGGCCAGGATGAAACTCTGCCGGAGACGTATGCAGTCGCCTATCACGATCTCTATAGTTTGATTAAGAGCGTTGATCCGAGCGCGCAGGTCGCGATCGGCGGCGTCATCCAACCGACTCCACAACGACTGACGTACCTATCCCGCGTGTGGGATGCTTATCTGAGTAAGTATGGCACGACGATGCCGGTAGATGTGTGGAACATCCATAATTTCATCTTGCCGGAACACGAAGATGGTCGCGGAGCGGGCGTGCCGCCGGGGATTTCGGGCGATGGCATCATATATAAATCCTCGCTGAAGCACGTGGATATGGAGATATTCGGTCAGCAGATCAGGGCTTTTCGCGGCTGGATGAAGGATCGGGGCCAGCAGAATAAACCCCTGATTGTCTCCGAGTATGGCGTGTTGTATCCTGAATGGTATCAGTCGGCGTTCGACGCGGAGCGAGTTGGCAATTTCATGATTGACACGTTCGACTATTATCTTAATACCACGGATTGTCAACTGGGCATGTCGTCGGATGGCTGCCGGCTGGTGCAGCGATGGGCGTGGTACAGCCTGGACGATGACGGAGCATGGTCGGGCAGCGGGCTGAACGAGTACGGCGCGCTGTTCAATCGAAATACGACCCGGATCACCGATACGGGGGTCCGGTATCGCGACTGGGT
This sequence comes from Anaerolineae bacterium, assembly GCA_038214535.1. GTDB lineage: Bacteria > Chloroflexota > Anaerolineae > CG2-30-64-16 > CG2-30-64-16 > JBBQRS01. Next base: position 25,001 of record JBBQRS010000019.1, read on the forward strand.
TGCGGCGCATCGCGGCGCGCTGAATTAGGCCCGTCGCGGTTGCCGGATGCGCCTGAGGAAGAGCAGCCATGCGCATCGCGCTGACGGTTCATAAGTTTCCGCCGGAAAGCCTGGGCGGGACGGAGATCTATACCTGGGGGCTGGCGAAGGCGCTGGTCAATGCGGGGCATGACGTCCACGTCTTTTACCCCCAGACCGGCATTACGCCGGAGGAAGCGCGCCTAGAACGGGACGGCATCCGGTTGTGGCGCGTGCCGCTTGCGGCGGAGCGCGCGACGGAAGGCCCGGTCCCGCAGTTCTGGCATACCTTCCGGGATACCGGGATCGAAGAGGCCTTCCGAGATTTCCTGACGGAGACGAACCCGCAAGTGGTGCATTTTCAACACGTGCAGGGCGTCTCGGCGCGCCTCATTGCGCTGGCTGCCGGAAGGCCGCGGGTGCTGACGTTGCATGACTACTGGTTCTTCTGCGCCAACAGCCAGTTGATCCGGCCTGACCGCAAGACGTGCGGCGGGCCGAAGATGGGGTGGAACTGTGTGGATTGCGCGACCTCGCGCGCCGACCTCAACTGGATGCGCGCGTTGCGCCCGCTGATTGCCTTGCCGTTGGCGTATCGTAACCTCTATCTGTCGGGGCAGGCCGATCAAATAGACCTGTTCATCGCCCCCAGCGAGTTTCTGCGCCAGCAATACGTGCGGCATGGTTTCCCCACCGACCGGATTGCGACCATCGAAAACGGGATGGACGCGGAACGGCTGGCGGGCGCGGAACGGCCGCAGATTCCCCACGACGCAGAGCACGTGCAGTTCGGCTTCCTCGGATCGTTGGCGTGGCAAAAAGGCGTCCACGTTCTGGTGGAGGCATTCAACCGGCTGCCGCCCAGCGCCCGGTTGGTGATCTATGGCAGCGATCACGCGTTCCCTCAGTATGCGGAGGAGGTCCGGCGTCTGGCGCAGCATCCGGGGATTCGGTTCGCCGGCCCGCTGGACTATCGTCGGATTGGCGACGCGCTGCGCGAGCTGGACTGCCTGGTGACCCCTTCATTGTGGTATGAGAATTCGCCGTTGGTGATTCAAGAGGCGTTCAGTGTCGGGGTTCCGGTGGTCGCCAGCCGGTTGGGCGCGCTGGTCGAGAAGGTGGATGACGGGCGGACGGGTCGCCTATTCGAGCCGGGCAACGTGGCTGACCTGGCGCGGGTGCTGACGGAACTGGTAGAGCAGCCGGCGCAACTTGGCGAGTTCGCGCGCAACACAGTAGCGCCCGCGACGATGGCCTCTCATACAGAGGCGCTGGTGCGGTTGTACGGCAAACTCCTGGGCCAGACGGGCGCGCGATGAGCGTTGCGCGGCGCGGGCTGTTGCTGCTGGTGATCCTGCTTTCCTTTGGCCGGTTAATGTGGCGGCTGGATCAGCATAACCTCTTGTTTGATGAGAGCCTGAGCTTGCAACGGGCCGAATACTCGTGGCCGGATATCGTGCGCGGGCGGCTCACCATCAGCGATGGCGTCGCCAGCGTTCACACAACAGACCAGCATCCTTTCGGGTATTTCGCGCTGCTGAGCCTGTTTGTGCGGACGGCGGGCAAGAGCGAGTTTGCGCTGCGATTTCCTGCTGCGGCGGCGGGGACGTTGCTGGGCCCGGCGGCGTGGGCGCTGGCGCGACGGCTCACACGCCGGGGCGCATTGCCCGCGGGCAGCGCGGCGTGGGCCGTTGTGCTGGTCGCCTTTGCGCCGTTCTTCCTGTGGTACGGTCAGGAAGCGCGGATGTATACGTTGACGCCGTTGCTGGCGGTGGTCAGCACGTATGCGCTGCTGCGTTGGGATGAGGCATCGGGACGCAACCGGTCTTTGTTGGCGGGCGCATACATCGGCAGCGCGGCCGCGCTGTTGAGCACGCATTTCTTCTCGGTATTCTTATTACCCGTTCACGGCATTTTCATCTACAGCAGCCTGATCCGTCAGGGCCGGCGTTGGGCGCTGGCGGCGGCAGGCGGACTGATCGCGCTGGGCGGCGTCATCGGGCTGGCCGCGGCGACGATCATTCTGCGGCAAATCGGGGCGGGCACTAACTTCAGCGCGGTTTCCCCGCCCATCCTGGTGCGCGATTTGTTGAACGCGTTCAGCCTGGGGCCGGGCGCAGACGTGAGCCGGTGGCTCTGGCTCGACCTGCTGTTTGCGGTGCTGGCGGCGGCGGGCGCGGTCTGGGGGCTGTGGACGCGCGCCCGGCGGGCCGCGGGCGGGTGGTTGCTGCTGCTGTGGGCCGGGCTGCCGGTGATCCTGCTGATGATCATCAACGCGCTGCAGCCGGCCTATATGACCGCGCGCCACATGAGCCTCGTCAGCGTTGCCTTTTTGATTTTGGTGGGCGCAGGGCTGGCGTGGGTGGGGTCGCGGCGGCTGTGGCTGGCCGGGGCCATCGGGTTGGTGGTATTCGGAGGGATGGCGTACGCGTCTTATCGCTATTACGAGGACTCCGCGAATGGGACGGGCGATCTGGCGGGGATGGGGGCCTATCTCGCAGCCGAGGTTCAGCCGGGCGATATCCTGATTCTGTCCGCGCCGGAGAACTTGCGCCTCTATGAATATTATTTCCCGCTGAATCTGACGCAAGAAGGGGTAGCGTGGCGGGTGCTGCCGGGGATAAGCGGCTTGAGCGATGACACATATCGGGTGCTGGAACAACTGCGCTCGGAGCATCGGCGCATCTGGTTGGTCAACGCGTATGAACCGATTCGGGAATGGATGCAGGAAGAGGGGTTCAGGGTGCGCGAGGCAGGTTTTGAAAGCCCCATTGCTGTGCTGCGCGCGGAGCTTTACCTGCCGAAGCGACCCATCACGGACGAGGCGACGATCGCGCATCCGACCGATATTCTCATCGGTGAGGATGTGCGGCTGCGCGGTTACGACGTAGGCCAGGCGTTGGCGAGCAATCAACGGGTCCCGATCACACTATACTGGCAGGCTAACGGCCCCATCGAGCGCCGGTACAAGTATGTGCTACAGTTGGTCGTGAAAGACGCGGACGGGCGGCTTCATGCGCTGCCGAGAACCGAACGCGAGCCATTTGACGGGTCTTTGCCGACGATGGAGTGGCCGCAGGGGAAGATCGTCACCGAGTTGACGGACGCGCCCGGCGCGCCGTGGCCGGAAGGCGTCGAAGGCCGGCTCTATCTGGCGTTGCAAATGTATGATACGGAGACGCTGGAGAAGCTGCCCGTGACTGCCCTGGCGGGCGGTGAGACGACGGACGACGGCATGACGTTATTGCTGTCGGTTCCTAGCGGATGGTGATCTGGCCGATGCCGGCGGAGATGGCGAGGTCAATCCGATCTGTAGCGTCGTCGAAACCGGATGAGATGTAGACGTTTTCCTCGTGGCGGTAGTCTTTACCGCTCACGTTGACGTTGCTGAGGCCGCCGTCAACGCGGATGCGCGCCGCCATGCCGGTGGGGATGATGACATCCAGCTCGCCGACGCCGGTGCTCACCGTGGCAGAGAGGCGGCCGCGGCGCGGCAGATAGAGCTGGGTGCTGCCCACGCCCGTCTCGACGTTAAGTTGTTCGAGATCGAGTTGCGAGAGATCGAGATTTGACGCGCCCACGCCGGTAGTCACGTCGAGCGCGATGGGAATGTCGCGGCTGAGGCTGAGTTCCCAGGCGGCGTTGCCATCCCATTGGCCCAGCGTGGGCATGAGGATCGTCTTGTCGTTGACCAGAGCGAAGTCGGCCCGGTCGCCGCGCATCTGGAATACGGGCTCGACCTGCTCGCCGCTGCGCAACTCGATCTGACCTTCGACGAGACCGGATGATTCCGGCAGGGCTTCGAGGCGCAGTTGGCCTGCGCCCATGCCGATCTTGATGTCGGCGCTGGCCGCGCCCTCCAGTGGTTGATTAATCCTCACTGTTGAAACTGCGCCGCGCGTCGCGTTTTGTGTCAGGGCGGCCGGCGCGGTGGGTTGTTGCTGCATACCCCAGAAAATAGCCCCGAGGAGGGTGATCAGGAGCAGGAACGCCACAACGGCGGATCCGAGAAGTGAGCGCCGCCCGATCAGGATTTCCAGTCCGGCGGCGATCAGGAGGACGGGCCACAGCCGCCACAGGACGCCCCAGATATCCCAGGAGAGATAGCTCAGGTTGTTGAGCAGCAGGATCAGGCCGCCGCCGATCAGGAGGACGGGCCAGACGACGCCGCGAGGTCCATGGTTTTCCATAGTGCGATATCCTCGTCGTTAGTGTCTATCCGAAAGCTCGTAGTTTAGCCCCTTGTGGACGCCTGCGACGGGCATGAGGCCCGACTCTACGGGGATTTTCGGGCAGATTTTAGTCCATGTGGCGACTCGAAGTCGCAGTAACCATTGCGAAGTTGGCCTTCGCCGACCGGTGTCCTATGTCCGATGCACGGCGCGGAGCACGATGATGCCGCCCAGCGCGATCAGGGCGAACGGCACGATCAGGCCGGTCATGGCTCCGCCGGAAATGAGCAGCAGTAGGCCGATGATCGCCATGACGCCGGCCGGAATTAAGGCCCAGGACTGCTGTTCCATGGGCGTGGTCATGAGATAAACCGCGCCGAAGGTAGCGGCCAAGCCGAAGAAGAGCAGGCTGGCGTCGGTGTCACCGGGCAAGATGGAGGACAGGGACGCGATCGCAGCCAGCGTCATGAGCACGCCGGCCGGGATAATGGCCCACCAGTATTCGCGGCGCAGGAGGTAGATGACCAGAAACGCGAAGCCGATGGAGGCGAGGAAGAAGCCCCCGGACAAGTCGCCTGCGGTGTCCAGTTCATCCAGTACCATGGTTCCGGTCAACCCGAGCAACGTGAAGCCGGGAATCAACGCCCACCAATTCTCGCGGTTCGCCAGGAATACCGATAGGAAGGCCAGCCCCCCGAAGCCGAACAACACGGCCCAGATGAAGTTGCCCAGGCCGCCGAGGAAGCCGAAGTTTTGTAACAGGAACAACCCGCCGAGCGCCACGAGCAGGACGCCCAGGCCGTTGTAACCCTTCGATTTTTCCATTGAATTCATCTCCACGGGGTATTTCATACACGCTGCAATATCCCCTCTGAATGGGAATACGCAAAAAGGTGAGGTGGAGTTGCGGATGATGCGGGTCAGTAGATGAACGGGAGGAGTTTCTTGACGCGCTGCCGATATGCGGGGTAGCCAGGATAGGCTTCGGTCAGCCAGACTTCTTCGCGACGCGACTTGAGGTCGAAGAAGAGGAAGAGCAGGGCGGAGAAGATGACGCCGAGCAGGTTGGCCCGGAAGAGCGACCAGCCCAGGGTGCCGAGGATCAACCCGGAATAGATGGGGTGGCGCACGACGCCGTAAACCCCGCCGGTAACCAGCGTGCCGCCCTCGATGGGCTTCGGGAAGGCGGTCAGGTTTTTGCCCAGCCCCAGAATACCGCCCGTGCCGAGGATGCCGCCGATTGCCAGGATCACCAGCCCCATGTAATGCAGCCAGGTGGGACAGGCGAAGCAGGTGACGCTGGGGGCGAAGAAGATGATCCCAAACAGCAGAAACTGAAGCAGCACCCAGCCTTCGCCGCGTTTACCCATGTCGCAATTCCTCTCCGGATGCGTATGGCGGTAGAAGCGATGCAGCGCCGGCATCGAGCAGCCAGGTCAACGCGCCGTCAATCGGTTGCACCCTGCCCGCGGGTGGAAGCTGATCCGCCGCGGAGGGGGCCAGCGTGTCACGCACGGCGGGGGCTTTTGCCGCGCCGGTTGCCAGGAAGAGAACGTGCGCGGCGGCGTTCAGGGTGGGGAACGTCAGCGTGATCCGGTCAACGTTCGGATTGACATAAGACGGGACTGCGCTATGGACGCCAAGCGCGCCGGATTCTTCCAGCGCGGGCATTCCCGGAAAAAGGGATGCCGTGTGTCCGTCAGTTCCGATGCCCAGCAGGATCAGGTCGAAGCGCGGGAGGCCCCCTGTGGGCAACGTAAATTCACGGCTGAGCGTCTCGGCATAGCGAGCGGCGGCCTGGGGGCCGGGCAGTTCACCCTGCATCCGGAAGACGTGATTTGTGGGGAGCGGCACGTGATCGAGCAATGCCTCGCGGGCCGCACGATAATTGCTGCGCGGGTCGTCGGGCGGGACGAGGCGCTCGTCACCGAAGAAGAGTTGCGTGTGCGCCCACATTGCCGCGTCCGCGCAGTCGGGCCTGGCGAGCAGGCGATAGAGCGCTTCGGGGGTCGAACCGCCGGCCAGCGCGACGGTGAAGACGCCGCGGGCCGCGATGACGTCGCGGGCGATCTGCACCCAACGCCGCGCGGCCTCCCCGGCGACGGCCGGCGCATCGGGGAAGATGGCGACCTCCGGTGAGGTCATCCCTGGTCCTCGGCTTTCGCGTCGTGGCAGCCTGCGCGCCAGTGCCGGCCCGACTGCGCCAGCAACCGATCGGAGCCGGTCGGCCCCCAGGTACCCTGTTCGTAGAACTCGAGGGGCGGGGCGGTTTGCGCCTGCCAGCCCGAGGCGAGCGGGGCCGATTCCTGATCCCACCCGGCCTGGATGGGATCCGCGATCTGCCAGCTCAATTCGATTTCGTCGGCGCGCGCGAAGAGCGAGGCCTCGCCCGACATAGCGTCGAGCAGCAGGCGTTCGTAGGCTTCGGGCAGCGCCGCCTCGCCGAACTCCTCGCCAAACTGGAACTCCATTTCGACCGAACGGAGACGCATCCCCGCGCCGGGCATCTTGGCCTCGAAATGCAGGTGCATGGCCTCGCCTGGCTGGATACAGAAGCTCAGGTAGTTGGGCCGGGGCCCGCCGATTTCAGATTGCGGGAACAGGTTGTGTGGCACATTCTTGAACTGGATGGTGATCTCCGTGACCTTGCCGTTCAGGAGCTTGCCCGATCGCAGATAGAACGGCACGCCCTGCCAGCGCCAGTTATCAATCAGCAGGCGCAACGCGGCGAAGGTGGCCGTCGTCGAACCGGGGGCGACGCCCGGCTCATCGCGATAGGTGCGATACTGGCCGCGCACGGTGTGAATCGGCACTTCCTCGGGCGGCATCGGGCGGACGGCCTGAAGCACTTTGACCTTCTCATCGCGCAGAAACTCGGCGTTGAAGGAAGCCGGGGGTTCCATGGCGGTGAGCGACATCAACTGAAGCAGGTGATTCTGCACCACATCGCGCAACACGCCGGTGTGATCGTAATATCCCGCGCGTTGCTCCACGCCCACCGTTTCCGCCGCGGTGATTTGCACGTGATCCACGTAGTTGCGGTTCCACAACGGCTCGAAGATGGCGTTGGCGAAGCGGAAGACCAGGATGTTCTGCACGGTCTCTTTGCCGAGATAGTGGTCAATCCGGTAAACCTGGAATTCTTCGAACACGTCGTGAAGCTGGTCGTTGAGCGTGCGTGCGCTCTCCAGGTCGCGGCCGAAGGGCTTCTCCACGATGATGCGCGTGTAGCTCTCGGGCGACTTCGCGGCGTTCATGTGCGCCTTGCCCAGGTGCTCGGCGATGGTGGCATAGAGTTGCGGTGGGGTGGAGAGATAGAAAAGACGGTTGTCACACGTCTCGCAGATATCTTCGACCTCAGAAAGCTTTTTGTCGAGGTCTTTATAGGTCCCCGCATCAGCATAATCACCCTGGCAATAGTAGAGATGGGAAGCAAACGCATCCCACTGTTTGTCGCTGATCGTCTTACCGTTGCTTACGCGCGCGTTTTCCTCGACGCCTGAACGCAGGTGTTTGCGGAACGCGTCGTCGCTAAACTCGGTGCGCGCCACGCCGACCACGGCGAACTGGGACGGGAGGTGCCCCTCGACGTTGAGCGTGTAGAGCGCAGGGATCAGCTTGCGTTGGGTCAGGTCTCCGCTGGCCCCGAAGATGATGATGGCGACGGGCGAAGGGATCGGCGCGCCCAGCATACCGGCTACGTGTGACATACATACCTCATGGCTAGAGAACGGTCTTTACGATCAGGCGGCGGAGAGGCTGTCAACTTTTTCTTCCAGCCCATCCATCAGTTTGGTGAAGGCGTCGGCAAAGGACTGCACACCGTCGCGCAGCAGGTCGTCCGTCACCTGTTCCATGTCTATGCCCGCTTCGGCCAGATCGGCCATCAACTGATTGGCCGCGTCCACGTCCTGGGTGATGGTCTGGGCCAGATTGCCGTGGTCGGCGAAGGCTTTGAGCGTGGGCAGCGGCAAGGTGTTGACCGTGTGCGGGCCGATCAGCGCATCCACGTACATCGTATCCGGGTAGGCCGGGTCTTTGGTGCTGGTGCTGGCCCAGAGGGGGCGTTGGACGCGCGCGCCCTGCGCCGCCAGAGTCTCCCAGCGCGGGCCGGAGAAGAGCTCCTGGAAGATGGCATAGGCCAGCCGCGCGTTTGCGATGGCCGCCTTACCGCGCAATTTCGCCTCGTCGGGCTGACCCTTGAGCTGCCCGTCCACGGAACTATCCACGCGACTCACGAAGAAGCTGGCGACCGAGGCCACGCGGTGCAGATCGCCGCCGGCGCGCGCCAGCGCTTCCAGCCCCTCGAGATAGGCGTTGGCGGCTGCCTCATACGCCTCGAGCGCGAAGAGGAGCGTGACGTTGACGTTGATGCCGGAACCGATGACCTCGGCGATGGCCGGGACGCCCTGCGGTGTGCCGGGAATCTTGATCATGACATTGGGGCGACCGAGGGCCGCAAACAGGCGTTTGGCGTCTGCGATGGTGCCTGCCGTGTCGTAAGCGAGTTCTGGCGACACTTCGAGACTGACGTAGCCGTCGAGGCCGTCGGTCTGCTCATAGACGGGGCGGAGCAGGTCGGCGGCGGCGGCGATGTCGGCCAACGCCAGCCCTTCGTAGATATTGTTAACAGATTTGCCAGCGGCAGCCAGGGCGGCGATGTCATCGTCGTAAATCTCGCTACCTGAAATCGCTTTCTCGAAGATCGAGGGGTTGGATGTCAGCCCGAGGACGCCCGAATCTACCAGGCGCGCCAACTCACCGGATGCGAGGGCGTCGCGGCTGATGAAGTCAACCCAGATGCTCTGGCCGAGGTCACGGCCCAGGCGGGTCAGACGATTGTCGTTCATGTTATGTATACCTCCGTAGTAGGCGCAGGAAGATGGGGCGGCAAGCGTCAGCCCGCTTCCTCCATCATGCTGATTTTGTCTAGGCGGCGTTGATGGCGTTCCTCGCCGCTGAAGCGCGCAGCCAGAAACGAGTTGACCAGCTCGACCATTAGCGCCGGGCCGACCACGCGCGGCCCCAGGCACAGGACGTTCATGTCGTCATGTTCGACGGCTTGATGGGACGAATAGATGTCATGGCAGACGCCGGCGCGGATGCCGTTGAGCTTGTTGGCAGCAATGCTGACGCCGATGCCGCTGCCACAGAGCAGGATGCCGCGGTCGGCGACGCCGTCTTGAAGCGCGCGCCCGACCAGGAGGGCGTAATCCGGATAGTCTACCGGGCTGGCGTCGAAGGCGCCGAAGTCAATGACGACGTGCCCCGCGCTTTCGATGGCTTCGATGATCACCGGTTTCATCGAGTAGCCGGCGTGATCCGCCCCAACGGCAATTCTCATGGTCACTCTCCAAGTGTGTCAAGTCAGTTCACCACACGTATAAGATTATACCGTGCTCACCGGCGTGGTTCTGTGTCTGCGCTGACGTTTGGCGGGTACTTGATGTCTCCGTAGTGTAGGGTCTTGTGCCCGTCGCCGACGCCCACGAGGGGGCTAAACTACCTGGTATAGGGTCTCGCGCGACGCCCACACGGGGCTAGACTGCGAATTTCCGACGGACGCCTGGCGCGGGTTTCAGGCCAAAAGCGAGAACAACGCAAAGATGCCGGCCACGGCGAAACCCATGAGCGCGAGCGTGCCGGCGCGAGTCAACGAAGGTTCGCGGCGTAACAAGAACAGCCCGATGGCCGCGCCAACCAGCGCGATCCCCAGGATCAGGGCGGGAATATTGAGCGCGGCCGCGATGAGCAGCGCAATGACCGCCGCGATGGCGTAAATCTCCGACGCCGTGGGTCTGGGCATGGCCGGTTTCTGTGACTCCCCTTTAAGGAGCTTTAAAGACTTCTTAAGCGCGTGATCAAGATGCCTTGTTTCAGGCTTAATTCGAGCATGGTACAAATAGTCATCAGATTATCGAGAGAAAACATGTTGAGTCAGGAGGAGCATCCATGACTGCTTATAACACAGGGCCGAGTTTTCTGCTAACCAACGACGACGGCATCTTTGCACCGGGTCTATGGGCGGCGGCGCGTGCGCTGTTGACGCTGGGTCCGGTGCTGGTCGTTGCGCCGGCGACGAATCAGAGCGGGCGCGGCACGTCGCTGCCGCCAGTTCGTGAAATGAAGGTGATCCCCTATAAGAACATGCCGGATGATCTCCGGGGCGTGACGGCGTATGCGTTGCCCGCCACCCCCGCGGCCTGTGTGCAGGTGGGGCTGAGCGGCGCGCTGACGCAGGCTTCGATCCATATGGTGGTGTCGGGCATCAATGATTCTTATAATCTGGGGCGCGATGTGATCTATTCCGGGACGGTGGGCGCCGCGTTGACGGCGCACTTGCGCGGCGTGCCTGCTCTGGCGGCTTCCTTCGGCGACGGCATCTCGGAAGGGGCGCATTGGGAAACCGCAACGTGGGCCGTTCAGGAGGTCGTGCGCAACATGCTGGATGCGACGGCCATGACGCCGCCCCTGATGAATCTCAACATCCCCAACCTGCCGCTGAGCCAGGTGGCAGGCGTGGAAATGACCAACCTGAGCACCCGGTCTCTGCTGGAGCGTTATGAGATCACGTTGAGCGAGCCGAACATGCTGCGGATGCAGCCGATTGATGATCCCATGCCGCTGAACGCCGAACCGACCAGCGATGTGTGGGCGGTGGAGCGCGGCCATCTTTCGCTCACGCCGTTGCAGTTGTTCCCGGACATCCTCTGCTTTGCGCCCTGGGGCAACGGCTCGATGACATCGTACCACCGCATGTCCGTGGATGACGTGTGGTCGGTGGCGTCAAGCGTCGCCTAACGCGTTCACTGCCAAGCGCAGAGTGCGTCTACGAACGCGGCAGAGCCGTCGCGCAGCCAGCCGTCGAGTTGGGCCTGATCTTTGAGGTTTTGCCCGCGGCGGCGCGGCACGACAAGGAAACGGCTGTCGAGTTCGGGGAGCGCCGTCATGTCGCCCCAGAGCTTCTCGAACTGGGCAACGGGGAAGACATCTTCCTGGCCGTGGCCCCAGCGCTTCTTCACGTCTTTGAGCGTGATGTAAGTCGGCATCCGTGCGCCCAGCGCGCGCACGGCGATGGCGACTTTTTCGGCGTTCGCCAGGTCGGCGCGGGTCAGCCCGAAGACGGTCAAAAGGCGGTCAATGTGCAACCAGCTCGTATTCGAGTTGTAGTAGGATAGCCCGAACTCATCTTCCTCACGCGGCATTGCCAGCCCTTCCAGCAGACGCAGACGGCCATCCACGCGGGCCAGACCGCCTCCGCGATCCTCGATGACGCGTGCGATCACTTCCGCCGTCATGGCCCCGCCCGTCTGCATGACCACGGCCAGGGTGACCGGGTCTACATCGGTTCCCAGCGCATCCACGTTGTGCACCATCAGATATTGCAGGTTCGGGCGCGCTTCAAGCAGGCGCGCCAGGACGCCGTTTTTTAACAGGTTGGGGACTTCGAACCAGTGGCCGACGGGGTGCAGGCATTGCATGGGCACGTTGTCGGTATAGTCGCTGCCTTCGCCGGTTTGCCGCGCCCATTCGAGGAGCGCCGCGTGGAGGCTGTCGCGCATCTTCTGCGCCTGCTCGTCCAGCAGTTGTTGCGGCATCTCTTCCCAGGCGAAGCGCAGATCGCGCGTCATGGGGACCATGCGCAGGCCGATGTTGCGTCCCGGCGAGAGCATCAGCGGCCCTTCATAGCCGTAGTTCTCGGCCCAGGCCAGGTATTGCTCGATCGGCGCGTGGGTGAGGTAGCTGGTGGTGATGACGTGCGGGATCGGCGTTCCCGCCAGGCGACTGATGCGGCGGCTCTTGGCGAGATGCACCTCGATGAAAGAGCGATGCCGGCCGCCGAGCTTGGCGAAGGGATGCAACGCCTTGACGACGCCCGCGCCCTGCGTCCAACGGCTGCCGATGCCGCCCGCGAGGGTGACCACGGCGACGGTTCCATCGGCAAGGGCGTCCATGCCGATCTGTTGCAACGCTTCAAGCTCAGCGGGCGAAAGCGTTTCCGGTGTGACGTGACGCACGTCGTCCGGCTCGACATCGCGGATATCGGCGGCGATGGGCAGGTGGTTCTGCGCCAGGCCGATCCGCCCGGCCCGCAGGTCGCCGCGAATTTGCTCGTGCTGAAGACGGTCGAACCCGAAATCCGCGAGGGTGCGTTCCAGCCCGCTGTTTTGTTCGGCGTCGGTCTCGCCGCGCGGCAGCAGGCGGTCAAACAGGGTGGGCACCATGCCGGCGAACGCCGGTTCGGTGCGGCAGGCCAGGCCGAAGCGGCTCATTTCGGCGCGTTGCAGTTCGGGCAGGTTGCGACGGTCGCGGCGGATGAGCGCAGGCAGCGTGATGGCGTAGTAGCCGGGGGGCATGAGCGGCGGCGCGCTGTTCTCGTCGCTCAGGAGTTGCGCCCAGGTCCCGCGTTCATTGATGGCAAAATCATAGACCACCGGGTCCATGGCGAAAGGCAGCGCCTTGTCGAGGCGTGACTTTGCGTCGCACATGATCTCTTGCATCCGATCCTGCGCACGCAGTTTCACTCCTGGATCAAAGATAAAACCCATGCCGCCGCCCGACATGCCGCCCAACATCCAGAAACCCCAGAAATCGGCCCCGAACTCGACGCGCGCCCGTTCGATGAGCATCTCGGTGTAGAGGTTGCTGGCCCAGGGGATGATGGTTTGCAGGGGGCCGGCGAAGTTACGCATGGTCGCCGCGCCGATGGCGCGGATGTCGCCGCGTTGTAGGTCGCCGACGATCTGGTCGAGGATGCGGCAGGCTTCGGCGCGACCGGCCCATTCGGCCTCGGAGCGGAGCAGGTATTTCTCGGTGACCATTTCGAGGATCGGCCCGACGTTTTGTGCCATGCCGCCATGCACGAGGACGAGGCTGTCCTGCAAGTTCTGGCGGGTTTCGGAAGATACAGCGTCCGTGCCGAGGATGGTGTGATCGGGGAGGAGCCGGCCCCGGCTGACGCCGTATTCAGGATCACCGTCGGAGGCGGCGACGCCTTCGATAAGCTTGACGCCCGGCCATACGCCGCCGGAATCTTGCCAACCGCCGCCGGAACCGGCCAGCCACTCGCCGAGGATGGCGCGCGCGGCGACGAGGCGGCGCTCGTGTTCGGCGAGCGGACCTTCCAGTGAACGGGCCTGCCCGGTGGCGCGCATACAAACCGCGATCAGCGCCGCAAGGAGATTGGTGGAGACGGCCAGGCGCGACCCCTTGGGGATGTTGTTGACGGAACTCACCAGCTCGATGCCGTGGTCCGGCCCGACGAGCCGTGCGAGCAGGTCGCCCAGGCTTTGCTCGGAACCTTCCAGCCCCGGCGGCACGATGCCGGATGCGATCAGGGCGGCCTTGAGCAGCCCCAGATAGTCACGCGCGAAGTCGAACACCTCGGGTAGGCCGGTGATGTCGGCGGTGACGCCCAGGTCTACGCTGGCGAGGCGCACCAGCGGCTCGTCAATCACGCGGAAGTAGGCTTCGACGGGCGGGCGCGGTTGCGCGCCGTCGCCGCGGATGCTCAGGTCAATGGAGACGTTGAGGACGCGCGCGGCTTCGGGATAGTCCATTCCCAGGAAGAAGATGTCGCTCCACGCGCTATGCGAGAGGTCCATGCGCACGGGGGTCGTTTCTTGCAGGATGGGAAACAGCCCCGACGATGCGGAGCGCCGGAAAAGCTCCGGGCGAATGCGGAGCGGCTGGTCGGCGGGGTGGCCGATGCGGAACATCCACTGGTTGCCGCTGACGGAGCGCACGCTGCGGCGCACCTGGTCGGCGAGGGTTTGGAAGCCCAGGCTGTGATACGCTTCGGCGAGCGCGCTGGAGAGGGCTTCGCCGGGGCCATGCACCGCTTCGGCCCTGAGGAAAACGTCAATCGCTTCCTCGAAGCGACGGTTCAGCAGGAAGGTATAACCGTCAAACGGGACGAAGCCGGTGGATGGGAGGCCCGGTTTGAAAGGCAGATGAAAGCGATGGATGGCATAGAGAAAGAAGAGCGCCCGGACGCGTTCGTACAGGTTGGGGCTTTGCCGCCGGAACGTGTCGAGCGCGGCGCACTCGGCGTGCAGCTCGGCCAGGGACGCAGCGCGCGCGAAGGCGTCTACCGAACGATTGCGGACTTCGGCGTCGGGCGACAGGATGATTTCGACGAGTTTGCTTTGCACGGAACCCCCGGATGCCCTCATGCGTGTTGTAGCTCGCGCAGGGCGAGCAACTCTAGTAACTGCGCCAGGACCTGATCGCGATCGGCGCCGGAGAGGGCCAGCGAAAGCTGCGCGGAGAGCAGGCCATATTTCACGCCGACATCATAGCGCCACCAGGGGCGTTCGAGGGCCAGATAACGTTCGCGCGAGGCCAACTCGGCCAGGGCGAGCGCCAGAGTCGCGCCGCCGTGGGCGCCGGGCGTGCGCAGCGGCGCAACGTGTCTCCCGAGGATCTCCATCACGGTGGGCGTGAGGACGTGCATCCCGAAGAAGCAGAGGTAATGTCCGGCGCGCAAACCGGGGACGAGCAAACGCTGTTCGGCCTCGGTGGGCGTCGGCTTTTCGATCACGTCTTGGATCGCATAGAGATCCTGGCGGCCCGGCACACGCTGCCCGCCGACCGCGCCGTAGTAGGGCAGGAGGCTCTCTCGCGAGGCCTGGACAGCGGAAACGGCGCAGGCTTCGTTTTGCGCCACCTCGACCAGTTGTTCGGCGCAGCCCAGTTGGCTTCGGCTGACGTAGAGATGATCGCCGACCAGGTGCAGGAACGGCTCGCCGCCCACGAAATCGCGGGTGCAGTACAAGGCGTGACCGTAGCCGAATGGCTCGGGTTGCGGGATGAACGTCAGGCGCGTGGCGTGTTCACCGACCGCGTCGGCATAGGCGGACTCATCACCGGGGCACACCACGACGCAAATTTCCTCGATGTGGGCGCGCAGCACTTCTTCGGCAATGATGGCGAGAACCGATTTTTGCACGCCGTCGCGGTCAATCAGGGTTTGCAGGGGCAATGTGCGCTGATTGCGGCCGGCGGCGGTGATGACGGCTTTGCTGATCTTCATACGGTTGCCTTTCTCGGGGCCACGTCTATAAGGCTGAACGGATTTTACCACAGGATGAACCGGCCTACGTGATTGGCGTGAAGTGATTGATTCGGGAACATCCAGCGCATACGCGCGTCTTTTGGGGCTAAAGCGTGTTTAGTATAACGTAGCTTATGTCCCAAAAGTTGGTGGAATTGAGGAGGCCTGAGTGAAGTATCCAGATTCGCAACGTGTGGTGGTGACCGGGATTGGCGTCGTTACACCGGTAGGTAATGACGTACCCAGCGCCTGGGCGGCGGTGCTTGCCGGTAAGTCGGGGGCGGCGCCGATCACCTGGTTCGATGTCACCGATTTCAAGACGAAGATTGCCGCGCCGGTGAAGGATTTCGATCCCACGGATTATATGGATCGGAAGGATGCACGACGCACGGATCGGTATGTGCATTTTGCGATTGGCGCGGCGCGCCAGGCGCTGAATGATGCACGATTCGATATGGCTGATTGGGATCCGAGCCGGGTGGGCGTGTATATGGGTTCGGGAATTGGGGGGCTGGGCGTGCTGCTGGAGGGGGCGGACGTTCTGCGCGAGCGCGGGGTGCGCCGGGTCAGCCCGTTCACCGTGCCCGGTTTGATGCTGAACAGCGCAACGGCGCACGTAAGCATCATGGTGGGCGCAAAGGGGCCGAGCCTGGCGATTGCGACGGCTTGCGCGACGGGGAGCCACGTGATCGGTGAGGCCGGGCGCATCATCCAGCGTGGCGACGCCGACGCGATGATCGTGGGCGGTTCCGAGGCGGCGATTCTTGGGATGACCATGGCGGGCTTCGATAATATGGGCGCGCTGAGCTGCCGGAACGACGATCCTGCACGCGCCAGTCGCCCGTTTGACGCCGAACGTGATGGCTTTGTGATGGGCGAGGGGGCGGGGATTCTCATCCTCGAACGTCTGGATAAGGCGCTGGCGCGTGGCGCGCGCATCTATGGCGAGTTGATTGGCTATGCGCTGAACAGCGATGCGTATCACATCACTGCGCCCGCCGAAGACGGCATGGGCGCGGCGGAATGTATGCGGATGGCGATTGAGAGTAGTGGGCTGGATGTCACAGAGATAGATTACATCAACGCTCACGGTACCAGCACGCCGCTGAATGACGCCATCGAGACGCGCGCGATCAAGACCGCGCTGGGCGAGCACGCGTACAAGGTGGCTGTGAGTTCGACCAAGAGCATGACGGGGCACCTGATGGGCGCAGCCGGAGCGGTCGAGGCCGCCTTCTGTATGCTGGCCTTGCGCGATCAAATTTTGCCGCCGACGATCAACCAGGAGACGCCGGATCCGTTCTGCGACCTGGATTACGTGCCGAATGTGCTACGACCGGCTGAGGTGAATGTCATTATGTCCAATTCGTTTGGGTTCGGCGGACACAACAGCACCGTGATCTTCCGCCGCATGGTATGAACGGCCAGCCCAACAGCGGCGCACGTCGCTATGCGCAGATCACCGGGTGGGGCATGTATGTGCCCGAGCGGGTGGTGACCAACGACGACATCTCCCAAATCGTAGATACGAATGACGAGTGGATTCGTTCGATGACGGGCATCCGCGAGCGGCGCATTGTCGCCGACGCTCGTGATACGACGGCCACGCTGGCGGTGCGCGCGGCCCGGTCGGCGCTGAGGGTGGCCGGCGTCAGTCCAGCGCAACTCGGGTTGATTATCGTCGCGACCGTGACGCCGGAGGGGCTGTTCCCTTCGACCGCTTCGCTGGTGCAGGATGCGCTGGGCGCGGCGCACGCGGGAGCCTTCGATCTCAGCGCGGGGTGTTCGGGTTTTGTCTACGCGTTGAGCCTGGCGAACGATACGGTGCGTTCGGGCAGCGCCGATCACGTGTTGGTAATCGGCTCGGAGACGCTCTCGCGGATCACGGATTGGTCGGACCGCAATACGTGCATCCTGTTCGGAGACGGCGCGGGCGCGGTGGTGCTCAGCGTGTGCAACGAGGAATGCGGCGTGATGGCGTCTGTGCTGGGCAGCGACGGGTCGGGCGGTGACCTGTTGACCGTACCGGCGGGCGGCAGCCGATGTCCCCCGACGTTGGAGACGGTGCGCAACGGCGATCATTTCATCAAGATGAACGGCCGCGAGGTGTTTCGCTTTGCGACGACGATAGTGCCGAAGGCCACGGAAATGGTGGTGCAAAAGGCGGGGTGGCAAATGGCGGACGTCGCGCAGATCGTGCCGCACCAGGCAAACTTGCGGATCATCGAGTCATCGGCGAAGCGGTTGGGACTGCCCGAAGAGAAGTTCTTCATCAACCTGGACCGCTACGGGAACACGTCGGCAGCGTCCATCCCGATTGCGCTGTGCGAGGCGATCCAGCAGGGGCGGGTTCGCCCGGCGGATAAGCTGGTACTGGTGGGGTTTGGCGCGGGGTTAACGTGGGCGGCGGTGGCGCTCAAGTGGGGCGCGCCGACGCCGATTAAGCAGCCGCCCTGGTACCGGCGGTGGTACGCTTCGATTCAGTTCGAGTGGGCGCGCGTCCGTTCGGCCTTCTTGCGCACCCGGCGGCGCGCAAAGAACTGGCTGATGGGGCCGGTTCCCACCGAGGGGCAACGGGGTCTGTTGCGCGGGCGAACTGATTCGCCCGGCGAACCGACGGATGCAAAGCCTGATGATAAATCGGGGACCTAACCTCGCATGGCGGCCCGGATGGTTGCGGCCATTGCGTCGAGTTCAGATTTCGGGGCGAGATCGTTGCTCCATGACAGGTGAATCCGGTCGCGGTCGCCGGCATAGCGCGCGATGATGTGGATGTGGAAGTGCAAGACAGACTGCTGGCCCGCACGCTCGTTGGCCTGGAAGAGATCGAGGCCGTCGGGTTGCAGCGCGCGTTTTACGGCCTTTGCCATACCCAAAGTCAGGTCGAATACGGCTGCGCCGGTTTCCGCGTCGAGATCATAGATATTTTCGATATGGGCGCGGGGAATCACCAGGACGTGGCCCGGCGTCGGTTGGTTGAGGTCCATGAAAGCTACAGCATATTCGGTTTCAGCCACGAGGCTGGCCGGGATTTCGCCGCGTAGGATGCGACAGAAAGCACAGTCTTGGGTCAGATGTTCCACGTCCTCGTTTTCCTCTCCGATGCTCCACCCGCGGAATGCGCATCTGAGGATGCGCACTCCGCGGGTGATGTGTGGGCCCGGCGCATCTGAGGATGCGCACTCCGCCGGGTAAGTGGCGTAAGATGGGGCGGCGCAACGCGCTCCGGCGCTAGATTTCGTAGCGCGCTTTGCGGCGACCTTGCAAGCCTTCAATTTCTGCCCGTTGCGACTCGTAGCCGGGCCGGCCGAGCAACGCGTAGGCGCGTACTTTCCCCGCTTCGACGCCGGGCTGATCGAACGCGTTGATGTTGTAGAGCTCCCCGCTGATTGCCGTGGCGACCTCGAAGAGATAGATGAGCTGGCCCAGGGTGAACGCGCTGACTTCGGGCAGGCGGAAGGCGGCGTTGGGCCGGGCGGCGGCGGCAAGGGCGAGCGCCGTGCCTTCGGCCTCGGCTGCCATCAACTCGTTGAACGTGTGACCGCCCAGGTAATCCACCGCGCCGACCCCGGTCTCCCATGACGGGATTGTGAGGGTCTGCTCGAAGCGATCTACCGTGATGAAGGTGAATATCTTGTCGCGCGGGCCGGCCGCGTAGAGCTGGACCTGGGAGTGTTGATCGGTCGCGCCGAGCGCCTTGATGGGGGTCGGCCCGACGTTGACGACTTGCCCCGCCCGGTCTTCCGCTTTCCCCAGGCTCTCGGCCCAGAGTTGGGCGTACCAGTCTGACATGGTGCGCAGCCCCTGATGATAAGGCATCATCACGCTCATCGGTTTGCCATCCTGATAGGCCAGGAATTGCGTCAGGGCATACATCATGGCAGCGTTCTGCCATAGGAACGGCGTCTGGCTGAGGCGGTCGGCATAGGCCGCGCCGGCCAGCAGCTCGCGGATGTCAATACCTACGACTGCGGCGGCCAGCAAGCCCACCGGGCTGAGGACGGAGAAGCGCCCGCCGACGCCATCGGGGACGATGAAGGCCTGATAATCTTCCGCGTTCACCAGTTGGCGCATCGCGCCTTTGTCGGCGTCGGTCGTGGCAACGACGTTGCGTGCATAGCGCTCCGGTCCCAGTTTGTCTATGAGCTGTTGGCGCGCCCAAAGGAATTGCGACATCGTCTCCGCCGTGTCGCCCGATTTGGTGATGACGTTGAAGCAAGTTTCCGCCGGGTCAATCACGTCAAGCAGCGAGGTAAGCCAATCGGGATCAATGTTGTCGAGCACATAGAGCCGCGGGCTGGGGCGGGTCGCATCGGGCAACTGGTTGTGATAGGGGTGCAACAGGGCGGTTTGCAGGGCGATGGTGCCCAGGGCTGACCCGCCGATACCCAGCACGACGAAATTCTTGAAGGATTCGCGGATGGGCTTTGCCGCTGCGAGAATGCCGTCTACGTTCTGATAGGGAAGCTCCATCCACCGCAGACCGCCAGCCTTGCGTTGTGTCAGTACAGCCGCCAGGGCCGCTTGAACGGCGCTCGCATGCTGATCGAGTTGCGTTACGGTGAAGCCCTCCGCTTCGCCGAGCGCCTCTGCCATGAGATTGTTGAAGTTGAACCGGATGCGATGGGCTATTTGCCAGGCCGAGTCAGTATAGTGGGTCATGTGTCCTCCCGTAGTTGGTTTCGGCGGTACTATAGCATAAGCTGACCACGGTTAACAATTGGCGTCAGCGCGATGGTGGCCGTGCCTATCGCGCCAACCTTTGGCCTGAGGCGCGGGGCCGCTTATAATGACGTCAGGAGGGCGACCACGCATGAATCAAAAGCGGATACTTCAAGCCCGAATGATGCGACGACCGACCATATTGCTGGTGCTCATACTGGCGCTGGTGTTGATGACAGCCTGCGCGCCGGCAACTGCGCCCGGCAGTGAGTCGAGTTCTGGCGCAACGTCGAACGCGGCATCGGTACAGCCGAACGCGGATACGCCGGTTGCTCCGGTCGCAACGCCGCTCAGCGGCCCGCTTGTGTTGACTCTGTGGACGCCGGATTTCATGAGCACCGATCCGGCGCAACCGGGTGGTGCTTTGCTTGCTGAGACGCTCGCCGGGTTCGCGGCGGCGCGCACGGAACCGCTGCGCGTGGTCACACAGACCAGGTCGCGTTATGGCAAAGGCGGTTTGCTGGATTATCTGCGCACTGCACAACCTGTCGCTCCTGGTATCTTGCCGGACGTCATCGCGCTCGACGCGGCGGAACTGGAAGTGGCGGTCGCTGCCGGCGCAGTACGCCCCCTCGATGGGCTGATTGCCCCCGAATTGCTCGCCGGGCTATATCCTGCGGCGCGCGCATTGGGGCGGATCGGCGGACAACAATACGCCATCCCGTTTGTGCTCGATATCGAACATGTCGTGTATGACCCTGTTGTGACATCGAACCCGCCGGAGACCTGGACCGGGCTGCTGACCGGAAACACCCGATACTTATTTCCCTTTTCCATCCCCGCGGTGCGCACCGGCCCTGCGGCGGGCGTGCCTCCGACGCTGTTGAGCCATTACCTGGGGGCCGGGTATGTGCTGGATTTCGAGACGCGTCGGTTGGAACTCAATTCGGAGCCGATGTTGCGGATGTTGAGTTTTTACGACAGCGCGACCGAGCAAGGTCAGCTTGACGAGCGTCCGGAGGATCTGATCGGGTTGGAGCGCACGTGGCAGTTCTATGAAGCGAACACCGACGCCATCGTTCAGACCTCGGCGCGTCAATACCTGGCAGAACGGGCCCAACATCCAGAACTGAGCGTTGCCCCTGCACCGGGCTGGTCGAATCCGTCGCCGCCGATTGCTTCGGGCTGGGTGCTGGCAATTGTGACGCCCGACCCCGAACGCCAGCAACGCGCCGCGGAGTTGCTGACCTGGCTGATGACCCCGGAGCGCAACGGCCGGTGGGCGGCCGCGGCCGGCTGGCTTCCGGTGTTCCCGGAGGGCTGGGGCTATTGGGAAGACAACCCCCAGACGGCGTTTCTGGACGGACAACTAAAAGCCGCCGCCCCGCTGCCCGTGGGTGCAGAATCGGCAGCCGCGGCGTTGGCGCTGCAACAGGCTGCGTTATCGGTTGTGCGCGAGGATGTCTCGCCGGTGGACGCCGCGCAACAAGCATTGAGTGCGGTCCAATAGGCGCGCTGTGATGACGCATTCGGCCGGCCTGAGAGAGCCTCTGGTGCAGATCATGGGCGCGGCGTTGCGCGCGGTGGATCCCGCCGCGGCTGTGCGACGCGCTGTGTCGCTGGAAGGGGATACGTTAAGGGTTGGAACCGCCGTCTATTGCCTGCCGGAGATTGACCGCGTTTTGGTCGTCGGCGCAGGGAAGGCGGGCGCGCCGATGTCCGCCGCCTTGTGCGAGATTCTGGGCGACCGCATTAGCGCGGGCATAGTCAATGTGAAATATGGGCATACGGCCCCGGCGGCGAACCCGGTGGTGGCGCTGGGGTCGCCGGCCGCGCTCCCCCTCACCCCGGCCCAAACCCTCACCCCGGCCCTCTCCCTCTGGGAGAGGGAGAAGAAAGGGAGGATTGAGTTGATTGAGGCGGGGCATCCGGTACCGGATGCGGCGGGGATGGTGGGCGCGGAGGGGATTGCGGCGCTGCTGCAGACGGCGGGCGAGCGCGATCTGGTGATTGTGTTGTTGTCGGGAGGTGGTTCGGCTTTGTTGCCGTC
Source organism: Anaerolineae bacterium (assembly GCA_038214535.1). Lineage (GTDB taxonomy): Bacteria > Chloroflexota > Anaerolineae > CG2-30-64-16 > CG2-30-64-16 > JBBQRS01. Next base: position 46,959 of record JBBQRS010000019.1, read on the forward strand.
GCCAGTAAAGGGCGTGACGCTGGACGAGTATCAGGTGTTGAACGGCCTGTTGCTGCGGAGCGGGGCAGATATCACGGAGATCAACACCGTGCGCAAGCATTGCTCGCAGTTGCAGGGCGGGCAGATGGCGCGGCTTGCTGCGCCTGCCCGCCAGGTCGCCTTGATTCTTTCGGATGTCGTGGGCAGCCCTCTGGATGTGATCGCTTCCGGCCCTACGGTGGCCGACCCCACGACCTATGCCGATGCGCTCGCCATGCTTGATCGGTTTGAGGTCACAGATCAGACGCCGCCGGCCCTGTTGGCTCACCTCAGGCGCGGGGCCGCCGGGCAGGCGACGGAGACGCCGAAGCCGGGGGATCCGATCTTCGAGCGCGTTGCCAACGTGGTCATCGGGGATAATGCGAGCGCGTGCCGCGCGGCGGTGGCAGAGGCGGAGGCGCTGGGGTTTGAGGGCGTCTTCCTGACCACGTTTTGCCGGGGTGAGGCGCGCGAAGTCGGCAAGGTCGTTGCGGGGTTGGCGCTGGGCATCGCCCACGAACAATCGGGGTGGCGGCCGCCGATCTGTTTGGTGATGGGCGGCGAGACCACAGTGACGGTGCGGGGCGGTGGATTGGGCGGGCGCAACCAGGAGTTGGCCCTGTCGGCGGCGCTGACATTGGATGCGGGGCAAGCGCTGCCGGATGTGGAGATCATGGTCGCCAGCCTGGCGACGGATGGCACCGATGGCCCGACTGACGCGGCCGGCGGCGTTGCGACGTCTGATAGTATCGCGCACGGGCGGGCGCTGGGGCTTGACGCGTACGCGGCGTTGGCGGCGAATGACAGCTTACCCTATTTAGACGCGCTGGGTGATTTGATTTTGACCGGCCCGACGGGGACCAACGTGAACGATGTGCTCTTCGTGTTGGTGCGGTGAGAGTGTTGGAAAATTTATTCCGGCATTCGCACGATCGTCATGCTGAGCGGGTTGACATTGCGAAATCCATCACGGCGAGACGTCAGCGAAGCATCTCGATCACGCCACCGGAGATGCTTCGCTGGCGTCTCGCCGTGACGAAAGTTGATTGGTAAACCCGCTCAGCATGACTTTGAATTTCCATAAGCGAACAGCCTGTCCTTTTGAGGGGACAGGCTGTTTGCTTAGCGCAACGGTTTGTTGCGTTATTTGACCTGTACGGTGGCGCCTTCGGCTTCGATCTTGGCCTTGGCGTCCGCCGCGGCGTCCTTGGAGACTGCCGTCAGAACGGGGGTCGGCGCGCTCTCGACCAGGTCCTTGGCTTCTTTGAGGCCCAGGTTGGTCAGGGTGCGGACGACCTTGATGACGTTGATTTTCTTCTCGCCAACGTCCGTGAGGATCACGTCGAACTCGGTCTGCTCTTCGACGGCTTCGGCCGGGGCAGCCGCCCCACCGGCGGACATGCCTGCCATCATCATGGGTGCGGCCGCGCTGACACCGAACTTCTCTTCGAGCGCCTTCACGAGCTGAGACAGTTCCAGTACCGTCATCGTTTCGATGGCGGCGATTAATTCATCGTTAGTCATTTCCTTATTTCTCCTTCTGATCTACGGATAAGAATTTTTAACTTAGTCCGGGCAGGCTTTTCCCACATGGGGTTTGCCCAGTAGGCCCAGCGTCAGACGGACGGCTGCTCTAGCTGCCCCATCCGGCCGTTGAGCACGGTCATCAGACCGCGCATGGGGCCGGCCAACACGTTGACCAATCCGCTGATGGGCGACTGGAGCGCACCGACAACCTGCGCGCGCAGTTGGTCTTTGCTCGGCAACTCCGACAGGGCTTGCACCCCGGCTTCGTCGAAGAGGTCAGGGCCGACCATCGCGCCGCGTACCGTCAGGATCTTGGTGTCCTTGGCCCATTTGGTCAGCGTCTTCGCGGGCGGCGCCAGTTCGCCATAGACAAAGGTGACGGCCGTGGGGCCGGTCAGGAGCGACTCGGGCGCAGGCATCCCCACCTGCGTCATCGCGATCTCCATAAGGGTGTTTTTAGACACCATGAGTTCGCTATCGGCGGCGCGAAGTTCCCGACGCAACGCTTCGAGTTGCTTCACAGTCAGGCCACGGTATTCTGTGACCAGCAAAGCCGAGCTACGGTTCAACATCTCCGCATATTCGGCCACGATGGCTTCTTTCTTCTCTCGAGAAATAGCCAAATTGATACCTCCTTCCCTAATCATCGGGCGGATGATGGGCCGCTGGCATGCGCCCATCATCGCGCCGTATTCAACGCACAAAAATGCCTCTGGGCCGAAGACAGACAGGCTCAGAGGCATGGTACTCTGGTGAGAGCATTCAAGCATCCGCCTCGGCAGGTTTATTAAGCCACTGGGGCCCCTGCTGTCTTCAGCGTTCGGTATTCGGTTGTCTGCGCGGCTGTCGCTCAGGCGGCAGGCTTCATGGCAGACGCCTGGTTGATATCCAGATGGATGCCGGGCGTCATGGTTGATGTCAGGGTCACGCGCCGCAGGTAGATACCCTTGGCCCCGCTGGGCTTGGCGCGCACGACGGCATCCATTAGCGCCGTCAGGTTCTCCATCAACTGCGCTTCGGTGAAGCTGACTTTGCCGATCGGGACGTGCAGGTTGCCCGTCTTGTCAATCTTGAACTCGACGCGGCCCTGGCGCGCTTCGGTGATCGCGCGGGGCAGGTCGTCAGGTTGCACGATGGTGCCGGCCTTGGGGTTGGGCATAAGGCCCCGGGTTCCCAGGATGCGGCCCAGGCGGCCCACTTTGCCCATCACTTGCGGCGTGGCGATTGCCATGTCGAACTCAAGCCAGCCGCCCTGAATCTGAGCGATCAACTCATCCAGCCCGACGTGATCGGCGCCGGCCTGCTCGGCCAGACGCGCACCTTCGCCTTCGGCGAACACCAGGATGCGGACTTCCTTGCCCAGACCCGCGGGCAAGAGCACCGTGCCACGGACTTGCTGGTCGGCATGACGGGGGTCAACGCCCAAGTGCATATGCATTTCGGCGGTCTCATCGAACTTGCTGAAGGCGATCTTCTTGAGCAGGTCAACGGCTTCCGCGGGAGCGTACTCTTTGTTGCGATCAACTTGCTCTACTGCTGCCAGGAACTTCTTGCCATGCTTGGCCATAATGATAAACTCCTCTACCCGCACTCGGTCGGGCGTGGTGTTAGCGGGCGTTGCCGCCCTCCCATGAGTTGGTAAACTCGTGTTTGGTTGATACGTCAGTCGGTGACGACGACGCCCATGCTCTCGGCCGTGCCCTCGATCATCTTGGTCGCGGCGTCAAGGTCGTTGGCGTTGAGGTCTTTCATCTTAATTTCAGCGATGTCGCGGGCCTGCTTGCGGGTGATCTTGCCGACTTTTTCTTTGTTCGGCGTGGAAGAACCCTTCGGAATACCTGCGGCCTGACGGATCAGGTCGGGCGCGGGCGGCGTTTTGGTGACAAACGTGAACGATTGATCGGTGAAGATGGTGATCTCCACGGGAATCACGGTTCCGGTCTGGTTGGCCGTGCGCGCGTTGTATTCCTTGCAGAACGCCATAATATTGACGCCATGCTGACCGAGCGCCGGGCCTACGGGGGGCGCCGGGTTGGCTTTGCCGGCCTGAATCTGCAATTTGACGATTGCCTTAACCTTCTTGGCCATTCTCGAATACTCCTATGCGCCCGTCAGGGGCCGGGCGACGTGCGATGATACTTATTTACAGGCGTTCCACTTGCAGTAGATCTACTTCAATCGGCGTCTCGCGATTGAAGAATGACACCAGGACCCGCGCCTTGCCCTTGTCCGGGTAAACTTCATCTACTGTGCCGTGGAAGTCGGCGAAGGAACCTTCGACGATCCGAACTTTGTCCCCGATCTTCACTTTGACCTGTGCGACAGGCTCTTCGGCTTCCATGCGGCGCATAATACGATCTACTTCGTCCTGCCGCAGCGCCGTCGGTTTGTTGCCGATACCCACGAAGCCCGTGACGCCGGGCGTGTTACGCACGACGTACCACGATTCTTCGTCGAGCAACATGCGCACCAGGACGTAGCCCGGATAAATGCGTTTCTCGACGATGCGGCGCTGGCCCTCGCGCAGTTCAATTTGTTCCTCGGTGGGCACGATCACGTCAAGGATGTGGGTTTGCATCCCCATAGACTCGGCGCGGTGCTCGAGATTTTTCTTGACTTTGTTCTCGTAACCCGAGTAACAATGAACCACGAACCATTGAGGCCCGGATTCGTCGGTTTCTTCCGCCGCGGAATCCTCGATCGGCTCGTCTTCGATCTCTTCTGTATCATCGGGCCGGTTGGCGCCCGCGGGCGCATCGTCCAACTCTGCGGCCAGAGTTTCCTGCCCTTCTTCGAGAAGATCGTCGAATTCGTCCGTCAATTCTTTTTCTTGCTTATCGTCCATGCTCTCCGCCGTTCATTCGACGCGCATGAGTCAATTCTCTACGATCAGCTCAGGATTTGCCGAATGAGCGTAGAGAAGATCAAGTCGCATGCTCCCAGGAAGAGCGCCATTGCCAGGGTCACGGCAAGGACGATCAACGTCAGATTCGTTGCCTGCTGGCGCGTGGGCCAGGTGACCTTACGCAACTCGGCGCGGGTCTCCTTGAGATAGCGCACGAGGCGGTTTTCCGATTTTTGAGCCGCTTGTGTCGTCACGTTATCCACCGATTCCTGTCGGACCCTAGATCGGCCCCATACGATTATAGACACCGTGCCTGTCGGCGCTTGCGTCTCTTCAACAACGAGCAAAGCGCCGTCAGAACGGTGTCTCACTCGGACATCGGGTTTCACTGCACCGCCGCTGACGGTCAGGTCTGCCCAGCGGCGAACCCGTCTAAGTGCGAACCCCTTACAAGGTTCAGGTTTCTAGGCAGGCGTGGCAGGACTTGAACCTGCAACCCCCGCTTTTGGAGAGCGGTGCTCTGCCAATTGAGCTACACGCCTAGACAGATTTACTTCGTCTCGCGATGCATCACGTGCTTGTGGCAGCGCGGACAGTATTTCTGGATTTCCAGACGACCCGTGGTATTTCGTCGGTTCTTCTCTGTCGTATAGGTGCGCTCTTTGCAATCGGTGCAAGCAAGGGTGACAACAATGCGATTCGCTTTTTTCTGAGTGGCCATCTGACTTCTCTCGTATGATGTGCTTTAGATACCCGGTTTCTTCGGCAAAGCCGGAAACCGGGTATCTTTAGGTTACTTTATTCGATGATCTTGGTGATGACGCCGGCGCCGACGGTGCGCCCACCCTCGCGGATCGCGAAGCGGGAACCCACTTCCAGCGCCACCGGCACGATCAACTCCACCGTCAGGTTCACGTTGTCGCCCGGCATGACCATCTCCACGCCTTCCGGCAACTCCGCCACGCCCGTCACATCCATCGTGCGGATGTAGAACTGC
>JBBQRS010000020.1:0-52213 GCA_038214535.1 Anaerolineae bacterium
AGTGCAACGCAGCCATGAATCCGCCCTGACAGCGCCCTTTTCTGACGCCTTGGCCACAGTTCTGCGCCTTGTATTCCCGCCATGCGCGGCCCACACGCTGAGTTACGATTGCTAAACAGCCCCTTCTTTCAGGGGACTCACATTTGGAATTCCTGCCCGTATGCCCTGCGTCTTGCGCGCGTGCTCACAAATAGGATGCAGGCTTCCGGTATTGTTACGTAACTGATGTCACAATATTTTTGGGCCCGCGAAACCTGGTGGAGGTGTGAAATGACAGACTTGCATCGCGTTGTAATTATTGGCGGTGGGTTCGGCGGTCTCTATGCTGCCAGGTCATTGCGACGCGCGCCGGTAGAACTGACGCTGGTTGATAGGCGCAACTTTCACCTGTTTCAGCCGTTGCTCTACGAGGTCGCTACGGCGGCGCTTTCGCCCGGCGAGATCGCCGCGACGTTGCGTTCTGTCCTGCGCAAGCAATCGAATGCCAGGGTCTTGATGGCCGAGGTGGTGGATGTAGACGTCGAACGCCGCCAGGTCATCCTCGCCGAGGGCGAGTTGCCCTACGATACACTGGTCGTCGCGGCTGGCGCGAAACACGCGTATTTCGGGCATGATGCGTGGGAGGCCTTCGCGCCGGGGTTGAAGACCATCGAAGATGCCGTGGGCATTCGCAAAGATGTCCTTTACGTGTATGAGCGGGCCGAGCGCGAGCCGGATCCGGCGCGCAGGCGTGCGTTGCTGACTTTCGTGGTTGTGGGCGGGGGGCCTACCGGTGTGGAGATGGCGGGGGCATTGGCCGAACTGGCGCGCTATACGCTGCGCGGAGATTTCCACAGTTTTGATGCAGCGGAAGCGCGCGTGATCCTCGTCGAGGCGCTGGATCGCATCCTGCCGGCCTACCCTCCTGATCTTTCCACGAAAGCCCGCGCTGCGCTCTTGCGGTTGGGCGTTGAGGTGTGGACGGGTGCCAGAGTTATCGATATCTCAGCCGAGGCCATAACGATCCAGACGGCGGACGGCATATCGGTGATCCAGGAGTATACGGTGTTGTGGGCGGCCGGGGTGCAGGCATCGCCGCTTGGCCGCGTGCTGGCCGATCATACCGGTGTTTCACTCGACCGGGCGGGGCGGGTGATGGTTGGCCCCGAACTGACGATGCCAGGCCACCCCGAGATCTTCGTGATTGGCGACCTGGCGCACGTCGCCGGTGAGAACGGCGCTCCGTTGCCGGGCGTTGCGCCGGTCGCCATGCAACAAGGCGCCTATGTCGCCCGCGCCATCCGTCAACGGCTGGAAGGCAAGACGGTCGCGCCGTTTCACTATCGCGACAAGGGCAGCATGGCCGTCATCGGGCGCAGCGCCGCGGTCGCGGTTATCGGCCCATTGAAACTCAGCGGGTTCCCGGCGTGGCTGGTCTGGTTATTCATCCACCTGCTGTATATCGTGGAATTTCGTAACCGGGTGCTCATCGCGCTGCAATGGGGCTGGCGCTACTTCACGGGCAACCGGGGAGCCCGGATCATCACCGAGCCCCCGGATGCGCGATCTACTTCGCGACCATGACCTCCGTTGCCTTGATCACGGCAGTGGCCTTATCGCCGACCTTCAGGTTCAGCGCTTCCGCCGAACCGAGCGTGATGGCCGCGACGACCTCGATCTCACCGACCGCGATGACGATCTCAGCCATGACTGTGCCTTTGACGACCGACTTCACGGTGCCTTCGAACTGATTTCGTGCGCTAAGCATGGTGTTCTCCTTGATTCGCCTGATGCAAACAGGCGTCTTTTTGAATGACCTCGCAATTTCTTTAGCCGCCTACCATTGACTGGTGATCACGGCGTCGAAATAGGCTCGCAGATTTTCCAACGGCACATCGGGGTTGATGGTGTTGCTGGTGAAGTATACCAGCGAAGCGCGATCCCGGCATAGCGCCATGGCCCGGCTCACTTCTGCGCGCACATCATCCGGTGTGCCGTGGGGTAACACTGTGGTTACGGACATGGGGCCGAAGATCAGCAATGGGTCGCCCTTACACGACCGCAGATTTACAATCCAATCCAATTCCACGCCGCACTCGCGTTGAAAGCCCTGTAGCCCGGCGAACCCCGCGTGCAATATATCCGGAATGATCGGGCGAACGTCGCCATCGCAGTGCCACACGAGCCGCCCTCCGGCTGCTATCACCGGCTCAATGGCATATTCCACGAGCGGCCAGTACTCGCGGCGTAAGAATTCCGGCGAAATCATCGGCCCGCGTTGGCTGCAAAGGTCTTCGCCGGTGAGGAGGGCTTTCGGATGGATACCTTCGCGCATGGCGCGGGCGCGCAAGCATGCGTTTTGCCTGCCTCGTTCGGCGCTGGTATGTAATAGCTTGCGGTGCGCTTCGGGGTACAGGCGTGGCAACAGCAGTGCGTTCTCATAACCATACTTGGTATACCATAACGCCGCCGGAATGATTTCCCAATCCGCGGGACACCAGAGCATTTCGCTCGCCTGCGTTTGCTTTGCAAGCAAGTTTTGTTTCAGCGCCGCATACCGAGACGTCTCATCGAAATCGGCGCGCATCTCATCCGGCTCGGGTAGCGCGGCAATTTCAGCGAGCACTCGCTCCATATTATAACCGGCGCGGCGCTCGAGGATGTCATCGTCCACGCAGCGATACGCGCCGCGCGTCACGGGCACGAAGATGCCGATAACCCCGTCTGACCCCAGGGCGCGTTCGGCCTCCATACCCCAATAGAACGGATCGGACCAATAATCATCGTCGGAGCATCCGGTGAGAGCCTGGATATGTTCGGGCGCAGCAAGCCAACCGCCCAGGATCGGCGGTCGGTCGGGCTGTTGTAAGTCAAAGGCAGCGTTCAGGCGTTGCATATGGTTCATAGAGTCTCCTACTCCGCGATGAGGCGGTCTACAATCATCTGCCGGAACTCCGGCGACAGGCTGGCGAAATAGGCGCTGAACCCGGTGACGCGCACCACCAGATCGGGGTAACGCGTCGGGTCCGCGTGCGCCTCCAACACCTGCGCCTTGTCAAGCACATTCAGGTTGATCTGCGTGCCGCCCAATGCGAAATGGCCGCGCACCAGCGCCGTGACCCGTTCGAGCCCCTCCGCTTCGGACGAGAGACCGGGGTCGAGGTCGAGCTGCATCGGCGCGGCATTGCCATAACCCGGTTGCACGGCAGCGACGGCGGTCGCCAGCGCGGTCGGTGCGCCGTCTTTGCGGAAACCGGGGTCGGGGTTTGGCCCGTGTGAGATCGGGTCGCCGGCGTGTCGCCCGTTCGGCGTCGCGCCCAGCCCGCGCCCCAGCGCCAGGATCAAAGCCCACGAGAAGAGGCCGGGCAACATCCGGTAGCCGGCCGGCGTCGGCGCTTGCGTGACGCAACGGGTGAAAGCCGTCGCGATGCGTTCGGCCCAGAAATCGGCGCGTGACCCGCCCGATCCGAAGTGTGGGACGTGGCGCATCATCAACCGCGCGCGTTCGCCGTCGGGGCCTGCCCAGTCGGCGTCCAGATGATGCACCAACTCAGCCCAACTCAAGCGCCCTTCTTCATCCACCCGTCTTTCCACCGCGGCGAAAGAATCCGCCGTTGTCGCCAGCGCCGCGCCGTCCACGCACAAGTTGTAGAACTCTACGCCGCCGTGCGACGCATCCAGACCGCGTTCGATGGGGCCATAACAGAGCAGATCCAACACGAGCTCCGGGAACACCTCGTGCATGTGCTCGATGTGAAAGTCGAAGCCCTCCGCCAGCACCCAGACCGCGCGCGCCAGGTGATTCTCGAAGTCTTGCCACAGCATCTCTACGCTTGGTTCGTGTGATGTATCTGCCATCATTTCGCGCAGCGCTACATCGAACAGCACGGCGAAGTTCACCTTGGGGATATCGTTCAGGGTGTATTCACGGCCGGGGATCGCGCTCCAGTGACAGCCGGCGTAAGCGCGCGTGCGCGCCAACTCCACCGGATACCCGTTGCGGGCAAACCCGCGCACCGTGTTGTCCACGCCCAGGAACTTTGGCGTCGCGTTCTTGTCGGCGAAGATGATTTCCATGCCGCGTTCGAGCAGGCCGGGGTCGGTGCTCTCGCCGACGCACACGCCGATGTTGGCCGGGATATTCAGCCGGTGCGCGGCCTCGAGGGAGAGATAGGACACGCGGTTGGTCGCGTCGCGCCCGGTTTCGTCCGGCCCGCCGAGCTGGATGTAGGCCGTGTCGCGCAACAACAGACACGCGAGATGATAGATCGCCTCTTCATCGTCGAGGACGCCCGCGGCGAGATCGCGCTCGTAGAACGGCAACAACAACATATCCAGCCGGCCCAGCGCGCCGCTGCCGTTATACATGCGCGCCGCCATCTGGAACCAGCAGGCCCACTGACACGCCTCGCGAAACGTCTGCGGCGGTTCGGAAACGAGTCGCCGGTTGATCTCAGCCGTCTCGTCGAGGTTGCGGCGCAAAAGGGGGTCTGCTTCGGATTGCGCCCGTTCCGCCGCGGCATCGGCGTGCCGCGCGATCCAGCCCTGTAAGCCCAGGACGACATCTTCCAGCCCGTCATAGAAGGCGGCTGCTTCCGGGTTACTCGCGCGATATGTCTCGATGTGTTGAAGGATGCCGCCCCAACCGAGTTCGAAGCCGATCTGCAGATCGTGGCAGAAGTGTTGCGCGCCGCCGATGCCTGCGGCAAGTTGATAATAGCGCTGTTCGGGTTCCAGGTGAGCATAACTCAACTCCGGGTTCCAGTGCGGTTTGCGGTAGGACATGAAATTGACCATATACGCGCCCGCCAGCGAACTGTTTGGATCAATATAAACGGGGTGCGCGTCCATGAGCCGCCGGAAGTTGCGCCCACATGCCCGCGGACCGAAGAACCCGCCCGACGGGTGGTTGCTCTCGATCTCGAACCCGCGCAGGATCACATCGGTGATCGGCACGCCCGATCCACTGATCGTCTGGACCACCTCCCGATACTCCGGTGGTGGCAGCACCAGCGCCCAGTCGTCGTGATCCATCGCGCCCACGACCTGCCACTTCTCCTGCGTCTGGGCCATCTTGGTCGCGCGCAATGCGTCCAGGCGTTGCTGATACGAGACATCAACGGTGATATCGGCGAGCATGAGAAGCCTCCAAGTGTAACGGGTTGCTGAGGACGTTAACGACTATGTTAGCATAGGGCCGGGCCGGGGTAAAGCAACGCATATCCCCGCTTTGACCGGAACGCCGCGGCGCGCTATGATGCGACCGTTGCACATTATTTCGCGAAGGAGCTTAACGTGGACCCTTCTATTTCGCCTGAGGAACGCGCCTATCTGCGTGAACTTGCCCGCAAGCAGGCCGAGTATGCGGCGCTGCCCGTCATGGAAGAACGGCGCAAGATGTGGTATGCCCTGAACGACGCGCACGCAGGCGCACGCCCTCCCGTCATCATCGAGACCTGGACCTTCGATCGTGACTTCTTGCCCGATAACTTGCTTCGTTGCACCTCGCGGGCCGGCCGGGCCGCCGAGCGGCAGATGCTACGAAACATCCGCAATCATGAGTTGATTAACGACGATAAGGTCATCCCCGATACGTTCGACATGCCCTGGTTCACGCATATCAACGAATTCGGCGTGGAGTATACACGCGATGTCATCAAGGACGCCGAGGGCGTAGAGACCGGCTATCACTGGCATCACCCGATCAAAGACCTGCGCACTGATTTGGAACTACTCAAACCGGCGGAGTGTTCGGTGGACCGAGAGGGGACGCTGGCGTTCAAGGCCGAAATGGAAGAGTTGCTGGGCGACTATCTTCCGGTGCGCATCCGCTACGGCGGGCACGCGGGCACCATGTTGACCCACCGCGTCATCGAGCTGATGGGCATGGAGGCGTTCTTCATGGCAATGTATGATTGCCCGGATGAACTGCATCAACTCATGGCCTATCTGCGCGACAACGCGTTGCGAATCTTGCGCTGGCAGGAAGCCGAGGGGTTGCTCACGGTGAACAACGGCAACGACGATAGCTTCGGGTCGAGCTACAATTTCACGACCAACCTGCCCGCGCCGGGTTATGAAGGCGGCCCGGCCCGGCTGGTTGATTTCTGGGGCGCTTCGAACAGCCAGGAGACGGTGGGCGTCTCACCGCGCAAGTTCCATGAATTCTGCGCTCCCTATTACAACGATGTCTGCGAACCGTTCGGGCAGGTTTACTACGGCTGTTGCGAGCCGGCCCATCCCTTCTGGGGTGACATCTCGCAGATACCGCACCTCAAGAAGGTATCCATCTCCCGCTGGTGCGACGAGAACTTCATGGGCGACGCGCTGCGGGGCACGGAGATCGTCTACTCACGCAAGCCTGATCCCAACTTCCTGAGCGTGGATGAAACGTTAAACGAAGACGGCTGGGCTGCGCACATCCGCACGACGTTGGAAGCAACCCGCGGCGTCTCTGTGGAATTCATCATCCGCGACGTGTACACCCTGCACGGCAACATCGGCAACGCCAGCCGCGCGGTGGAAATCGCCCGGCACGAGATTGACCAGCACCACCACGGATAAGCGTCCCTACACCCTCGTAGTGCGCAGTCCTCTGCGCAAGGGCGCAGCTTCAACCGGCGCTATTGCTCGTAGTGCGCGGTCTTCTGCATAAGGGCGCAGCTTCAACCGACGTTGCTGTTCGTAGTGCGCAGTTCTCTGCGCAAGGAGTAACTTCAACCGGCGCGCTGCGTGAGCGGCGCGCCGGTTGCGCGCGCTGCCTCCCACAGCGAGGTCATGTCGTCTTTCGAGGGGGCCGTCAGGTCCGCGGCGCGGTATTCCAGCCCCAGGCTGCGATATTTGTCCGCCGCCAGCCGGTGGAAGGGCAACAGCTCCAGCCGGATCTCGCCCGGTGCGCGCCCCGCGAGCCCGGCGACGAAGTGCGCGATGGCGGCAATGTCAGCGGGCGTATCGTTCACGGTGGGGACGACCGGCACGCGGAAGATGATCGGCTTCCCCGCCTCCGCCAACCGGGTCACGTTTTCCAGGATGCGCTGGTTCGAAGACCCGGTGGCGGCGCGATGGCGCTCCGGGTCCATCTGTTTCAGGTCTATCATGAAGAGATCTGTGACCGGAAGCACGTCTTCAAGCGCCTGCCAGCTCACCTGGGCGCACGTCTCTATGGCGGTATGGATGTCGGCGGCCTTGCAAGCGGTCAACACCGCGCGGGCAAAGGCCGGTTGTATCAACGGTTCGCCGCCCGACAAGGTGACCCCGCCGCCGGAGGTCTCGTAGAATGTGCGGTCGCGCAGCGCTTCGGCTGTGGCCTCTGCGGCCGTGATCTCGCGGCCCACCATCAGCAGCCCCTCGGCGTCGCAGCGTTTGACGCACTGCCCACACGTGACGCACGCTTCACGATGGTACGCGCGCCCATTCGCAGTCAATTCCTGCGCGCCCTCCGGGCAGACCCCGACGCATTCGCCGCAGGCGATGCAGCGTTCCGGATAAAACTGAATCTGGGGTTTCGAGTGGATGCCCTCCGGGTTGTGACACCAGAAACAGCGCAGTGAGCAGCCCTTGAAGAAGATGGTCGTCCGAATGCCCGGCCCGTCGTGGATCGAGAATCTTTGGATGTCGAAAATCGTGCCGGTTATGACCATTTCAATTCCTTGATTGCTGGTTAGCCCGCATTCTACGGTGATCAATAGCACGCGACCTGCATGGCTGTCAAGCGATGGTTCGGTAGGGCGAATGTGATCTGTGTCATTTTCTCGATACCGGCGGGTTGCTAAACTGCGCTAAGAATCTGATCCGAAAACTGCGCGTCGCTCTTCTTCGTAGTGACGGCTTCAGCCGTTGTAGTGGTCCCAACGGCTGAAGCCGTCACTACGAAGGGAAAGACATGATGCCTTGGGAGTATTCGGATAGATTCCAAGAAGATTTTGCCGGAATACCTCAGGAGGAAACAACGAATGTTCGTCGTAACTGTAGATGTCGAGAAATGCCAGGCGTGCGCCGATTGCGTGGATACCTGCCCCAACGAGTTGATGGTGATGGTGGAAGAGGGCGGCAAGCGGTTTGCGATGTACAAAGGCGACCCCGATGACTGCATCGGATGCTACACTTGTGAATCCACGTGCGCCGAGGGGGCCGTCACCATCACCGAGCTGTAACCGGGCAGGACGCGGCTTAGAAAGTCAAGTGTAATCCGGGCCGCCTGATCGAACTCGCAGTCGAGGATCACGCAATGGGTTGAGTTCTCCAGCCAGTGAATCTCCTTGCGTGTAGACCGCACGCTGCGTGCGAGGTATTCCGGCGTCTCTGCGCTGACTGCTGTGTCGAGCCGGCCCTGTACGATGAGCAACGGCTGGCGGATTTGAGGGAGCCGTCGCTGGGTTTCTCCCTGTAGCCTGAACAACTCTCGCGCGGCGCGCAACGGGTAGACGGTGTAACCCTGCCACAACAGGCCGTCGTCTACTTGATTCTTATTGACATAAGGCGAGAACGGCGCGGCAACCCGCATCGCGATCTGGCGTGGGCGGCTGAGGGCTAGTTTGACGGCCGGCGCGTAAGTCAGGATCGCGGCCACTTCCGGGTGCGTCGCCGCGAACTGAAGGGCCAGCAACCCGCCCAACGACTCGCCGCCGATCACAACCCGTTCGCAGCGTGTAGACAGTTGGCGGTAGGTCGCCTCGACCGCTTCCAGCCAATCTTGCCGGTGATAACGATTGGCATCTTCGGGCCGGGTCATGTGACCGGGTAGCAATGGTGCGGCGACCGTGTACCCGTTTTCGGCCAACGTTCGGGCGAGTGGGCGCACCTCGGCCGTGGTCGCGGTGAAGCCATGGATCAGCAAGACGCCGATTGGCCCGCCTTGCCAGAGGAATGACCCGCCCTCCAGGTGCGCATTACGCATAAGATTTTGCTGCGCCATCTTCCTCACCTCGCTTCAATATGCTCGATTATAGCACGATCAGTCGCGCATGTGAATGCAGAAGTTCGCTGTTGCGTTGACAAATCGCCGTCTGAATGGTAATGTAGTGCGCGTTTGCGCAATTATGCATCCCCGCACGTATCTGGTTGACGCATCTCTTGTTTGAAAGGAGATTTCACATGGAGTACAGATCACTGGGCCGAACCGGTGTTGAGGTGTCGGCGCTTTGCCTGGGCGCGATGAACTTTGGCGGCCCGACCGAAGAACAGGAATCCGCGGCCATCATCAACTCTGCCCTCGATCAGGGGATTAACTTCATTGACACCGCCAATGTCTACAACAACGGCGAGAGTGAGCGCATTGTCGGACGCGTGCTGGCCGATGGCAGCAAGCGTGACCGGGTTGTACTGGCGACCAAAGTCTACGGTAACATGGGCGACGGCCCGAATGATGGGGGCGTCAGCCGCTTTCATATCATGAAGGCGTGCGAGGACTCGCTGCGGCGTCTGCAGACCGATCACATTGACCTGTATCAGCTTCATCGCCCCGGCCTGAACGTGCCCCAGGATGAGACATTGCGCGCCTTTGACGATCTGGTGCGCGCGGGCAAAGTTCGCTACACTGGCTGCTCGACGCATCCGGCGTGGTTCGTCATGGAGGCGTTGAGCGTGAGCGAACGGCTGGGCCTGGCGCGTTACATCAGCGAACAGCCGCCTTATAATCTACTCGACCGCCGCATCGAAAACGAGTTGGTGCCGTTGTGTCTCAAGCATGGGCTGGCGATCTTGCCCTGGTCGCCGCTGGCGGGGGGCATCCTGGCCGGGCGTTATCCGCCCGGCCAGGAGATTCCGGATGGCTCACGCGGCGAGCGCGCCGGCGAGATGTTCCGGGCGCGTATCACCGATCGCGGCCGTGTGGTCGGCGCGCAGGTGGCCGAGATGGCGCATGAGCGCGGCCTCACCGGCGCGCAACTGGCGCTGCTCTGGGTGAAAGATCAGCCGGGCGTGACGGCGCCGATCTTCGGCCCGCGCACGCTGGCGCAAGCGGAAGAGCAAATCGCCGTCGCCGACATGCATCTCTCTGATACCGACCGCGTCTCGTTCGACGCGTTGGTGCATCCGGGCACGGCCGTTTCTGACTTTCACAACTCGAATGAGTGGATGAAAGCCCGCGTTTATTAGAGATCTGTCCGCATCTCCGGTAGTTTAGCCCCTTGTGGGCGTAACCGACACCCACAAGGGGCTAAACTACCGAGTATACGGGTTGACACTAACATCAAGGATGATGAGGAGAAAGCATTGCGAAGACCTGAACCTCCCCCAAAACCGAAGGAATATACCCCCTACGTCTTGCTGGACGATCAAGCCGCCCGGGCGCTTTACCGGGGTTTCGATCAGATGGCGGAACTGCTGGCGCTGACCCTGGGGCCAACCAAAGGCACCGTCCTCAGCGAGCGTTTCCAGCGCGACCCGGAAATCCTCGAAGACGCGGCGACTCTAGCGCGGCGCATCCTGTCTTTCCGCTATCGCGCCGATAGCGCGGGGGCCATGATGGTTCGCCATCTTGCGTGGCGCGTCCACATGCGCGCCGGCGACGGCACCGCTACTGCGGCTGTGTTGGCGCGCGCCGTCCTCCGCGAGGCGACGCGCTACATCCAGGCCGGCGGCAACCCCATGCTGGTGCGATCTGGCATCGAGAAGGGTTTGCGCGTGGCCTATGACGCGCTGACTCAGATGGCGCAGGATGTGGAAGGCGAAGAAGCGCTCACCCAGATCGCCGAGTCGCTGACCGGTGAACGCCGGTTGAGCGTGGTGCTGGGCGAAATGTTCGATGTCCTTGGGCCGAACGCGCACATCACCGTCGAAAACTACGTGGCCCCTTACCTGGAGCGCGTCTACTACAGCGGCGGGCGTTGGTCGGCGCAGGTGCAATCGCCCTATCTGTTGACCGATACTGGCGGCCGGCGCGCGATTCAGGAAGAGTGCCAGGTGGTCGTCTATCAGGGTCGCGTCCAGACGATTGACGATGTGACACCGCTGCTCGAAGTGCTGGCGACGCGTGAGAAGAAGCCTTTGCTGCTGATCACGCAGGAAGTGAGCGGTGACGCGCTGGGTGCGCTGGTTTCGGCGCATCATCGCGGCGACTTACAGTGCATCCTCGTCGGCCTGAAGCGCGTGGGCGATAACCAGCGCAACGACTTCATGGATCTGGCGCTGATGACCGGCGCGAAGCTGTTGGGCCGGGAACAGGGCACTACCCTGGCAGACCTCACTACAGATGATTTCGGCTCGGTGCGCCGCGCCGAGGCATCGGCGAATGACCTGCTGCTGAGCGACGCGGGCGGCGATCAGGCCGAGATTCGCCGGCGCGTTGAGCAGTTGCGCGCCTACCTGGGTACGCTGATCGAGCAGGGCGAAGAACGCAATGAGGTTCTGCTGCGCGTCGGGCGGCTCAGCGGCGGCGTCGGCGTGCTGAAGATCGGCGCGCAGACCAAGACCGCGCGCGAAGTGTTGAGCCAGAAGGCCGAGAAGGCCATCTCCTCGATGCGCATCGCCATGGAAAAGGGCATGGCCCCCGGCGGCGGCGTCGCTTACGTGTATGCCGCGGACGCCGTGCGCGATGCGGCGCAGGAGATGGAAGGCGATCAGAAGCAAGGCATGTTGATTCTGGCCCGTGCGCTCGAAGAACCTTTCCTGCGGATCGTGCAGAACAGCGGTGTGGCTGAATCGAAGACGATGTTGGCTGATCTCCGACGGTTGGGGGGCGACGCAGTGTTCGACGCCACCACCGGGCGGATGACCACGCAGGATCGGCTCAACCTGTGGGACCCCGTCGGGGTGTTATGGGAAGCGCTGGATGCGGGGGCGAGCGGCGGTATGATGGCGCTGACGGTGGGCGCGCTGGTGCTGCATCGCAAGCCAGCGGAAAGTATGGAACCCTGATATGACCAAAACATGGCAACGATTAGGCCCTGTCGCCTGGGGCGGCAGCGTCTTGAGCATTCAGACCAACGTCCCCGGTGATACGTGGGCGGCGACCGGCGGCGGCTTGCTGGCGCGCGGCGAGGACGGCTGGCGGCCCGTGAGCGGCGGACCCGCCCAGGTGGGGCTGGTGGCCGCGCCGGGCGTGAACTGGTGGGTTGCCGGGCTGAACGGGGGGCTTGCCTCCACGCTCAACAGCGGGCGCACCTGGTGGGAACCCTTCCTGGACAACATTGACGAACCGCTGACTTGTTTTGCGGCGTCGCCGAGTTGGGCGATAGATCGCGTGATGCTCGCGGGCACGGCAGGCGGCGGCATCCTCAAGACGATAGACGGCGGCCGCCGGTGGCTGGGCGCGAATTTCGGGCTGCAAGATTATACGGTGCTGGCGTTGGCCCCGGCGACCGACTGGTCGCGGCGTGAGGTGATCTTCGCCGGCACGTTGGACGGCGTCTATCGCTCATCCGGCGGCGGGCGCGCCTGGAAACACGTCGGGATGGCGGGGTTGCCCGTGCAGGCGTTGGCTGCCAGCGCGGACTTCGATCAGAGTGGCGTGGTTCTTGCTGGCTCGGAAGGCGCGGGCTTGTTCCGCACCACCGACGGCGGCCAGACGTGGGAACCGGCCGGGGACGCGCTCGGCCGCGAGGTCTCCATCAATGCGCTGGCGCGGATGACCGCGCCCGATATCGAAGTGTTCATCGCGGCGACCGACAACGGCGACATGTGGCGTTCCGAGGATCTCGGCGTGAGCTGGACCAGGACATACGAGAACGGCGAACCGGTGTTGACGCTTGCCGTCACCCCCGATGGCAAACAGATCTGGGCCGGCGCATCCGAGAGAGGCGCGCTGGCGTCGCATGATCTTGGGCTGACATGGATGCCGGATGAGACGCTGTGCGCCTGGGGTTTCCGGCGCTTACTGGGTCAGGATGACGGCGCAGTGTTGGCGTGGTCGCCTACCGGCGGCGTCTGGCGTTCGGCGGACGGCGGCGCAAGCTGGGAGCGCATCGCCGCAGGTTCGCACTACGAGCCGATCTATGCGTATCTGGCGGTCGGTGATGGCGGCGCGCTGGAAGCGCGGACGGAGGCGCTGGTTCTGCGCAATGGTGACCGCGAATTGGCCGTGCTGGAAGCGGGTGATGCGCCCGTGGTGATGCTGGCTGCTGATGGCAAGCGCAGCGCAATCTTCGCGGCGGACGTGTATACCAATCTGTTCCGTTCGTCTGACCAGGGTTTAACTTGGGCCGAGGTCGAGAGCCCGTGGGCCGGCCAGCAACTGCTGACGCTGGTTGTGGCCGACGAGGGCGCTGTCCCGGTCGCTGCGACGCACGACGCCGATTCCGGCGCAGTAACCGTCTGGCGACATGCCGGCGGCGCGTGGGAATCATGGTTAGCGCGCCCGGCAGGGTGGGCAGGCGCAGCGGTGGTCCCGTTGACGGGAGAAACTTCAGCCCTGATTGCGGGCGAAGTGTGGTCGCATCGCGACGACGCGGGCTGGCAGCAGGCAACTCTGCCCGAAGACGCCGGCACGGTGGTCGCGCTGGCGCAGAATGGTGACGCGCAATGCCTGATTGCCGGGCGCGCCGTGCTCCGCAAGACGCAGACGGGCGAATGGGAAGCCTTCGCGGTGTCTGATGAGGCGGCGAACCCGGTGGATCTGCTGATCCAGGCCGACGGCAGCGTCTTGCTGCTGGACGCCGCCGGGACGATCTGGAAGTTAGAGGCGTAAGGTGCAGGCCGACAAGTCTTTGGTGATCATCTTCAATTCTGACGGCATGGGGCGCGCCGACACGCAGGAGTTGCCGCAGATTCTCGCGGGCAAGTTCCTCGCGCTGATTGACGACGCGCGCATGTTGCCGGACGCGATCTGTTTCTATGCCGATGGCGTGAAACTGGCGTGCGAGGGGTCACCCGTGTTGGCGCAGCTTGAAGCGCTGGAGCAGAAGCGCGTGCGGTTGGTCGTCTGCAAGACGTGCCTGGACTACCTCGGCCTGGCCGGGCAGGTGCGCGTGGGCGTGGTGGGCGGCATGACCGACATCATCACCGCCATGTGGGAAGCGGATTCGGTCGTCACGCTGTAGTTCAGGGCCTTGTGCTCGTTTGTACCCATTGCCAACGCCCACAAGGGGCTAAACTACAGGGTTTGAACCCCAGCCTTCGCAACGGGAGGCTGGGTTTCTGTTTTCCTATTGCAGCAGCAGGCCGCGCTCATTGTCTATCGCGTCCGTGCGATAGTGGCAGCCCAGGCTTTGCCGGTTGTGGCGCGCCGCCTCGGCCACGAGCAACGCAACCTCCACCGCGTTGCGCAGGCCGATCAGCCCATCGCTCAGCGTCGTGCTGCGATAGAAGGTCTCGATCTCGTTCCACAGGTGGCGCAGTTCACGGATGGCCCGCGAGAGCCGGTCGCCGTTGCGCACCAGCCCCACGTAGTGCCACATGATGTTCTGAATCGTCTGCATGTCGCCCTGGATCAGCGCCGGGTCGGCTTGCGCCGCCACGCCGCTCTCATCCCAGATCGGCACGGATTCCGGGGGCGGGAGTTCGCTGTTCCCCGGTTGCGCCAACCACTCACCGATGTATTGCGCAGCACGATTGCCCCACACCAGACCTTCCAGCAGCGACGTAGAAGCGAGCCGGTTTGCGCCGTGCAAGCCCGTGCAACTGACTTCGCCCGCCGCAAACAGGTTACGGATACTGGAGTGGCCCCATTCATCCACGGCCACGCCGCCGCACGAGTAATGCGCCGCCGGAACCACCGGGATCGGCTCCTTCGTGATGTCTATGCCTGCCTTGAGGCAGGTGGCGTAGATGCTGGGGAACCGGGCGCGGATGGCGTCGGCGGCCATATGTGAGGCAATGTCGAGCAGCACGTAGGAGTAACCGCGCGTCTCCATCTGGTGATGAATCGCGCGCGCCACCACGTCTCTCGGCGCGAGGTCTTTCCACTCCGGCGAGTATTTCTCCATGAACGTCTGCCCATCGGGCGTGAGCAGCCGCCCGCCCTCGCCGCGCACCGCCTCGCTGATCAGGAACCCTTCGTAGCCGGGGGCGGCCAGCGCCGTCGGGTGAAACTGCACGTACTCGGCGTTGATGATGCGCGCGCCCGCGCGGTGCGCCAGCGCCAGCCCGTCGCCGCGCGATCCGAACGGGTTGGTGGTGTTGCGGTAGATGCGCCCCAGTCCACCCGTTGCCAGGATCGTCGTCGCCGCGATGTAGCGGTGGACGGTGTGCTCGCCCCGGTCGAAGACATACGCGCCGTGACAGGCGATCGGCTGATAGACGGTCTGCGGGTCGCGCGAGTGGTGCGGAAACGTGATGAGGTCAATGGCGGTGGCGTGCGTCTCGAAGGTGACGTTGGGACAGCGCCGCAGCGCCGCAATCAGCCCCTGGCTGATCGCCGCGCCGGTGGCGTCGCCCACGTGCAGGATCCGCCGGCGTGAGTGTGCGGCCTCCTGGCCCCAGATTAACTCGCCGTTTTCGTCGCGGTCGAACTCGACGCCGGCTTTCTTGACCAGGACCTCTTCCAGCAAGAGCGGCCCTTCTTCTGCAAGGATGCGCGCGGCCTGCGGCAACGTGGCCCCCGCGCCCGCTGCGAGGATATCTTCGACCAACAGGTCGGCGCTGTCGTTGGGGCCGCGCCCCACGATGCCACCCTGCGCATAGCGGGTGTTCGATTCGCGCGCGTCCGGGTCGCGCGTCACGATCGTGATGCGCCGGTTTGGGTCGGCGGCGAGCTGGAGGGCTGCGGTCGCGCCCGCAATCCCACTTCCGATGATGAGAACGTCAGTCTGATGCAAGGTGATCTCCGGTTTCGAGTTCGATTCAACCGATGGCGATCATGCGTTCGACGGCGCGCGCCGCCCGGACGCGGATCTCTTCGGGCACGTCAATGACGTAGCGATTGAGTTGCAGCGATTTGAGCGTATCTTCCAACGTGATCTGGTTCATGTGCGGGCAGCGCACCATGCACAGCCGCAGCATCTCTTTGTCCGGGTTGGCCGCCGCGATGTTGTCGCCCATCGAGCACTCCGTGAGAATCAGATAGTGCGGCGCGTTGGTTTGCTGGATGTAGCGGGTCATAGATGACGTGCTGCCCGAATAATCGGACGCCTGCACCACTTCCGGGCTGCATTCGGGGTGCGACAGGATCAGCACGTCCGGGTATTGCTCTCGGACGGTGCGAATATCTTCCACCGTATACTTCTCGTGGACTTCGCACTTGCCATGCCAGCCAATCATCTGATAATCAAGATTGGTGTCGGTGAAGCTGGGGCGGAGCGATGGGAAGATGATGTGCTTGCCCGTCTCACGCGCAACGTTGGAGGCCAGGTACTCATCCGGCAGGAAGATCACAGTCTCTGTGCCGAGCGATTCCACCACGGCGGCCGCGTTGCCGGACGTACAGCAGATATCGGTTTCCGCCTTGACATCGGCGTAGGTGTTGACATAAGTCACGACCGGGACGCCGGGGAAGCGTTCCTTCAGGGCGCGCACATCGGCGGCCGTGATGCTTTCGGCCAGCGAGCAGCCGGCCTTCTCCGATGGGATCAGCACGGTCCGGGTCGGGTTCAGGATTTTAGCCGTCTCGGCCATGAACTCGACGCCGCAGAAGACGATGATGTCCGCATCGGCGGCGGCAGCCTTGCGGCAAAGCTCCAACGAATCGCCCACGTAATCGGGGATGGAGTTGAAGAGCGCCGGCTCCATGTAATTGTGGCCCAGAATGATCGCGTTCTTCTCGGCCTTGAGCTTATTGATCTCGACGGCGAGTTCTGCCTTGACGCGCAACTCGAAATCAGGCGCAATTTCGCCCAACCGCTGCTTCAGGTGCAGATACATCGCCTCGACATTGGTCTCGTAGTTAATCATTTCATCGCCTCTCATTTTCTGTACTCTGGCAGTCTGGCCCGTTGTGATCGAAATCACCATCGGCCATTCGCTATCCGCCACTCGCTATCTGCTATCAGCCATCTGCTATCAGCTATCCGTCACTTGCCGGTTTGATAATGTCAAAACTCACATCCAGCGTGCGCGCCGAATGCGTCAGCGCGCCGACCGAGATGAAGTCAACGCCGGTTTCGGCGATCCGGCGCACCGTTTCGAGTGACACATTGCCTGACGCCTCCAACTGCGCGCGCCCGGCGGACATCTCCACGGCGCGCCGCATGGTCTCGGGCGGCATATTATCGAGCAAGATCCGGCTCACTCCCAGATCCAACGCGGCCTGGACATCTTCCAGTGTGCGCGTTTCCACCTCGATCTCCAGCCCGGTCTCGGCGGCGCGGGCGCGCCGGACGGCCACGGCCAGCGAGCCGGCGTAATCAATGTGATTATCTTTGATGAGGATCATATCGTAGAGGCCGACACGGTGGTTCTGCCCGCCGCCGCGTTTCACTGCCAGCTTGTCCACATGACGCAACCCCGGCGCGGTCTTGCGCGTGTCCAGGATCGTCGCGTGCGTCCCGGCGACAGCGTCCACGAATCGGCGGGTGAGCGTGGCGATGCCCGACATGCGCCCGAGGTAGTTGAGCGCGGTGCGTTCCGCGGTGAGCAAGGCGCGGACCGACCCCGTGACTCTTGCAAGAACTTGCCTTGAGGTGACCCTTTCGCCTTCGGCGACCATCGGCGTAAACTCGACACGCGGGTCTACCATGGCGAAGGCTGCTTGCGCTACATCCAGCCCTGCGATGACGCCGTCCTCTTTCGCGATGATCTGCCCGCGGGCCGTCGCGTCGCGCGGCACGATGCTGTTGCTTGTCGCGTCGCCCGGCCCGATGTCCTCCGCGAGGGCGGTTCGCAGGCCGGCAATGATCTCCGGGCTAAGGTCTTCGGTCATCGGCTTCTCCCTGGTCATTCCGTTCATCCCAAACAGCATACCATGATAGCATAGTCCGGTCAGTGATCGTAATCACCGGAATGGAATGTGACTGGACAGCCGGCGGGAAATCGCATAAAATGCGCTGGTCTGTTTCTTGTTTGTCCCCAACAAGGAGGAATCATGGATCGTATCCGCAAGGACTTCACCACCATCACCTGGGTGATGATTCCCGTCGCCATCGCGATCAACATGGCGCTCGGCTTCATCGTCTTCTCGCTCAAAATCCCGTTTCTCTATCTCGACTCGATCGGCACCATCCTGGTCGGCCTCTTGTGCGGACCCATCGCCGGCCTGTTGACGGGCGCGCTGTCGAACTTCGCCTGGGGCCTCCTCGGCAACCCCGGCTACGTGCCCTACTTCCCCGTGGGGGCGCTCATCGGCCTGCTGGCGGGGCTGTTCGGCCAGTGGGGCTGGTATAAGCAGTGGTGGCTGTGGATCTTCGGCGGCGGCCTCATCACGGCGCTCGCCGGGGCGGTCCTGTCTGCGCCGATCAACGCCTACCTGCAGGGCGGCGTTACCGGCTCCGGCACCGACGTGCTCGTGGCGGCATTCCGCGCCGGTGGGGCCAGCATCCTGCAAGCCAGTTTCTTCCAGGGCCTCATCACGGAGTCGGTGGATAAGGTCGTCAATTACGCGGTGGTCTGGGCGATTGTCAAGGCGCTGCCGGTGCGTTTCCTCGCGCGTTTCCCGCGCTATATCAACGTCCGGCCCGAATAGGCGGCGTACGCTGAACAGCGAACGCCCGTGACCACTTCCCTCAGCCTCTACGCGCCGCGCGACAGCGGCCTGGATCGGCTACACCCGCTGACCAAGCTGGTGTTCGCAGTTTTCGGCGTGGTGGTGGGCGTCACATTGCCCGGCGTCTGGCCGAATTATTTGTTTTTCTTACTTGTCTTGTTGCCCCTCGCGGCCTGGGGGCGCATCGTCCCAGAGTTCCTGCGGGCGGTGTTCAAGATCGCGCTGCCCTTTGCCATCTCTCTGTTCGTCATCCAGGGCCTCTTCTGGACGAACGGTACGCCGATCTTTCAGCTTGGCTCACTCTCCTTGAAGGCGGAAGGGCTGGCCTTCGCCGCTAAGACCACGGGGCGCATCCTGGTGGTGATGGGCAGCATCACGCTGTTCGTGCTCAGCACCCGCCCCGATCACCTGATGGTCGCGCTGACCCAGCGCGGCATCCCCAAGACGCTCACCTATGTGCTGGTGTCCGCCATCCAGCTCGTGCCGCGTTTCCAGTCCAAAGCGGCCTCGATCCTGGACGCGCAACGCGCCCGTGGGCTGGAGACGGAAGGCGGCTTCTTCCAGCGCGTCCGGGCGTTGCTGCCGGTCTCGATCCCGCTGGTGCTGGGCAGCATCGTGGATGTCGAGGAGCGCACGATCGCATTGGAGGCGCGCGGTTTCAGCCGCGACGGTCCAAAGACCAGCTATCGGGTGCTGATTGACACTCCCGCGCAGCGTATCGTCCGCGCCCTGATGCTGCTGGCGTCGGTCGCGCTGATCGTCTTCACCGTCGTCAGGTGGTGGGCCGTATGATCCACGTCGAGAACCTGACCTATACATATCCCACCGGATCGGGCGGCCCGGCCTTGCGGAACATCAGCTTCGACGTGCCGGAAGGCCAGTTTGTGGCGCTGGTCGGCCCCAACGGCGCGGGGAAGTCCACGTTGTGCTATGCGCTGAGCGGCTTCGTCCCGCATTTCTATAACGGCGATATTTCCGGCAGCGTGATGGTCGCGGGTCACGACATCGTGAAAACCGAGCTGGGCGACCTCGCCGGGGAGATTGGATTGATCTTCTCCAATCCGTTCAACCAGATCACCGGCGCGTGTTATACCGTGCGTGATGAAGTCGCCTTCGGGCTGGAGAATCTGGGCGTCCCGCGTGCCGAGATGATCCCGCGCGTCGAGGAGGCGATTGACCTGGCGGGTCTCGACGGGATGGAAGACCGCTCGCCCTATGCGCTCTCCGGTGGGCAGCAACAACGGCTTGCCATTGCCTCCGTGATCGTCATGCGCCCCCGCGTGCTGGTGGTGGATGAGCCCACGTCACAACTCGACCCGGTCGGCTCGCGCGAGGTGTTCGAGTTGCTGGACAGCCTCTCGCGCTCCGGCGGCACGACCGTGGTGCTGGTCGAGCAGAAGCTGGAATGGGTCGCGGTGCATGCCGACCGCGTCATCGCCATGCACGAAGGGCAAATCATCGCCGACGGTGAGCCGCGCGCGGTGCTGGCCTCAGCGGAGGTCGAGCGGTTGGGTGTGGGCAGCACGCGCTACACCCAGGCCGCGCGCCTGGCCCGGCGGCGCGGGCTGGTCACCGGCGACGGGGTGCTGCCGGTCACACTGGATCAGGCTGTGGAGTATTTTGAATCTTGAAAGTATCCGTCGAAGATGTCTACTTCAGTTATCCCAGCGGCGTCGAGGCGCTGCGCGGCGTCAGCCTGACCATAGAGGTAGGCGAGGCGGTCGCCATCCTGGGCGAGAACGGCGCGGGCAAGTCCACGCTGGCGAAACATCTGAACGACTTGTTGCGACCGAGCGCCGGGCGCGTCCTGATTGGCGATTGGGATACGCGCGAGCATAGCACGGCGCAGATGGCGCACCGCGTCGGTTACGTCTTCCAGAACCCCGACGACCAGCTTTTCGAGCGCGCCGTGCGCAAGGAAGTGGCCTTCGGGCCGCGCAATCTTGGGTATGCGGATGCCGAAGTAGAACAGTTCGTCGCACAGGCGTTGGCCCAGGTAGGGCTTGAGGCGGAGGCCGACACCCACCCCTACGATCTGCCGCTGTCACAGCGCAAACTGCTGGCGTTGGCCGCCGTCCTCGCGATGCAGACGCCGGTGATCATCCTGGATGAGCCGACCACCGGGCAGGATGCCGCGGGTGTGGCGCGCATCGGGAGGATCATCGAGGAACTGAAGACGCAGGGGCGCACCGTGATCGCGATCTCGCATGACGTGGATTTCTGCGCCGAGCATTTCCCGCGCGCCGTGCTGATGGCGCAGGCGCAAGTGTTGGCGGACGGCCCGGCGGCTGTCGTGCTTTCAGATGGTCCGAACCTGGCCCACGCGGCGGTCGAGCCGCCGCAGATGGTGCGATTGGCGACGGAACTGGGCATGATGGCGCGTCCCATGACGGTAGATGCGTTCGTGGATGCGCTGGCCGCCGAGCGAGGAGCATGACGGAGATGCCGACGACTCAGGGCAACGTGATCGTCCTGTGCGATCTGATCGCGGACCTTAGCCTGCGCATCACCGGCTTTCCCGTGGTCGCGCAGGACTTGCAGGAAGTGACCTATCTCGAACTGGGGCCGGGCGGCGCGTGCAACGCGGCGATCCTCGCCTCGCGCCTGGGTTTGCCCGTCCTGGCGCTGGGCGAGGTGGGTCGCGATGAGTTTGGTCGGACCGTCGTTGATGGGCTGCTGCGTGAAGGCGTGCAGGTGGATCAGATCGCGCGCAATCCGGCTGGTCGCACACCGGTCGCCGGTGTGCTGGTTGACCCCGCAAGCGAGCCGGCCTATCTGGGGTACGCGGGCGTTTTGCAACTGCGTGCGTTGCCCGATGCGTGGCAGCGCCCCATCCGGGCAGCCGCCGCGCTCTACGCCGATGGCTGGGCCGAGCATGAAGGCGTGGCGAATATCGTACTTCAGGCGTTTGAGATCGCCCATGCCGCCGGCGTGCCGGTCTTCTTCGACCCCGGCCCCGGCAACCCGCGCCTGCCCGACGACAATGCCTGGCATCGTGAGGCGGCTGCGTTGGCGACGGTGGTGCTGGTGAACGAAGCGGAGGCCGAGAAGTTGACGGGGGTTGCCAACCCCGAGGCCGCCGCGCGCGCGATCGCTTCGCTCGCTGCAACCGGCGACCGGATTGCAGTCGTCAAGCGCGGCCCGCACGGCGCGGTTCTGGCGCGCGGCGATACGGTCGAAGTCGCGCTCGCGTATCCCGCCGACGTGCGCGATGCGACCGGCGCGGGTGACAGCGTCGCGGCCGCGATCATTTACGGCTATCTGCGCGGGTTGCCGCTGCCCGCGCTGGGCCGGCTGGCGAACGCGACGGGCGCGGCGAAAGTGCAAAAGCTCGGCACCGGGCACAACCTGCCCACTCCCGATGAGATTCGCGCGATGCTGGCGCAGAACGATGAAGATGTCGCGTTCTTGTTGCCCGAACCCCTGCGCTGAAGAAAGGAATTCCCTATGTCTGACTATCCTGTGATGCGTTTCTCGGTCATTGGAATGAACCACGGCCACATCTACGGCCAAGTGAACCTGCTGCTGCGGGCCGGGGCGCAACTTGTATCGTTCTACGCGCCCGAACCCGAACTGGTCAAGGCGTTTCAAGAGTCCTATCCTGACGCTGCCTTCGCGCGCAGCGCCGAAGAAATCCTCGAAGACCCCTCGATTCAGATGATCA
This sequence comes from Anaerolineae bacterium, assembly GCA_038214535.1. GTDB lineage: Bacteria > Chloroflexota > Anaerolineae > CG2-30-64-16 > CG2-30-64-16 > JBBQRS01. The sequence continues at coordinate 22,155 of JBBQRS010000020.1, forward strand.
TTACCGCCGGCATCCCCGCCGACCGCGCGCCGCTGGGTATCCGCGTGATGCAGCACGGCAAAGACTTCATGAGCGATAAACCGGGCTTCACCACGTTGGAGCAACTGGCCGAGGCCCGCCGCGTCCAGGCCGAGATGGGCCGCATCTACTCGATCTGTTACAGCGAGCGGCTCGAAACGCCCGCCTCCGTACGCGCCGCTGAGTTGGCGCGCTCCGGCGCGATTGGCCGCGTGGTGCAGACGGTCGGCCTGGGTCCCCATCGCCTTGCGAACTTCACCCGCCCGCCCTGGTTCTTCGTCAAGGAGCGATACGGTGGCATCATCACCGATATCGGCTCGCACCAGATGGATCAGTTTCTCTACTTCACCAACTCGACGCAGGCGGAGATCGTGGCGGCGCAGGTCGGCAATTTCAACCATCCCGAACACCGCGAGTTGGAGGATTTCGGCGACGTGATGTTGCGCGGCGATGGCGGCAATGGCTATTTCCGCATAGACTGGTACACCCCGGATGGGCTGGATACGTGGGGCGACGGGCGGCTGACGGTGCTGGGGACCGAGGGCTACATCGAGGTCCGCAAATACACCGATATCGGGGGCAGGCCGGGCGGCGATCACCTGTTTTTGGTGGATAACAACGGCATGAACTACATCAACTGTCAGGGCGGTGACCTGCCCTATGGTCGCCAGCTCATCGCCGACGTGTTCGACCGGACGGAGACTGCCATGTCGCAGGCGCACTGTTTCCTGGCGTCCGAACTGGCGCTGCGGGCGGAGGCGATGGCGGCCCGGCTGGGTAATCTGGCGCGCTGATGTACGGGCCATTCGCTGTCGGCATTGCGGGCGCGGGCGTCGGACGCCAGCACGCCCGCGCCTTCCAAACGCTGCCCGAGCAATATCGGGTTGCCGCGATCTGCGATCCTAACGTGGGGCGCGCTCAGGCCATGGCGGCGGAATGCGACGGTGCACAGGTTTTCACGGATTTTGACGCCCTGTGCGCGCAGCCCGACCTTGACATCATTGACATTTGCACGCCTTCCTATCTCCACGTGGCACAAACCCGGCAGGCGCTGGCCGCAGGAAAGCACGTCATCGTGGAGAAACCGGTCGCAAGCTCCCTGCGCGATGTGGATGCGTTAATTGCGCTGGAAGCGGGATCGGGGCGACGGATGATGCCCATCTTCCAGTATCGTTTCGGCCACGGCGTGCAGCAGTTGCGCCACCTGATCGCCGCGGGAGTCACCGGCCCGGCTTATGTCACGACGGTTGAAGTGGCCTGGCGGCGCGGCAGCGCGTACTACGCGGATCCCTGGCGCGGCGTCTGGGCCACGGAACTTGGCGGCACGCTGGCGACGCACGCGATCCACATGTTGGACGCGCTGTGTCACGTGCTGGGGCCGGTCGCCAACGTCTTCGCGCGGACGGCGACGCGGGTGAACCCCATCGAGACCGAGGACTGCGCCGTCGTCTCGCTCGAAATGCGCGACGGCTCGCTGGTCTCGTTGATCAGCACGACCGGCTCGGCGGTGGAGTTGACGCGCTTCCGGTTCTGCTTCCGCAACCTCGTCGCGGAGAGCAATCTTCAACCTTATGAAGCCGGATCCGATCCCTGGTCATTCGTGGGCGCTACACCACAGGACACAGAGCGCATTGCTGAGGCGCTGAGCACGTGGCAGCCGCGCGCAGAGGAGTTCGAGCGGCAGTTCGCCGATTTTTACGCGACGCTGACCCGGGGCGAGCCGTTGCCCGTAACGCTGGCCGACACACGCCGGGCGACCGAATTGCTAACTGCGATCTACGCCTCAGCACGCAGTCACGCTTCGGTCTCGTTGCCGCTTGGCGAAGACTCTCCCCTGTACGCAGGCTGGCTGCCATAGAATCTAACCGATCGTAGCCCGACTGACCACTTCGTAGTGACGGCTTCAGCCGTTGTCGTGCCCCCCAACGGCTGAAGCCGTCACTACGAAGGAGAGCGATGCGCATGTTTCGGATAGCTGACTTATCCCTCCAGGTATTCGGGAACCGGCACAAGTTCGAACTCAGGTTCCACCGGTACGTGCGGGATTTCCTCGATGTTGCGCAGCGCCGGGGAGAGCAGCCCGCCCGCGCAGATGAACGCCGAGAGCGTCCCGCCGACGATGAACACCGTGCGCACGCCGAACGCCTCACCCAGCGGCCCCGCAATCAGCAGCCCCAGCGGACCGGCCAGCCCGAACACCACATTCAACAACGAGAATGCCCGCCCCTGCATCTGGTTGGGGATGGTGGTTTGCATGATGGCCGTCATCGGCGCGTTGCCGGTGGAGAAGGTCACGCCGCTGATGAACCACCAGACGACGGCCAGCCACAACATCTGGCTGCCGGAGATGGCGGTCAGCGCGACGGTCGCGCATGAGACGGCAAATGAAAGGAGCGCGACAATGATGCGCCCCCGCGCCGGCGGCCAGACCGTAATGGCGATGCCGCCCAGTATCACGCCAACTCCGGCCAGCCCTTCCATCAACGCAACCTGGTTGATGCCTCCACCGAAATGCTCTTTGACTAACAGCGGGGTCAGCGTGTAGGTGGGCATAACGGTAAACACGACCAGCCCGATTACGAAGTAGAGCTCGCGCAGGCCGCGGTCGCGCCAGACGTAGTGCGCGCCTTCCACCATGCTTTGCCACAGTGCGTTCGGCCCTTGATATTCCGGCGCAGCGGGCTGCGGGATGCGGTAGAAGAGCAGCGGCGTGATGCCGATCAATGCCGTAATGATATCAATAGAAAGCGCGCCCTGGATGGGCAGCGCCGCCAGCGCCAACGCGCCCAGCGGCGCGCCCGCAATGGTGAGCACGCCCTGCATCGCCTGGTTCAGCCCGGCGGCGCGCGGCACGAACTCAGGCGGCACGAGGTTGACTGTGCTGGCCGCCGCGGCGGGCTGCTGAAACGCTTGCATCGTGGCGCGCACGAACATCAGCGTGTAGATGTGCCACAACTCAATCCGCTCCGTGGCGAACAGGAGCACCAGCACCACCATGCACGCCGCCGTAATGGTATCCGTGATGACCATAATGGCGCGGCGACTGAACCGGTCTGCCAGCGCCCCACCGAGCGGGCTGAAGATCGCGACGGGCAGCAAGGCCGCAATGCCCGCGGTCGCCAACGCGCTTGCCGAACCGGTGGTCTGGGTGATCCACCAGACCAGGACGAAGTTGGTCAGCACGCTTCCGATGAGCGATAAGGTCTGGCCGCCCCAGATGGCGAAGAAGCGCGGCTTCCAGTGCATGTCCGCGGTGATTGCGGGTGGTTGAGCGGGTGGGATCATTTTATCTGTTCGTCCGTTCGTAGTGTGGACGTTCTTGCGAGCGCACTACGAACGGTTATATCCACATGTGCGCGTAGTCACGCGCGAATTTGTCGAGCCGGATGGACGCGCCGCCGAGCACCTGCTCGACCGCCGGCGAGATTGCGGCCGCATAACCGTTGCGCACCGCATCGAACAGCTCGACCATGAACCCGGCCGCGTCTTCGGGCAAGCCGTTGGCAACCAGCGCCTCGCGGAACTGTGCGGACTCGACCGGCACATAGCGGAACTCGCGCCCCGCCGCGCGACCGAGAATCTCGACAGCTTCCGCGTAATCGAGCGCCTCGCTGCCGGTCAGGGTGTACTCCTTGCCCGCGTGGCCGGGTTGCGTCAAGGCTGCGGCGGCCACTGCGGCGATATCGCGCACGTCAATGAAGCTCGTCTTGCCGTCGCCTGCGGGCAGCATCAGCACGCCCTGCACCTTGAGCATCGGTTGAAGGAAGCCGGTGCTGAAGTTCTGCATGAACCAGTTGGGTCGCAGGATGGTGTAATCCATACCCGAGCCAATCAGGAGCTTTTCGACCTGGCGCACGTCCGCATCCCCGGCGTTTTCGATGCCCGCGGCTGTGACCAGTACGACGTGTTTCACGCTCGCCGCTGCGGCAGCGTCGAAGAATTCTCCGACGGTTTCCTGCGGTTGGGGGTTTTCGCTTTGCACAATGGTCGAGACACGATCCACATCTTCCAGCGCGCGCTCCCAGGTTTCGGAGCCGTCGTAATCGAAATGCACGACCTCGACGCCGGTAAGCGCTTCGTAGCTGTCGGGGCGACGCGTGCCCGCCTTGACGGCCTGGCCCGCTTCCACCAATTGGGTGACCAATGCGCCGCCGATGTTGCCGGTCGCGCCGATGACGAGAATTTTGCCCATGTTGTTGTCCTTACTGCTTTGATAAGCTTTATCCTATTTAGCGCGGAGTGCGCATCTGAGGATGCGCACTCCGCGCCGGCACGCCCCTCTATCTTAGATGTCTGCGCCTTGCCCGTCAGCAAGTGGGGTTACAGTGGGGTGTATGCTATACTTTCGCTCTGACCCTGAAGATCAATGAGGAGTTCTCCCTATGGCCATACCCCTGCCGCCCGGTCTGTATCCTGTGATGTTGACCGCCTTTCACGATGACGGTGCGATTGACTGGCCCGGTGTTGACGCGCTGACCGACTGGTATATCGAAAACGGCTCGACGGGGCTGTTCGCGGTTTGTCTCTCCAGCGAGATGTATAACCTGACGGATGATGAACGGTTGACGCTCGCGCGGCGTGTCATTGGGCGCGCCGCCGGGCGCGCGTCCGTGGTCGCCACTGGGACGTTCGGCGGCTCGCTCGAAGCGCAGGCCGCTTCGATCCGTGCGATGGCCGAGACGGGTGTGGATGCGGTGGTGGTCATTCCCGCACAGATCGCGGCCGCCGATGAGGATGAAGCCGTTCTCGAAGCGCGCCTGATGCAGCTTGCCGCGCTGACGGACCCGATCCCGTTGGGCCTCTATGAGTGCCCTGCACCCTATCACCGCATGATCTCCCCGGCGCTGTTGGGCCGGTTGGCGCGGACGGGCCGTTTCGTGTATCACAAGGACACCTGCTCCGACGGCGACTTGATCCGTGAGAAGCTGGCGCTTGTTGAAGGAACGCCGTTGGGCTTCTTTAATGCCAATACCGCAAGTGCTATGGATTCGCTGGCGTGGGGCGCGATGGGTCTGTCGCCCATCGGCGCGAATTACTATCCGCAGCTTTTCGTCAGGTTGATTCACACATGGGAAGCCGACCCTACTGCGGCGCGCGATCTGCAGCGGATGCTGGCCGTGATGGAGCGCGCGGCAAGCACGCAGTATCCGGCCGCGGCCAAGCGTTGCCTCGCGCGGTTGGGGCTGCCCATCGGCCCGCGCTGCCGCGTACCCATGCCGAAGTTCAACTATGAGGACGATGCGATTTTGGCGGCGCTGATGGAGACGGCGCAACGGATTTAGCAACGTTTAGAAACCCGGTTTCTCGAAGAAACCGGGTTTCTGGGCTGTGACTGTGAAAGGAGATTGTGATGCCCTATCGCGCTCCATTCGAAGCCGATGCTTATTATCATGTTTATAATCGGGGCAATAACCGGCAACCTATATTCTTCGAGCGAGAGAACTATCTTTACTTCTTGCGACAGTTGAAGAAATACCTCGTTGCGGAGGGTGAGGAGATCATTGCATACTGCTTGATGCCTAATCATTACCATCTTTTGATTCACATTGGAGCACAAGATTTTGGAAAAAGTATTCAACCTCTGGCGCTGTCGTATACAAAGGCCATTAATAAGCGCTATGGACGGACCGGAACTCTGTTCCAAGGCCGCTTTCAAGCGGGTCGAGTTGACAGGGAGGAATATCTTCTCCACCTATCAAGGTACATTCATGCCAATCCCGTAATGGCCGGGCTGGTGGATAAGCCGGAAGATTGGGAGTTTTCAAGTTATCGCGACTACATTGGCCTACGAGGAGGTAAATTGCCTAACTCTGATGTTGTCTTGTCACAGTTCGGAACATTGGATGCATATCGAGTTTTCGTTGAAGCATATGTCGAATCTGACTGGGAAATCATTCAATCGCTGACTTTTGAATAATGTGATCAGAAACCCGGTTTCTCGAAGAAACCGGGTTTCTGGGCGCTTCCTGGAGGTAAAATGCTGGAACATCATCAGCGCGCAATCGCGCGCGTGGTCGAGAAGATGGAGGCCGACCCCGATTGCCTCGCGGTGATCGTGGGCGGCTCGCTGGCGCATGGGTTGAGTCGCCCCGATAGCGACGTAGACGTGATGCTGGTGCTGACGGAGGCCGGCTACGCGCGCAAGAAGGAGGCGGGCGAACTGACGATGTACGCGCCGGAGTTGGCGGATTATCCCGGCGGTTACGTAGACGCCAAGTTCATCAGCCGGAGCTTTCTGGAGGCTGCGGCAGACCACGGCAGCGAGCCGGCCCGCTTCGCCTTCGTTGAAGCCTTTGTGCCCTGGACGCGCGACCCTGAACTGCCCGAGGTGCTGGCGCGCGTGGCCGCGTATCCGGAGGCCGAGCGCGCGGGTAAAATGCAGGGCTTCGTGGCGCAACTCCAGGGGTTGCAATGGTTCATGAGCGAGGGCGAGAAGTGGGACAATCCCTATCTGCGCCATTGGGCCGCGACGCGTGCCGTGCTGATGGGCTATCGGTTGATCCTGGCGCACAACCGGATCCTGTATCCCTATCACAAGTGGCTGACCAACTTCGTGAGGCGCGCGCCGGAGAAACCGGATGATCTGGTCGCGCTGGGCGAGGCGCTGTTGGCGAACCCATCGGTGGAGACGTGCAACGCGTTCTGCGAGGCCGTGTTGAAATTCCGTGCGTGGGAGATGCCGCCCAAAGGCTGGCCGTCGCGCTTCGTGCTGGATAGCGAACAGACGTGGTTGGAGGGGAAGGCGGCGCTGGAAGATTCGTGAGGGGCTAACACGGATGGGCGTTTCGGCCCCTCTCCCCCTGGGAGAGGTCGGGTGAGGGTGGGCCGGCGCGGACACGAACACTTGAAGGACGGAGGTTACACCATGAAGGCAATCGTCAATACCGGGCCGGATCAACTGGAGTGGCAGGAACTGCCGCGGCCTGAGCCGGGGCCGGGGCAGGCGCTCGTGCGCAGCGGCGCGTGCGGCATTTGCGGCACCGACCTCCTGATGATCGCCGGGTGGGAACGCACCGGCTACCCGGCGATCCCCGGCCACGAGTGGAGCGGCACGGTCGCCGCGGTGGGGTCGGGCATGGATGCGGCGCTGGTCGGCCGGCCCTGCGTGGGCAACAATCACCTTGTGGATGGCGGCGAGATCGGCTTCGAGTATCCCGGCGGCTATAGCGAGTATTTCCTGACGGAAGCGGCGAAGCTGCATCCGTTGCCCGCCGGTTTCTCGCTGGCCGAAGCGGCGCTGATCGAGCCGCTGGCGGTGTGTCTGCACGCGCGGCGACGGTTGAGCGCGGACGCGGCCGGCCCAACCCTGATCCTGGGCGATGGCCCCATTGGGCTGCTGATGTTGCTGGTGCTGATGCTGGAGCCGGCCGGCCCTGGCGGCGACGTGACGCTGGTTGGCGGGCGGGCGCAACGGTTGGCGCTGGCGCAAGAGCTGGGGGCGCGGCGCGTCGTGAATTATCATGATTTCAAACCGACGGCGACCCCCGCGCAAGAACCGCGCGCGCGGCGCCCCGCGGAGGTTGGTGAGGCGCAAAGCCTGCCGCTGGACGACACGCCGGATGACGCGCTGGCCGCCGCGCTGGTGGCCGAGAAGGGCGGGCGCTTTCGCACCGTGATCGAGGCGTCGGGTTCGCCGGATGCGATGCGAACGGCGATGGCTGCTGCGGCGCACGGGGGGCGTATCCTGGTCCTGGGCGACTACGAGGACGCGCGCGCCGATTTCAAGTGGACGCAGTTGCTGCACTGGGATCTCGTGCTGATCGGCAGCGGGGGCGGCGGGCCGGAGACGGCGGCCGCGGCGGCGCTGGCGACCTCCGGTAAGCTGCCATTGGGGCGACTGATCAGCCATCGCCTGCCCGCGGCGCGCTTCGCGGATGGGATCGCGCTGGCCGGTGACCACGACTCCGGCGCGGTGAAGGTGGTGTTGGAGTGGGAGTAGGGGCAAGGCGTTCCTACAGAATTTTTCCGTAACGAGACAATGTGCGTGCAAGGGGATAGGTTGGTTGCGGGCGAATTGCCGGGGAACGCCTTGCCCCTACCGATGATGGGAGACAGATCGATGGAGTTGATTTATAAAGAGGATTGGCAGGAGGCCGAACGCCGGTGTGAGGCGTGGTGGCACGGCGAGATCATTGATCGGGCGGTGATCCAGGTGACCGCGCCGCGACCGACCGCCGGGCCGGAATACGCCTCGCTCAGTTCACCGCGCGGCGCGATCACCGATGAAGGGGAGCTGTTTCGCTGGTTCACCGATCCCGACCTGGTGATCCCGCGGCAGGAGAAGCTGATCGAGCAGACCTATTACGGCGGCGAGGCCTTCCCGACGATGACGCCTGTGAACATCAACATGGTCGCCATCCTGGCGGCCTATCTCGGCGCGCCCTATCGGCTGGTGCCGGGCAGCGACACCGCCTGGGCCGAGCCGCTGTTCGAGGATTGGGACACGCGCCCGCGCCTCGCTTTCGACCCGGGCAACCCGTGGTGGCAGATCTCTAAACGATTGCTGGACGCGGGGTCGCAGCGCGCGCCGGGGTGTTATTACGTCAGCGTGCCCGACCTGAACGCGCCGACGGAAGTGGTGGCGTTGCTGCGCGGCACGGAACCGTTGTTGATCGAACTGCTGGAACGCCCGGAGGAGATCAAACTGGCGGTGGACGAGGCAAACGCGGCCTGGTTGCGCGCCTGGGAAGCCTCAACCGGCGTCATCCACCAGTGGATCGGCGGCTATTTCTACTGGATCAATATCTGGTCCGACGTGCCTTCGATTGACCTGCAATGCGACATCTCGTGCATGGTGTCGCCGCGGATTTTCCAGGATGTCTTCTTACCCGCCATCGAGCAGCAGACGCGCTGGATTGAGCGCACGATTTATCACCTGGACGGCCCTGGCGCGATCCGCCATCTTGATGCGTTGCTCGCGTTGCCCCGGCTGGACGGCATTCAGTGGGTGCCGGGCGCGGGCGAGGCCCCCATGTCACAATGGATCCCGTTGCTGCGACGCATCCAGGCGAAGGGCAAGCTTCTGGTGCTCAGTTGCGAGCCGCGGGAGGTCGAGACGCTGCTCACCGAGCTGGAGCCGGAAGGGGTGTGCTTGCAAACGTCGTGCCCGACGCAGGAACTGGCCGAGGAGTTGGTGCGCAACGCGGCGAAGTGGACGCGACGGCGGCGGTGGGTGGTGGGGTGAGACGGAGGAGCGGAGGAGCAGAGGAGTGAGCATCCTCAGATGCGAACGGGCGCAATACCGCGATACAATGTACGCATCTGACGCCATCTCGTGGCGTGCTCACTCCGCGGGTATTAGAAATTAACCGGGAACGATTGCGCCGCGACTTCGTGTTCCGCGGCGCTTTCGTGTACAATCGGGGTATATTCTCACGGGAGGCGAGCCGTGCTGGCCGAACTCATTAAACTGACGACCTCTGACGGATTGCAGCACTTTGGGGCGATTTACCACGCGCGCGATTATACCCGGCGCGCTGAGAAACCGGTGGGCGTTGTGCTGGTGCATGGTTACACCGGCACGTTCACCGGCGAGGTGGAGGGCGCGCTGCCGCCGTTGCTGGCCGCTGCGGGTTATACCACGTTGGTCGCGAACAACCGCGGCGCGGGCATCCTCGGCGCGGCGCGTGAACGCTTCGAGGGCTGCGTGCCCGATATCCGCGCGGCGATTGACCTGATGGCCGAACGCGGATACGAACGCGTCATCCTGCTGGGACACAGCAAGGGCGGTGTCAAGGCGGCCTACTATCTGGCACAGACGGGCGACCCGCGCGTCGTCGCGCTGGGGCTGCTCTCACCGGCGTCGGGCGCGCGCGAGATCGGCGACCTGAACCGGCGGCTGATCGGCGGCGAGGACTCGGACGTCTGGTACGACGAGGTCGAGCGCATCGTGGCCGCGGGCCAGGAAGAGGCGCTGTACGCCATGCCGACGTGGCCCTACCTCGCCACCGCGGGGATGATCGTGGATCACGCGCGCCGGCGCGACGCGGATCTCGCCGCGCTGTTGCCGGGTTTCAACCTGCCGGTGCTGGCGCTGTGTGGGGGCGCGGAGATCAACTGGTGCATTGTGGTGGCGAACCTCAAGAAGCAGCCGCCCGCAGGCTACACCGTGCGCACGGTGCGCGGCGCGGATCATGTGTATGCGGCGAAGGAGAAGGAGTTGGGTCGCGCGGTGGTGCGCTGGTTGAACGGGTTGGAAGTGGGTTGATATGGGCACACTGAACCCGACCCTGCTTTCGCCGGAACTGGATCAGGCCATGAACGCCGCGGCCGTGCGGATGCGCGCCCTCAATCGCACGGTGCTGACCCCGGCATCGTTGTTGCTGACCTTTGCGCGCGACGCGGGCAGCGCGGCGCACCGGTTGCTCACCGGGCTGGCGGTCGAGCGTAGTTTCCGCATGGATGAGCTGGCGGCCTCCGCCGAGGCGCTGGCGCGCAGCGGCAACGGGCAGGACGCCGATTTCACCTTCACCGATGCGAAGGGCGCGGCGGTGCCGCTCTCCACCGATATGCTGATCGCGCTGGACGAGGCGCGCAGCATCGCGGAGGCCGGCGGCGAGACGCAGGTGGGGACAGATCACGCGCTGGGCGGGCTGGCCGAACGCGGCGTGGGCACGGCGAGCATCCTGCGACGTTACGGCATCACGCGCGAGACGATGGCAAACCGGTTGTCGGTTTCGGCGCAGACCAAGCGCGTATCGGGGCAAGACCAGGTGGCGCAGGCGAAAGGCGGCGAGGGCGCGCCGGTGTACGTGCGCGCAGACCTGATGAACGACCTGATGGGGCTGCTCTCGCTGGCCGACCACCGGCATGTCATCCTGGTGGGCGACGCGGGCGTGGGGCGGCGGTCGCTGGTGCAGGCGCTGGCGCTGCAAATGGCCGAGGGCAAGGGGCCGGAAGGGCTGAGCAACCTGGTCACCGTGTCGGAGTACGCGCTGCTGGCCGACCCGGAGAAGGCCGTGACCACCGCGCTGCAACAGGCGCGCGACGGCATCCTCTTCATTCCCAACATCGAGCGCTTCTTCTCCGGCGCGACGATCAACGCGGAGTTCGCGAAGGCCACGCGGGCTGTCCAGCGGGCGTTCCTGGCGCTGCGCCCCGTGGTGATCGGTTCGACCACCGATGCGGCATGGAACGACCGGTTGGCGAACGACAGCATGGTGCGCGAGAACAGCCACCGGATGCGCGTGCCCGAACCGACCATTGACGAAACGGTCTCCATTCTGGAAGTCCATCGGCCCCGGTTGGAGCACGATTATGGCGTGACTATTGCGGACGACGCGTTGCCTGCCGCGACGAACATGGGCAAGCGCTATGTGGCGGGGATCCCGCTGCCTACCTCGGCGTTGGCGGCGCTGCACCGGGCGGGCGCGCTGCTCAAGCTGGCGAACCGCACGCGCCCCGCGGACGCGGAGACGCCTGCGGACATGGTTCTGGACGCCGACGATGTGGCTGTAGCGGTGAGCGTGATGACCGGCATACCGGTGAGCAAGTTGGGCGTGAACGAACGCGCCCGCTATGCCCACATGGTGGACGCGCTGCACCAGCGGATCATCGGGCAGGAAGAGGCGGTGCTGGCGGTGAGCCGCGCCGTGAAGATCGCCCGCGTGGGATTGAAGGACCCGAAGCGCCCCATCGGTTCGTTCCTGTTCCTCGGCCCGACCGGTGTAGGTAAGACCGAATTGGCGAAGGCGCTGGCGGAGTTCATGTTCGGCGACGAGGACGCCATGGTGGTGCTGGACATGAGCGAGTATCAGCAGGATCACACGGTGAACCGGTTGATCGGCGCGCCGCCGGGCTACATCGGTTACGAGGGCGGCGGGCAGCTCACCGAGAAGGTGCGCCAGCGCCCGCACACGGTGGTGCTGTTCGACGAGGTGGAGAAGGCGCATCCCCGCGTGCTTGACGTGCTGTTGCAGATCATGGAGGAGGGGCGGCTGACCGATGCGCAGGGCCGCGCCACCAGCTTCAGCGACGCCGTGATCATCATGACCAGCAACCTGGGGTCGGAGTACCTCGATAAATCAGTGATGACCGACCAGATGCGCGATCAGGTGATGGATCGGGTGCATGAGTCGTTGCGCCCGGAGTTCCTCAACCGGTTGGACGAGATCATCCTGTTCCTGCCGTTGACGCAGGAGCAGTTAGCGCAAATCCTGGAGTTGCTGCTCAAGAAAGAGCGCAAGCTGCTGGAGGCGCAGGGCGTGACGCTGGAGCTCAGCGACGCGGCAAAGGTGTGGATGCTGGCGCAGAACGATCACCCGGAGTGGGGCGCGCGTCCGTTGCGGCGAATCATCCAGAAGAACCTGCGCGAGCCGCTGGCCGACTGGATGCTCACCGCCGACCCGAAGCCTGGCGCACAGGTGCAGGTGGATGCGGGCGAAGATGGATTGACGTTCCGTTACGCGTGAGGTAGAGTGCAACGTGAAGAGCAATTTTTTGTGGGAAGGCGGCGCGACTGGCGGGGATGACGCGCTACGAGGTCGCCGCGACAGAGTGAAAGGACTCGAACGCACAGGCATGGACGCAGAGCCGAGGGGCGAGAAAGGCGCCGGGGGCGCCGAAGATATCCGGCGGATCATAGCCGGTGCATTCGCGGCAATTGATCCGGTGCAGGTGGCGATCACGCGTCGCCTGACGCCTGCCGAGCGCTTCCAGGAAGGATGTTCCATGATCCGGCTCGCCGAGGGGGTTGGGGCCTACCGGTTGCGCCTGCGACGCCCGGAACTGACCCAACAGGAAGCTCTCCGGATGATCAGGAGCAGGGGATGAGCGAAGCCGAAATCCGCAACCTGGACTTTTCGCAATTCATCCGTTCCGTCCTCGATGCTCTCGAAGCGGCTGGCGTTGAATATATGATCGGCGGTGCAGTGGCCGTCTGGGCTTGGGGTGATGTCCGCACGACGCGCGACCTCGATGTCGTGATCGAATTGCTACCCGAATCCATCCCCGCGCTATCTCAAGAGCTTCGAAAGCGCGGCATGTTAGTTCCGATGGACGTGATGCTGGATGTGATGATCATCCCGGGCGGCGATCTGCCGATCAACGCGATCCACATGTATTCGGGCTACAAGGCGGAGTTGTTTCTACTGCGCGCCGGGGATGCCTACCGCGCAGAGGCCTTGCGCCGTCGCTTGCTGGTTGACCTGGGTCCGCCGGTCGGTGTGGTATGGGTGCACTCGCCGGAGGACCTGATCCTGTACAAGTTACACTACTTCAGCATCAGTCGGCAGTCGAAGCATGTCGGTGACATCGCGAGCATCGTCGCCGCCATTGGAGGGGAACTCGACTACCCGTACATCACGGCGTGGGCCGAACGACTCGGTCTCTCAGAAACATGGGATGACGTGGGGCGCGAGGCCGGGGTGTAACTGCGGCCTGAGTAGTCGCGCGAATTCTCCGGGTGCTGCCGACAAGCCTGTCGACGGTCAGCGTGTGAACGTAGCCCTTGACCGACTGGATGCTCACCGCGGACCCGAAGCCCGGCGCACAGGTGCAGGTGGACGCGGGGGCGGATGGATTGACGTTCCGTTACGCGTAGGCTATAGTGAAGGTATAGTTTTGTATTGTGGATAGAAGGTGAAAGATGGCAGAAGCGACGATCTTAGAGCTACAGATTCCGGCCGATCTTGCCGCAGTTCTGAAAGCGTACAAGCGCGCCGGATCCGCGGATGAAGACCGGCTGAAGGTTGCGCTCGCCATCGGCCTGTTCGTGGATCATGCGATCAGTCTGGCGAAGGCTGCCCGGTTGGCCGGGATGACGCGCTATCAATTTGCCGCGCTGCTGAAAACGCGCGGCTTTCCCGCGTACGATTACACGTCCGCCGATTATCAAGATGATATGAATCTCCTCTCTGAACCGAAAGAGTGACGTTGTGCCGCCTTTGGTTGTCACAAACGCCGGCCCATTGATTTATCTCGCGATTCTTGGCCGGTTTGCCGTCTTGCATGATCTGTTCGGACAAGTTTATCTTCCTGAAGCGGTCTATCGTGAAGTGGTGTTGCAAGGTATTGGCGAGCCGGGTTCGGATGAGACGCGTGCAGCGGTTGCTGACGGTTGGCTCGTTCGTGTTGCTGTTGAGAACACGACCGCGGTGGATGCTCTTCTGAGCGAACTTGACCAGGGCGAGGCCGAGGCGATCGTTCTCGCTCGCGAATTGGGTGCAGAACTGGTGTTGCTTGATGATGGCGCGGCGCGTGCGAAGGCGCGAGTGATGAATGTGAAGCCGACCGGCACAATCGGCATACTCTTGCTGGCGCGGGATGCCGGGATGGATGTTGATTTGCGAAGATCGCTTGACACGCTCATAGCCCAGGGGTTCCGACTTTCCCGCGAGCTGTACGAGCAGATTATCGCTGAATAGACGATATAGACTATAGTGCAGGCATGATAGACTGCGAATCGGATGATGATTTGCGCCCCGAATACGATTTGAAGGATCTCCTGCGTGGAGCGGAGCGCGGTAAATACGCGGCGCGCTACGTGGTAAACGATCAAATATCTACATTCAAAAGTAACTGGAGGAAGACAATGCACGAGAAAAGCATCGAACTGTTGAATCGGGCGGTGAGCGATGAGTTGGCGGCAGTGAACCAGTACATGTACTTCCACTTCCACCTGGACGACCAGGGCTACGACCTGCTGTCCGGGCTGTTCAAGCGGACGGCGATCCAGGAGATGAATCACGTCGAGCTGTTGGCCGAGCGTATCCTGTTCCTGAAGGGCGACGCGATCATGAAGCCTGCCGTTGACGTGGAGCCGGTGCAGGATGTGGCCGCCATGCTGGAGATGGCGTGCAACATGGAACTGGGCAGCGTCCGCGATTACAACCAGTGGGCGAATGAGTGCTCGGCGAACGCGGATGCCAACTCGCGGAAGGTCTTCGAGCAGTTGGTGAATGACGAGGAGATGCACTACTCCAACTACGATAACGAGCTGGACAAGGTGCACAAGTACGGCGAGCGCTACCTTGCACTGCAATCCATCGAGCGCAGCAAGAGCCTCGCCAGCGCCGCGCCGGCCGCGGCATAATGGATTTATTACCCGGTTATCGTCAGGTAAAGAGCCGCCCGATCTGAGAAGGTCGAGCGGCTTTTAGGTTAACATAAGCAGAAGCAAAAAAGGATTGACGTTCGCGTGTGCATGGGCTATAGTGAAGCAGCGACGGAGGCCGAATCGGACGATGATTTGTGCTCCGAATACGATTTGAAGGATCTTTTCAAGGAAGGTTTGCATGGGCATTGAGAGCCTGGACCCGATCGCCGTTACCACGATTTCACTCGCCCTGGTCGAAGGACTTAAGCTGGTAGGGAAGGGCCTCCTGGAAGAGGGCGCGCCCGACCTCCTCCTTGAACCGATCAAGCAACCTCTGCAACGCCTTATCGTTCGTGGGCCACATCAGCGCGCCCAGGAGAAAGCCATGCTCGGCGCAGTCAAGGCCGCGCTGCAAATAGCCGGGGCGCCTGCCGATGCCGATGGTTTTGAGCGATATGTGTTGAACCTCGGATTCGATCAACTCCAGGCGCGTGACAATAAGGCGCTGCGGCGCGAGATTGCGCGTGCTGCTCTCATGATGACCGAACCCGACCCGTCACTCATCTCTAACGAGCTTCTACGACAACTCAACTGGCCGACAAGCCGACGCCCGGAGCTTGCGAATTTCCTGAGCGCGCTTCATCAGGAACTGGCTTCCCTGGAAGATTGGAACGCACTCATTCAGGCCGCGGATCAAGCGCAAGTCCGTCGGTATTTGCGGGGCATGACGACAAGTCTATCGCATGTGGAAGCATACGCACGCGATCAAATGGCCTTGCGCGGCCTTGATCCTGACAAACCCGAGACTCAGGCTCTGGAGGAGTACGTCAATCATCTCCTGGTCAGTCACAGTCGTCTCTCATTCCTGTTTATCAAACCAGCAGGCCGTCCGGGGCAAGCACGGTCAGAGGCTGAACTGGAAGCCGTGTTTGTGCCCCTTGAGGTTGAGGACCCCGAAGCGAGGTTTAGCCAGGAGGCCCGTCAAACGAAGGACGCCGGATCGGGCGACCGGTCTGAAGATGACCGACCCCGCACCATGAATATCAACGAGGTGCTTGAACGGTATCCGGTTTTTCTCCTCAAGGGACTACCCGGATCGGGCAAGACGACCCTTCTCAGACACTTAACGACATGTTTTGCCGGCGGCCAAGCAGGCGCGAATCTGAGTTGGACGGCCCAGCCTCTACTTCCCATTTTTGTCCCATTGCGTAATTTTGGCCGGTATTTAGATACTCACAAGAGGGAATATACAAGCCCTGCGCCGTCAGCCTTGAGGCGATTCATCGAAGACTATTTCGCGGAATACGAACTTGAGTTCACACCGGGCTTCTTTCATGACCGGCTCAAAGAAGGTCACTGCCTGGTTCTGCTCGATGGGCTTGATGAAGTAGCAGATCGAGACCAACGCGCGATGGTGGCCCAGATGGTCAGTGCGTTCATCAAACACTATGCCCCGTTGGGGAATCGTTTTGGCCTCGCGTCGCGACCAAAGGGCTACGATGAAGTTGCTGAATACCTGCCACGCCCTGTGGTTTGCACCGTCCAGCCACTTGAGCCCGAGAGTCGGGACGATCTGGTTCGTAATCTGCTCAAGATTCTGGAACCGGATGCCCAGCGCCGGCAGTCTCAGATCAGTGATTTGTTGGCGGACATCCGGCGCAAGGAAAAGGTTGATGAGCTTTCTCGCAACCCGTTGTTCTGTACGACGCTGGTATTGGTCTATAAATATCGCGGGACAACCTTGCCGGAACGGCGGGTTGACGTATACAAAGAGCTTGTGGAGTTATTACTCGGTTTCTGGGATACCCATAGAGCAGAGCGAGAGGGCGTGGCGGGTGTTCGGGAACTAGTGCTGGTAGACGGCACGGGTCGAGCGTTCCTGGATGAAGGGCAGGCGGTTGAGGCGAAACAACGTGCCCTGGTGCATGTTGCAGACTGGATGCAAGACAATGGGTTGTCGGAGACGACACAGCAAGACGTCGAGAATAAACTCGCGCAATTCTTCTCTGAGAATGAGGGAGCTCAGATTAATGAGAAGGCTGCCTGGGCGCGTAATTTTCTCTCAGTCGCACACCAGCGCAGCGGCCTTTTCATCGAAGTCCAACCGGGTGTTTTTGCCTTCTCACACCAGAGCTTCCGCGAGTATTTAGCAGCAACGGCGCTCATAGAGGATCTGGATCCGGAAATGGCGCAGACTGCGCTCGATCATGCGACCGATCCCTGGTGGGACGAGGTGATCTTATTGGCGGCCGCGCATCCGATGCTCTCACCCAAGCGTCGAGAGTTCCTGCTACAGAAGATGCTGGACGCCGGCCACATCGTGCTTGCCGGTCGCTGCGCCGTGGATGCTGGCGCACGGCTCCCCGCGCCCATGCGCGAGCGCGTTATGGGGTTGTTGCATCAGCATATGACGGAGGAGCGACGTGATCCGAAGGAGCGCTACGCGGCCGGCGAGGCGCTGGACGAGCTGGGCTGGCTGCCCGATGACCTGAACGCGTGGTTGCCCTGCCCGAAGTGCGCGGATGGCGGCGGCGACCTGCTGGCGATGCGCTATCCGGTGACCAACGCGGGTTTCGAGCGCTTCATTGCCGCCGGGGGCTACGAGAATTCCGATTGGTGGGATGGGCGCGATAGCCCCGGCTGGAAGTGGCGAGAAACGCCGCCGGGCTACCGCGGTGAAGGCGCGGTGAAGGAGCCGGAATACTGGCGGCAGGCACGCTTCGGCAGGGAGCGGCGCGGCTATCCGGTCGTCGGGGTCTCATGGTACGAGGCCTCAGCTTACGCGGCGTGGCTGGCGGACGTCTTGCGCCGCGCGCGGGCCGGGGAGGCCGGGCTGCCCGATGAGGAACGAGCGTTGGTTGCCGATTTGCCGGCGCGGGACGTCACTCAAATCCGGCTGCCCACTGAGGATGAGTGGCGACGCATGGCAGGCGGGACGGCGGACAAGAACCGTTATCCCTGGGATGCCCCGAAGGGGCCGGCCACGGCGGATGAAGCGGCGATCGCGGCGCGATGCAATGTAAGCGCTTCGGGTGTCGGCGGTACGTCCGCTGTGGGGATGTATCCGTTGGGCGAGAGCATTCCGAATCACCTCATGGATATGGGGGGCAATGTGTGGGAATGGACGAATAGCTGGTATGATAAAGAAGATAGTGTCCGCGTTTTGGTGGGTGGGTCGTGGTACCACGGCACCGGCCACGCGCGGTGCGCTTCCCGCTACAGGGACTTCCCGAACTACTCGCACTTCAACTTCGGGTTTCGTCTGGTCTCCCCCATTGTTTCTGGATCCTGATTGCTGGATTTCTGATTTCTGAAGCTGGGGGTCTGGGGGGCGCAGCCCCCCAGCGGCTGCAAAAGGCGCGATGAAGACGTATCGTAACCTGTATTCACAGGTGTGGGATTGGGATAACTCCCCGCATTTCCCATGCTTGCTTTATGGCAGGTTTTCCAGGTCGTCGAGGTCTTTATATCTGCCACTGGCCCTCTTGTTGATCTTCAGATTCTTCAAATCAATCAGGTTGACTCGCAGACCATCGAGCGAAGCCACGAGGCGGTCGGCGTAACACTCCTCGAAGGTTACACCGGAAATGTTGGTGATGATTTCGATTTGAATGGGCGGCACGCCCATGCGGACGATCTGATTTTCGCGGAGAAATAAATCGTCTGACAGTCCGGGGAGGTCAAAGCCGAATTCTTTCAGGACGGCGACGATTCGGGCTGCATTCTGCGGATTGGTGGCGATCCATATGTCCATATCTGCCGTGGCGCGCGGATAGCCGTGATAGCCAACCGCGTATCCGCCGATCAGCAGATATTCAACGCGGTGGGCATTCAGTAATTGCAAGAACTCTTTGAAGTCGCGTGGTAGCCGGATCGTAGCCATAGATGATTTGTCGCATGATCTCAACGGCTGCCAGGCGTTCTGCGGGGGTCCTGGTCAGCCAGTATTGTTTACCGTCCGACGCGTCGTGGAGTGACGCGACCGAAAAGGCCGTCTTCTTCAGGGCGGGAATGTCAGATTTGATCATGAGAGCATAATACTCCAATGTGATTGCGCTGTAAAGCACCTGCGCTCCGCGAATTTTTCCCTCACCGTATCCCTGACCACGGAAAGACGCGGCCAGTGCTGGTATCCTTAGCTCCAGAAGGGGATGAGGTGAGTAAACATGACTGACGACCAAAGTAAAAAGCTTGAGACGGCGACGCTGGCGGGGGGCTGCTTCTGGTGTGTGGAGGCGGTGTACGATCAGCTTTGTGGGGTGACGGACGTGGTGTCGGGCTACACCGGCGGGCAGTCGCGCAACCCGTCATACCGCGAGGTTTGCAACGGGACAACCGGGCACGCCGAGGCGGTGCAGGTGACGTTCGATCCGGCGGTGATCAGTTTCCGCGATATCCTGGAGGTGTTCTTCGCCGTCCATGACCCGACGACGCTGAACCGGCAGGGCGCGGACGTGGGCACGCAATACCGGTCGGCGATCTTCTATCACAGCCCGGAACAGCGGGCGACCGCGGAGGAGACGATCCGCGAGCTGTACGCGCAGGGGTTGTGGCACGATCCGGTGGTGACGGAGATCGCGCCGTTCACGGCCTTCTACCCGGCGGAGGATTATCACCAGGAGTATTTCGCGAATAACGCGAGCCAGCCGTATTGTCAGGTGGTGGTCGCGCCGAAGGTGGCGAAGTTCCGCAAGCATTACGCGGCGCAGTTGAAGACGGGCGGCTGAAGCCGCTACTACAAAGAGGGGCGCGGGCGGCCCTCACCCTAACCCTCCCCGGATTACCGGGGACAAGGTCTCCTACAGGGAGAGGGAACCGGAAGGGGCGAGATGGAGAAATCCATCCCGCCCCTTCTTTTACTTCACGAACTTACGACGGGGGTCAGGGCGCGAGGGTGCGCGGCTGGACGACCACGAAGTTGGGAGCGGCGGCTGACCCGGCCCACGTCATGTGGTTCACGGTGTCTTTGGCCGTCAGGTAGTACTCGACGCCCGCCGGGGTGATGGCGGAGGCCGGGATGGTTCCCTGCCAGGCGTCGGGCGAGGTCTCGGTCATGACCAGGCGGGTGAACGCACCCGTTCCGGCCTTGCGATAGTACAGCTCGACGCGGGTGACGCGGACGTCGTCCGTGGCGACGGCCAGCACGGGCAGCGGTTGTGCGTCAATGGCGTTCGAGATCAGGTCGTGGTAGATCGTCGGGCCTTGATCCTGGGAGGGCGAGACGTAGAGGTCCGCCGCGTCCCAGATGGTGTGGCTCGGCTTATCCTCGTAGGTCACGCTGAGGAGGTCAGTGGGGCCGGTCACCAGGCCGCGTCCACTCGTGCCCGGTTTCAGCAGATTGACGACGCTGCTGAACGTGCCGGGGACGCTGGTCTTCGTCAGCGGGAGGATCATGCCGTTGGGCGATGACGTGCTGCTGAGCCTGACCCGCGGGATGATCGCATCCGCGTCGTGTACGGTGATCTTGACGGAGCCGGCCTTCTGGATCATGCACACGGAAGAGAGGCCCATACGGTCGAGCACTTGCTGCGTCAGGGCCAGCCGTTCCGCGCCGTAGATCATCTGCGAGAGGTTGAAGCCGAAGTAGACCACCTGGAAGTTGTTGTGCGCGGCGTCGCCCATGACTTCCATGCCCATGAGGTTGCCGTAGGACCAGGTGAAGAGCGGGTTGACGACGCCAACCGCGCTCTCGGCGGGCACCAGGAAGTCCTGGATGGCGCGGCCGGGGAACGGGCGCAACGTGTAGCTGGCGCTGCCGCCGATGGGCTGGCCCATGCCCGTGATCACGCCGCCGCCGGCCTGGCTCGACATCGGATACGCCGCGCCGAAGTAATCGGTCAGCATGTCCGGATCGGTACCGGGCGCAGCGCCGGTCGCCGCGAGGGCCGCGGCCAGGCGCGGGCTGTTCATCCACAGCTTGCCGCCCGCGTCGAGGTACGCCTTCAAGGCGGTGCGTTCCTGCGCGTCGAGCTGGCCGTTCTGGCGACCCGCCTGCCCGGCGGACCAGATCACCATTTCGTACTGGCTCAGGGTCGCGAGATCCGTGGTGTGATCCACCAGCACGTAGGGGATGCACAGGGCGGTCAACGCGCCTTCGAAGGCTTCTTCGGCGGTGTAACCGTCGTCGTCATCCACGATCAGCACCGGGGCCATGCGCTCGAACACGCGCACCATGCCCTGGCTGCTGGCGTTGGAGCCGCCTAAGGTGTCGGAGACGGGGGCCACACCGACCGTCGCGACGGCTTCCAGCGGGAACTTACCGGCGAACGGCATCGCCCACTGGGCGGTGACGAGCGTCGGCGCGCCCGCGGGCAGCGTGTCGAGGGTGGTTTCGGCCAACAGGACGGGCGAGCCGCCCACGTTGGCGAGGAACTGCACCGAGACTTCATGCAACGCCTCGCCCGTCAGGTTGTAGACGTTGGCCGCGAGGTCAACCGGGCCGGTCCCGACGATCACGGGTTGCTGGACGATGTAGGGTGCGTCGAGCCCGACTTTGGCCGTGACATCTGCCGCCTGCACGACATCGAAGGTCATCGTCTCGCCCACCGGCGAGATGTTCATGATGTACCAGCCCGTTTCCAGGCTACCATCGGCGACCAGCGGGGTGTTGCGGTTGGTGCTGGGGTCGGTGTACGGCGTCGCGCCCAAGGCGGTGTCGCTCCAGGGGTCGGTCGGTTCGCCGCGGTTGAAGTTCAGCCGCATGTCCTGCGTGCCGTCGCGATGATCGTATTCCATGATCGCCATGCGCAGGCGATTCGGGTTGTTCTGACTGCCGCCGCGATCATAGTGCCAGAGCAGCAGGCCGGAATTGTGCGCGGCCTTGTCGAAGATGCCGCCGGGCACGCGGTTGGAGATGTACTCCACGTAGAGGCGTTCATCCGAGCCTACGCCACCCGTGCCCGATCCGCTGCCGCCCAACGAAATTTCCACGATTTGCGGCGCGACCGAGCGCGGCAACAGCTCGATGCCGAGGGTCGTATCGGTGACCTGAAGCGTCTCGACCCAGCCCTGGTTCACCTTGCTGAACGGGTTGAAGTGCGACGGGTTCGAGCCGGCCGGGGCGTCGCCCATCCATGAGCCGCCCGACATGATGTCCCAGTCGCCGTCGCCGGCGCTGTTGTAGCTGGTGGCATAGTAGTCGGGCTCGCCGATGCTGTGGCCCATCTCGTGCGCCGTAACGCCGATGTTGAAGCCGATGGCGGGGCAGGTGTTGGCGGCGCGGATACGCAGCTCGCGACCATCCGCGCCGATGTAGCCGGTGCGGAAGTTGGCCGTGGAGGCGTGCGACCAGACCTGGCCGTTCTGGCCGGTGGCTTCCTTGCCGGGGCCGGCATGGAGCAGCACTACCATGTCTACCGAGCGATATTGCTGACCGCCGGAGGTGTAGACAACCTTATCGTTGTCGTACTGCTCCCAGTCAATATCGTTCTTGATCATATTGCCGATTTCGTTGTTGATGGCCGAAGCGACGCTCCAGCCGCCGGACAACTGATAATCGAACTTCACCATGTCGTAGCTGCTGGTATACGGGCCGTAGACATCCATCTCGGGCATGAAGCGGCCGTAAGAGTTTTCGTAGTAGAGATCGGTGACCGAGCCGCTGGGGCTGGTGCCCAGGCCGCTGATCTGCGCCTGGAACCACTCGCGGGTCTGCCACGGTTCGAACTTGACATCCTGATATTGCACCAGGACGACGACGTAGCGGTAGTTCTTGGTCGCGACGTCGTTCTTGGTGAACATCGAGTTGTTGGGCGACTGCACGTCACGGACGGCGTCGAAGATCGCGTCGCGCACGTCCTGGCCTGCTGCGTCCACCCAGATCGAGGGCGTCTGGCCGATCTTCTTGTCGAGGCCCGTCGGTGAGTTCTGGCCGACCTTAAGATCGGAAGCGACGGCCTGGCCGGCCTCGCCGATCTGCGCGTAGGTCCACCAGCCGTCGGCGTCCTGGATGATCGAGTAACTGTCGGTGGTTTCCATCAACCCACCGGTTTCCATCGGGGTCAGGCGGGCCTTGAGTGACGCGCCATCGGGTTGCGTCAGGGTCAACGTGTCGGGGTCGGGGGGCGCGAAATCGAGAAATTCGCCGGGCCAAAGATCATAGGGATCCTGGGTGAAACGCTCACCTGCGGGGGGCGGCGGGGCGTCGGCGGCAACCGCGCCGCCGAATGCGGCGAAGACGGTCAACGCGACGAGGGCGACGCTGAGAATCCGCCACAGCGCGCCGGACTTACGAGACTTCCGGGTTTTCATGGTTTCTCCTGCAAAAAGACAAAATGGCACAACGTGAATCGCGTTAGCGTGGTGAGTGGGTTGTTAACCTTTTTGCGATTTTGCCTCCATGAAAAACCAGGGTTTCGGCGTATTTCCCATCACGGGGCGAAACACGCGCCGACCCCAGCGGTCGCACGGTGCGCCGGCTTGATTACCGGCGCAGGAGTATGATGTATGTATCTTTGGGAACAAGGGAATACTACTTACATTTCGCCGGGTGTCAAATCGGCGCGCAGGGGGGTCGGGTATATTGGGGTTTCTAATGTAAACTCCTGCGGAGTACGCATCCTCAGATGCGTACTCCGCAGGAGTTACGGATGAATCTGGGCTTGTAGTGCGCACTCCTGTGCGCTTTATGCGTCGCCGGGCGCGGAAGACTGCGCATTACGAGCGACCGGGCGGGCTAAATCTGGTCGAACAGTTCCGGGTAGTCCGTGCCGATGCTGTCCACGCCCATCTCCGCGAGCATTTTGATTGTGGGGGCGTCGTTGGGACACCACGGGCTGACGGCCAGCCCGGCGTTGTGGGCAGTTGGCACCAGGTCGGGGGTGACGTAGGCCCAGTGGGGGTGCAACGCCGACGCGCCGGCGGCGCGGGCTGCCCCGACCGGATCGGCCAATCGGCCCACGTAGAGGATGCCGGTGGTGATCTCGGGCTCGAGTTGTTTCGCCTCCAGCAGCACCTGATGGTCGAAGCTGATGAGGATCGCGCGGCTGAGCATCTCATGGTTACGCAGCGCGTGTACCAGCTTTGCCGCGATCCCCGGATAGTAGATCGGGCCGTTCTTGATTTCCAGCGCGACGGCGACTGCCCAATCACACGCCCAATCGAGGAACTCGCCCAACTCCGGGATGCGCTCGCCCGCGAAACGCGGGTCATACCACGCGCCGGCGTCCAGCGATTTCAGTTGCGCCAGCGTCATATCCTTCACGTAGCCCTGCCCGTCGGTGGTGCGGTCTACCGTGTGATCGTGGATGAGGGCAACCGCGCCATCTTTGATGAGATGCACGTCGGTCTCGACGGCGCTGACGCCCATCTCGACGGCCAAGTTGAACGAGGCGAAGGTGTTTTCGGGGGCGTGGCCCTTCGCGCCGCGGTGTCCCACGCGCAGCACCGGCTGGCCGGGCAAACGAATCAAAGCCGCATTGGACATAGGTTTACCTCCTCATATTCACCACGAAGAAGCGAAGACTTTTATTTTCTTTCTTCGTGTCTTCGTTCCTTCGTGGTGATTCTTGATTCACGTGTATTTCTCGACCTTGAACCGGAAGAGTTCGACCGGCTCATCGGGGCGCAGGCCCGCCTTCATGCGCGCGTAGGCGACCTGGGTTTCGGCATCGTCAATGCCAGGGATGTCGGGCAGCAGCAGGCCGCGCCGGAATCCGCGTTGCACGATGACGCCATACTGCGCCGGGTCCAGGTCATCTACCGAGCGGATCGGTTCGGGCGGGTGCAGCACGCTGACATCGAGCGTCATGTCGTCCAGTTCGTACGGCTCCATGGGCGGGAAGCGCGGGTCACGCGTGGCTGCGGCGATGGCGTTATTGATCGTCTCCTGCGCCAGCGACGATGTGGTGGGCTGAATGGTGCCGATGCACCCGCGCAGTTCCCCTGTGGATGCCGTGTGGATGGTGACGAAGACGCCGGCGGGCGGACCCTCGATAGGCGTGGGCGCATCTGAAGGATGGACAGTGCGCCCATCGCGGATGTATGCTTCGATGGCGAGCCGCGCCAGTTGCACCAGTGGGTGAGGGTTCTCTTCCGGCATGGCTTCCTCCTGAATGCTTTTTGCCACGAATTACACGAATGACTCGACCGGTAGTTCAGGGCCTTGTGCCCGTTGCCGGTGCCCACGCCCACAAGGGGCTAAACTACAGTTTCCAACCAGCTACTTAATCCCAGACGCTCGATGTTTCGTCGTCCCCGTTGTCTCCCGAAATTTGGGTGGCGACCTGTGCGGCGTCGAGGGCGTGGATCTCGATCTCGCCGAACATTGCGCCCTGCGCCACGGTGATTTGATCGCGTTTGATCAGTTCGAGGATCGCCAGCAGGGTGACCACGACTTCGAGCCGGTGCGTGGCCCCCTGCACCAGCGACCGGAACGTCACGGCGCGCCCGCCCGCTGTCACCTCACGGATGAGGCGAATCTGGTCCTGGATGGTGAGGGTGAACGGGACGACGACGCCTTGCGGCACGACCAACGGCGGCAGCGCGGCCAGCGCCACTTGCGCCGCGGCCAGCAGATCGGTGAGGCTCAATTCGCCTGCCAGCAACCGGCGTTCCATCTGGGGCGGTGGGGCGTTGCGCCAGAAGGTGCGGTGGTCGCTCTCTTCGATGACGCGCAGGGTCGTGGCGATCTCTTTGAAACGCTTATACTCGCGCAGTTGGCGCGCCAGCGCCTCCGCCGGGTCTTCTTCCTCTTCGTCATCACTTGCCGAGGCGGGGCGCGGCAACAACAGCCGCGACTTGATGAGTACCAGCCGCGAGCCGACGGTCAGGAAGTCGGCCAGTTCGTCGGGGCGAATCTGTTCCAGTTCGGCGATGTGCCGGAGGAATTGATCGGTGACCAGCGAGAGCGAGACGCCGGAGATGTCCAGCCGCTCACGCTCGATCAGTTGGAGGAGCAGATCGAACGGGCCTTCGAAGACGGGCAGGGCGACCTGGTAGGTAGTCATGGCTAGACTTGACTTTACACCGTGTGGGCGAGACGCGCAAACTTTTGGCGCGAGCGTGGCTCCGTGCTATAAGGGATGGGAAACAAGGATACAGGGAAGTAGACAAGGAGCCCATGACATCCGCGGAAACGACCATTGAACAGATTGCGGCGGACTTGCGTGCGCTGGGCGTGCGCCGGGGCGGGGTGCTGTTGGTACACAGTTCGCTGCGGGCGCTGGGGCCGCTGCCGGGCCGCGCGGAAACGGCCGTGCGCGGGTTGTTGGCGGCGCTGGGTGAGGGTGGGACGCTGCTGATGCCCGCGTTGAGCTATGAGACGGTGCGATCGGCCAACCCCGTGTTCGATGTGCAGGCGACGCCGTCATGCGTGGGCGCGCTGACGGAGTATTTCCGGCTGCGCCCCGGCACGCGGCGCAGCATCCACCCGACGCACTCGGCCACGGCGCGGGGGGCTCGGGCGGCGGTGTTGCTGGCCGGGCACGAACTGGACACGACGCCGGTGGGGCCGCACTCGCCGTTTCGCAAGCTGCGCGACGCCGACGGGCAACTGCTTTTCCTGGGCTGCGGGCTGCGCCCCAATACTTCGATGCACGGGGTGGAGGAACTGGTCGAGCCGCCATATCTTTACGCGGACGAACTGGATTATCGCATCCTGTTGTCGCGGCCCGGTGGCGGCGGGCTGACGATGCGCGTACGGCGACACAACTTCGTGGGTTGGGAGCAGCGCTATGATCGGCTGGGGCCGCTGATGGAGGGTAAGGGGCTGCGGACAGGCCGCGTACTGGCGGCAGCCGCGCACCTGCTGGAGGCCGCGCCGATGTGGGACGCCGCGCTGGCTGCGTTGCACAGAGACCCGCTTTATTTTGTGGACAAAGTCGAAATTTAGCCACGAATTACACGAATTTCAAAAACCTTTCTTTCTTATTCGTGAAATTCGTGGCAAAGTTTTCAGGAGGGTGAAATGCGGATTACCGGGACGTTTCTGGATGAGATCACGCACGATATTCCTTCGGCCAACTGGGGGCCGCGCGAGTGGGCGGCGGACTTCGACGCGATGCGGGCCGTGGGGATTGACACGGTGATCCTGATCCGCGCGGGCTATCGCGACCGCGCGACCTTCAACTCGGCGGCGCTAGCCGCGGAGGGGCCAATGCGCCCCGCGTACGTGGATCTGGTGGACCTGTTCCTGACGCAGGCCGAGCGTTGCGGGATGACCTTCTACTTCGGCATGTACGATTCGGGGCGCTACTGGCACGCGGGGCAGCCCGAACGCGAGATCGAGATCAACCTGCGCTTCACGGAGGAGGTGGCCGCGAAGTATGCGGATCGGGCGGCATTCGGCGGGTGGTACATGTCGCACGAGATCAGCGAGTATGACGAAGGCGCGATGCGGCTCTACGAGCGGCTGGCGCGCCACGTGAAGGGGCTGAAAGACCTGCCGGTGCTGATGTCGCCCTACATGCGCGGCCGCAAGCAGTTCGTCGAAGACCCCATCACGCCGGAGGAGCACGAGCGCCAGTGGGACTGGGTCTTCGCGCAGTTGAGCGGGATCGTGGACATCGTGGCGTTCCAGGATGGGCACGTGGATTTCCATGAGTTGCCCGCGTATCTGGAAATCAACAACCGGCTGGCGCGGCGGCATGGCCTGCGCCCGTGGTCGAACGTGGAGACCTTCGAGCGGGGGATGCCGATTAACTTCCTGCCGATCAACTGGTGGAACCTGCGCTATAAGATGGAAGCGGCGGAGGGGGCGGGGGTCGAGAAGCTCATCACCTTCGAGTTCTCGCACTTCCTCAGCCCGAACTCGATGTACGCATCGGCGCACACGCTGTGTGAGCGCTATCGCGAGTGGTTGGCGGATGGGGCGTGAACATTGGTAGCTGTAGGGGCAAGGCGTTCCCCCATCCATTCCAACTAATTACCTTAGTCTTCACTCCAAGCGTCTGGAAACAGCGCCAGCCGAGTGAAAAAGCCGGTTTCGCAGGGTGTTACAGCCGTCCAGTCAGGTAATCTGCGGCCCAACCGTGCGGATACGGGGCCTAACCGCAATGGCAAGTGCAGTTTCGGCGGTCTGGCGGGCGTTTGGCCTGCCATCTGGCGCAATTAGTTGGAATGGATGGGGAACGCCTTGCCCCTACTTGACACCTCCGGTTCGCAGGCTATACTCGCTGTATGACCGTGAAACCGGCGCGCACAACCAACCTCGGGGTCGCCGTCATCCTCGCGATTACCGGGCTGTTGGCCGTGAGCGTGTGGATCGCCTTCCTATCCGGTCGCGCGGCGCTGATCCTCCCCGTCTGGCATCAGTATCTCGGTCACAGCGTTGACCCTACGCTCGCGCGAACCTTACTCGCGCTCGCTACGATCCTGGTGTATCTGGCCGGTTGCCGCGTGTTCTATCCCCGCGCGGCGTGGCTGCTCGTCGGCTGGAGCGTGATCGGGGGCGTCGCGATTCGGCTGGCCGTCCTTGCGCTGGCGGGCGAGCCGCTGCCGCTGCTGTTCGCCTGTTCTACGGGGGGGTGCGCGGGCGGGTGGGCGCTGGGCTTGAAATTGACGCCGGAGATGTTGCACCAGTGGCCCGAACTGATGCCGAGTTTCCTGGTGAAGTATCCGCATCAATCGGTGAGCGCCGCCGGGTGGCCGATGCTCTACGCCGGGTTGATTCAGGCGCTGGAACACGCGCCAGCGCTCAGCAACACGCTTTCGACGCTGCTGCGCCCGCTGCAATGCGCCTCGTGGGACTTCAATTCGCTCAGCGATGCGCAGGTGGCCGGGGCATGGCTGGGCATCACCGCGCCGTTTTGGTCGGCGCTCACCGCCGTGCCGCTCTACATCTATGGCCGGATGATCGGCGGCAAACGGACGGCATCGGCCGCGCTGGTCTGGCTGCCGTTGATCCCGGCGGCGGCGCTCTTCGCGACCTCACCCAGCCCCACCTACGCGCTGCCCGCGGTCACGGTGGCGGCGCTGCTGTGGGGCGGGATGATCGCCCGTGCGCGGGGGCGCGCGGCGCTGCTGTTGCTCCTCGCCGGCGCGCTGATGGGCGCGGCGCTGGTCGTGAACCTGTCGTTGGCGCTCTTGCTGCCGTTTTGCGGGCTGTTGATCCTGTTGCGCGCGGCGCAGGAGTCGTGGCCGCAGGTCGGCCCTGTCCTGCGCCGCACGGTGACGGTCGGGCTGCTGTTTGGGTTCGGATTGCTGGCCGTGTGGGGCGCATATGGCCTGCTGACGGAGCACTCCATGTTCAGCGTGATCCGTGTCGCGCTGGGGATAGATCAGGGCCTCAGCCTCGAGCTCTCCTTCCTCGGTAACATCGGGCTGAGCGCGTGGGATTTTGTCCTGTTCACGGGGCTGCCGCTGTGCGGGCTGGCGTTCGCCGTGGCGTTCAGCAAACGCCGGTCGGGCGAAACGGCGCTCGTGGCGGCGTTGGGCGGCGCGCTTCTGGTGTTCTTCATCAGCGGCATGGCCCGGTTCGAGATCGCCCGCTCATGGGCGTTCTTCATGCCGTTCGTGGCGCTGGTGGGTGCGACGGCTTACGTGCAACTGCGCCCTGCCGTGCGTTGGGCGCTGTTGGCGGGACAGGTCATCCTGTTGCTCACCATCGCAACGACCTTCACGCCGCAGTTCACGCAGGCCCGCTGGGTTCCGAACTACGATGAGGTTGCCGCCGCGCCGTTGCCGACATCCGTGATGCCCGTGGATGCGACCTTCGGCGACGCCTTGCGCCTCACGGGCTACCAGGTCGAGCATCAACCGGGGACGAAGGCGTTGACGCTGGCGTTGCACTGGCAGGCGTTGCGGCAAACCGACCTGCCCTATTACTTCTCGGCGGTGCTGGTGTCGCCGGACGGCGAGGTGCTGCCGGGTGTTGACTGGCAACCGCTCGGCAAGCAGTATCCGACGAGTTGCTGGCCGCCGGGCCGCCCGGTCGTGGATCAGATCGAGTTGCCGCTGGGGGCGGACGCTGCGGTGGGCGACTGGTGGCTGAGCCTGCGCGCCTTCGGCATCCGCGGCGACCAATCGTTGCCGCCGCTTGAGGTGACGCTGCCCGATGGAACCACCGATA
>JBBQRS010000021.1:0-51409 GCA_038214535.1 Anaerolineae bacterium
CAGCGCCGGATCCAGGATGTCGGGCCGGTTGGTGGCCGCAATCAGGATCACGTTCGTATCCGTGTCGAAGCCGTCCATCTCCACCAGAATCTGGTTCAGCGTCTGCTCCCGCTCGTCGTGGCTGCCGCCCAACCCCGCCCCGCGCTGCCGTCCCACCGCATCAATCTCGTCCACGAAGATGATGCATGGCGAGTTGCGCTTGGCCTGCTCGAACAGATCGCGCACCCGGCTCGCACCCACGCCCACGAACATCTCCACGAACTCGCTGCCCGAAATCGAGAAGAACGGCACCCCCGCTTCGCCGCTGATCGCCTTCGCCATCAGCGTCTTGCCCGTGCCGGGTGGGCCGACCAGCAGCACGCCCTTCGGAATCCGCGCGCCCAGCGAGGCGAACTTCTGCGGCTCCTTGAGGAACTCGACGACTTCTTGCAGCTCTTGTTTCGACTCGTCTGCCCCGGCTACGTCGTCAAACGTCACCGTGGGCTTGTCGCCGGTGAACACCCGCGCCTTGCTCTTGCCGAACGAGAAAGCCTGGTTGCCGGCACCCTGGGCCTGGCGCATCAGGATGATGAAAAAACCGGCAAGCAGCAGCACCGGGATGATCGAGGCGAGCAATGGCGCGAAGTTCATCCACATGCTCGGGCGCTGCACCGTGATTTTAATCTGGTTCGCGCCGTCACCAAACGACTCAGCCGGCACGCCGAGATTCACCAATGTTTCAACGGCGCTGCCCTCGCCTTCCTTGCGCGAGCGCACTTCTTTGCCGTCGGCCAGTTTCGCCGTCAACTCTTCACCGCTGACCGTGATTCGCTCTACGTCGCCATCGCGCGCCATCTGCGCCAGCGCGCCGATCTCGATCACCGGCAGGGCCTGTGAATTTCGCGTAAGCGACGTCACCAGGAAAACCGCCAGCGCTACCAGCAAAATCAGGTAGATGACGTTATTACGCATCGAGCGCATGTTATTCATTAACCATAACTCCCAAAAGGGCTGCGTTGCCGGTCTTCCGGGCAGCCAAATGTTCAGTTTATCACGCATGGACGGTTGCGTCAAAAGCTCATCAACTGACGGGGAAGGAGTCCACGCGCCGCAGATAGTTGCTCTGAAACATCATTATCGCGCTGAACGGTTTTAAACTCCGTAGCGCCAATTCCATGCTGAGACGTGTTTTGGCTGCCCGGAGGTCGCCGCGGTATAATCCGGTGGATATTTGCAGGGAGCCACACACGAATGTGCTTTGACCAGATAAAAATCATTGAGGCTGTGGGCGGCCCTTGACGATGGCCGATACTTCAGAAAGCTTCGTACGATGTATCTCCTCGGTGTAGACGGCGGAACCACCAAGACAATTGCCCTGGTGGCGGATGAACGCGGCCGTGTGTTGGGCGCGGGCCGGCGCGGCGGCAGCAATTGGACCGGCAGCGACGTGACGGTTCCAATGGCGGTAGTGGCTGACGCGGCGCGTGAGGCATTGCAGAGCGCCGGGTTGACCCCACAAGATGTTGCGCTGGGTGTGTTTGCCCTCGCCGGCGCGGATTGGCCCGAAGACCACGAACGCCGCCAGGCTGTTCTGGAAGCCGCAAACCTGGCCCGACAAATTGTCGTCAAGAATGATGCGTTTGCCGGGATGCGCGCCGGCTCCAGCCGCCCGTATGGCGTGGTGATCGCCGCGGGTACCGGCACGAACACCGCGGCCATTGCGCCAGACGGTCGGGAATGGGCCTTCGGGTATTTCGCCGACTACGGCGGCGCGAGTGACCTGGCCCGCGATGCCATCGTTGCAGTGCTGCGCGCCGAGGATGGACGCGGCGCGCCGACGTTGCTCACCGATCTGGCGCTCCGCCGCCTCGACTGTCCTTCCGTCGAAATGATGTTGCGCGGGCTGACATCGGGCAAATTAAGCCAGTCTGCGCGCCTCACGCTGCCGCCGCTGGTCTTCGAGGCGTCGGTCGTGGGCGATCTGGTCGCATCTGACATAATCGTGCGCCACGGCATTGCACTGGCCGAATATGCGAACGCGCTGATCCGACGGTTCGATATGGGGCAACTCAACTTCGAGGTCGTGGTGGCGGGCAGCATTTTCAAAGGCAAAGGCCCGCTGCTGGTGGATACGGTCACACAGGCCATTCATCGCCTGGCCCCACGCGCGCAAATCGTGCGCGCCCGCTTCGAGCCGGCGGCCGGCGCGTTGCTTCTGGCGTTCGACGCATACGGCGCCCCGGTGGATACGGACGTCTACCGTAATCTGGAAACATCGTCGCCGTCGCCTGATTTCTACGCCACCGCCGACTCCGGCGGCTATATGAATCCCAGGGAGACACCCAAACCATGAAATTGACGCTGGTAGGCGCAGGCAGTTCCTACACGCCCGAGCTGGTGGACGGCATGATCCGCGACCGCGAGAAGCTGCCGGTGACGGAGTTGTGCCTTTATGATATTGACGCCGCGCGTTTGGAGACGCTCACGGGCATGACTTCGCGCATGGTGGCCGCGGCGGGCGCGCCGTTCACCGTCACCGCGACGCTGGATCGTGCGGAGGCGTTGGAAGGCGCAACCTTCATCAACAGCCTGATTCGGGTGGGTGGCATGGACGCGCGCATCAACGACGAGCGCATCCCCCTGAGTCACGGGGTCATCGGACAAGAAACGACCGGCCCCGGCGGGATGATGAAGGCGCTGCGCACCATCCCGGTGATGCTCGATCTGGCGCATGAGTTGGAACGTGTCGCCCCCGACGCGTGGCTGATTAATTATGTCAATCCCAGCGGGATCATTGCGGAGGCGTTAGGCAAGTACAGCGCGGCACGTTATGTCGGCCTGTGCTCGGGGCCGCAAAGCTGGTCCGAGGCGATCCTGAAGGCGATGGGGGTCGAGCCTGAGCGTGGGAACGTAGACTGGATGGGGCTGAACCATCTGGGGTTCGCGGTGCGCGTCTATGTGGACGGGCGCGACTGCACCGAGCAGGCCGTGGACACGGTCGCAGATCACTGGGGCATTGACCCCGAGTGGCTGCGCACGTTGGGGTATATTCCCGCCACCTACCTGCGCTATTTCTATCAGCCGGATGTCGTGCTGGGCGAGGCCGCACAACCGGGCTATCGCACGCGCGGCCAACAGGTGAAGGAAATCGAGACGGAATTGCTGCGGCAATATGCCGACCCGGAGTTGGTTAAAAAGCCCGAATTGCTGCGTAAGCGCGGCGGGGGCGGCTATGCCGACGTCGCGATGGCCGCCATGCTGGCGATTTATCACAACCGCGGCGACCGGCAAGTGATCCAGGTGCTCAACCAGGGCGCGCTGGACGGCATCCCCGCCGACGCCGCGGTGGAAGTGCCTTGCATCGTAGATGCGACCGGCCCGCACCCCATTCGCATGGGTGAGATTCCGCTGCCCATCCGCGGGCTGATTCAATCGGTCAAGGCTTACGAAAGCCTGACCGTCGAGGCGGCGGTGCAGGGCAGCAAGCGCATCGCGCTCCAAGCGCTGATGGCGCATCCGCTCGTCCCTTCGTGGTCGGTGGCGCAACCCCTGCTCGACGACCTGCTGGAGGCCAACCGGCCCTGGCTGCCCTGGGTAGAGTAGATCAAACGTGCAACGCACCTCGCAGGTGCGTTGCACGTCACGTCATGCTAACCGCGCCGTTACCACCAGGTCGCCGGAGCGTGCGGGGTCGAACGGGGTTGTGGGAACGGTCATCCCACCGTATGTCTCGATCTGCGTGAAGCCCGCGGCGTCCAGCGCGGCGAGCAGGTCGCGCTGAAAGAGCGGGCGCTGGAGCGTGGTATGCACCTGGCGTTCCCAATCGCGCCCGTCTCGCTTACTGAACAACGCGATGTTGAATGCGATGCGCTCCTCCGCGGACAGATAATCCGCGAAACGCCACACCAACACTTCCTCCCCGTCGAGCACGCCGCCCTGCGCCGCGAACCAGCGCGGCTGTTTCTCCCAGCGCAGATCGTAGTTGAGGTTCTGTAACACCAGCAGTCCGCCGGGCCGCAAGGCCGACCCCATTGCGCGCAGTGCCTCCGCCAGCTCATCCTGAGTCAGCAAATGCGGCAGCGAGTTACCCAGGCAGAGGACGGCATCGCGAGGAGTGAGACCTGTCAGGTTTGGCAAACCCGACAGGTCTGTCGTCTCGAAGCGCGCGTCCAATCCCGCCTCCGCCGCTTTACGGCGCGCCAGCGCGATCATCACCGGGCTGGCGTCAGTTCCAATGACGTCATATCCCTCGCCGGCCAACCAGAGCGCGTGCCCGCCGCTGCCGCAGGCCGCATCCAGCACGCTGCGCGCACCGGCGGCCTCAAGCATGGTGAGCAAGAACGGCCCTTCCGCCGCCAGCCGGGCATCCCAGTCGGTCATGACGTCGAACATCGGGGCGAGAACGTCGTAAAAGTCAATACTATCTTCCATGTGTATCCCCTTTGCTTCAGTATAGCGGCGAGGCGACGACACGCGAAAACCCGCCAGGCCGCGCGGCCTGGCGGGTTGCCGTTCACCCGATGTAAGCCGGGGTCAGGCCGCAGCTTCGCGTTCGAGCGCTTCGGCCAGCGCCAGATAGCGCTCGTGGACGCCTTCACCGGTTTCGTCATGCTCTACGTGCTCGAACCCGTCGAGGACCTCCGCATGGGCGTGGCGTGGAATCACCTGGTCGGCCATGGGGAAGAGGATCTGATCTTCCTTCTGGATATGCGCGCGTAACAGCGCGGCATATCCACGCGCGTTGCGCAGTACCTCTGATTTTGCCGACGCGTCGCCTGCCCCCATCGCCAGGGCGGCCTGCCGCATACCGCGCGTGTAGGCGCGGCCCTCTTCGTGTTCCATCAGCATCACCCCGATCGGGCCGCCCGCTGCGGGCATCCCGTTCGCTTCCATCGTCGCAAACAGCACGCCCTCTTCCTTGCGGTGATGACAGCCATCGGCGAACCCGGCGATGAAGTCGCTGGCATCCACGAAGAAGCCGGGGCGCACATCCTCGCCGCGCGCCAGGCGGTCGCATTCCATTTCCAGGCTGGCGATGACCCGCTCGATCACGCGGTGCTCGCTCATCAGGATTTCAGTTGCTTCCATAAATTGTGTGTCCTTTCAAACTATAGATTCTATCCGAAACCTCATAGTATAGCCTTGTGCCCGTGCAGGCGCCCACGAGGGGCTAAACTACGAGGTTTCGCTGAGTAGAAGTCGTGTACCGTGTTGTAGACATTAAACTTCCCCGTCGACGTCACCAGGTTCGGGATGCGGGCCACCTCTTCCAGGGTCTTGTCGTCATAGACCACGATCTCGCCCACCTGTCTGCGGGTGTTCGTTCACGACCTTTCCTTCTGAAACTTGAAAACCGGCGACCGCAGACGGCCCGGCTTGTGAAACACGCGAATCGGTGCGCGCCGGAGACCGCACCGATCGCAGGGTATCGAAAAGGAACATTAGAAGTGCGATGAAACTCAAGAGACCACCCCAGCGCCGCACCAGCGGCAGACCCGCGAGGTCGCCAAAGACGCGCAGGCTGAGCGCGATTTGCAGCGCGATCACGTGCGCGTAATACCAGGGCGTGTATTCCATCTGAATGCCGAGCAACGCGGGGAAGATGACAGGCGCATGTCCGAAGATCAGGCCAAAGACGAAGCCGACGAACAGCGTGTGCAGCATCGCATCGTAATAAGGCCCGGCGACCTGCCGGCCAAACCACAGCGCTAGCAGCCCGCTTAACGCCAGCCAGAAATAGCCGAGCAGGAGGTTAACCGCGATGAATCGGGTCAGGCCGGACGCCCGCACCGTGCGCCGCGCCAGGTCATAACGCAGCAGCCACAGCGCCAGCGCCAGAAGCGCCGCGCCGCAGACGCGTACCCCCGCTTCGGGTTGCCCTGCCGGCCAGATGAGCGCTAATCCAGCGATGTAGATCCCCACGACGAGAAGAAAGATCCGTTGTGCTGCGCGCGGTGTACGCACGAGGCGGCTCATCTCCAGCCGTTCCCCGGCGACGGTCAAGACCAGAAAACCGGCCCACCACCATACCACATCGAAGGTGGGTTGGCCGAGCAGCCAGAGGAGATTGCCCCAGGCCCACAAGCCCGCGCCGACCGCGATCACAGCATTGTAAGCCACGGGCTGGGCCATGAAAATGCGTATCGTGAGGACCACCAACCCGACGCCTGCCGCCAGGAGCAGCGCCATCCCGGCGGTTTGCTGCCCGAAGAGCAACGCGACTGCGCCCAGCGCGCTGAAGAGCGCCGGCGCATATACCGCCACCCGACGCCATCCGGATGCATACAGCGTTCCCAGCGCCACCGCCCGCTCCAGACCGATCACCGTGCCCAGGAAGCCGCACACCATGAGCGCGCCGTGCTCCGCAGCCGCAGACCTCACATGTGGAAACTGCCAGCCCATGCGAATCAGGCCGGCCCAGGCCGCGAGCAGCATGACCATCAGGCCAACGATCAAAAGTGGGTAACGGATGTGCAAACGACGGGTCACGCTTTAGTTACACCTTTAGGAATGGAGAAATAGCACGCCTCAAACTGGATGGACGCTGCGAAACCCGGACCTACGCCGGTCGCGGGCATCCGATGATTTATCGGTTACATGACTATAGCAAGAAGCAAGCGTGATGTCTTCGACTTTTGTCTCAATAATATAAGAAGAATTCGACATAATCGCGCGCCGAAACGAGTAAAGCGCAGGAAGAAGAAACAGAGCCGAACGGGTAAGTAGTGAGGGAGAAAAGCGAGGGGCGGGAGGAAATTACGCTTCGCGACTGCCAAACATAATGACATAGGGCAGGCTGATTGCGCCTTGCGGGCAAACCGGCTCACAACTGCCGTCATACTTGCAGCGTTCGGGATGAACCAGCGCGGCTTTGCCGTTGACCATTGCCAGCGCGCCTGGTTCACAGGCGGATACGCATTCGCCGCATCCGTCACAGAGCACCAGATCAATTTCCGGCAGAATCAGGTTTTGATGGCTCACAGGCCGCCTCCATGTGCGTCTCCGAAACCCGGTTTTTGGCAAAAACCGGGTTTCTAGCGTTGATTGTACCGCGAACGACGCCATGCGTCATGGACTTTTGTCTCATCCATCGCTGACTTCAGCCAGACCTTCCCGATCGAGGATGACGATGCGGTGCCGGTCGAACTCGATCAGGCCGGCGTCAGCCAGGTCGCGCAGGGCGCGCCCGATCATCTCGCGCACGGTGCCCAGGCGCGCCGCCATCTCAGACTGAGTGACCATCTGATCGCGTCGCAATTCGTCTTCATCCGCGGAACGCGTGGCTTCGGCCAGGAGCAAGCGCGCCACGCGCGACTTGACCGAACGCAGCGCCAGGTCTTCGACCATCAGCACCAGGTGGCGGGTACGTTGCGCGATGCTCTCCAATAGCGCCCATGCCAGCTCGGGCCGGGCCAGCGCCAACCGGTGCATGCTCTCGCGCGGGATCACCCAGATCGTGGCGTCCGTCGCAGCCATGGCGTTCGCGGGGTTTGGACCGCCATCCCACACGGCGACTTCGTTGAACGTATTGCCGGGGCCGGACTGTTGCAACACCTGCTCACGGCCCTGCGGCGACAGCTTGTAAATCCGAACTTGCCCCTGCGCGACCACGTGAAAACCGGCGCACGGCTCGCCTTCCGTGAAAATCACCTGGCCGCGCCCGACGCGCCGCTCTATCACTGCCGCTGCAAGCTCACCCAGCAGGTCATCGGGCAATCCGGTGAAGCAGGAGACACGGCGCAGTAACTCACGTCGGGATGATGCGGAATCGGCCATGTTTGATGTGTACTCATCGGGTGGAAAGACCTGACGGTTTCCGGAAACCTGTCAGGTCTGGCGCTTGCCGTAAATCGCAGGTCATTGACGCTGCACTATGGCAATGCTATCATGGCGTTGCGATGCAGCCAAAAACGCGCAGCGTCAAGGATTATTATGTCTGAATCACGCGACCCGTTAAGCGACCAAATTCATCTCCTGGGCGACCTGCTCGGCGAAACCCTGATTGACCAGGAAGGCCGGGAGCTGTTCGATCTGGTCGAGACCATCCGCGCGCTGTCGAAGGCCGGGCGGGCAGGCGATACAACCGCCGATCAGGAGTTGCTGGACCTGATCCAGGCATTGCCTGTCGAGCAAGCCCGCGTGGTCGTTAAGGCGTTCACCGGCTATTTCCAGCTTGTTAACCTGGCGGAGGAACAGGCGCGCGTACGCGTCCTGCGCCAGCGTGCATGCGTTGCCTTCGAGCGCGATGAGCCGCTGGATGAGACCATCGCTGCCGCCGTCAAGGCGCTACATGCGGAGGGGTTGGACGCCGCGGAAGTGCAAACTCTGCTCGATAATCTCTACATCACACCGGTGTTCACGGCGCACCCCACGGAGGCCAAACGGCGCACCGTGCTCGCCAAGCTCAACCGCATCGAGGAGACGTTACACAGGCTCGACATTCACGCGCTGACACCCGTCGAAGAGATGGCCGCGGCGGCCGCGCTGCGTGAGGAGGTCGTGTCACTGTGGCAAACTGACGATGGTCGCCCGCGCCCGCCCACCGTGTTAGACGAAGTGCGCAACGGCCTCTTTTATTTCGAGGATACGCTGTTTGATCTCGCGCCGCTGATCTATATTGAGATGTGCGCGGCGCTGGAACGCTATTATCCGGGCGTATCGTTCCGTATCCCCGGTTTTCTGCGGTTCGGCAGTTGGATCGGCGGCGACCGTGACGGCAACCCCTTCGTCACCGCTTCCGTCACCGAGGCGACCTTGCGTGAGCATCGGGCGACGGCGCTCCGCCTTTACCAGCGCACGCTCGACCGGATGCACGGCCATCTGAGCAACTCCGCGCGCTATGGCATCACGCCGGCGTTGGCCGAGAGCCTTGCCGCGGACGCCCGACTCTTCCCCGATGAAGCGCGTCTTTCCGAGACGCGCTATGCGCTGCAACCCTATCGCCACAAGATGGCCTTCATCTATCGCAAGCTGACAAACACGCTGGAACATAATCAACGCCACTGGCGCGCCGATTACGTGCCGCGCCCTGACGCCTATCACAACGCCGAAGAACTGCTGGCCGATCTGCGTCTGGTGCAAGAAAGCCTACGCACCCATCAAGGCGACAAGCTGGCCGATGGGCGGCTGGCCCAGT
Organism: Anaerolineae bacterium; assembly: GCA_038214535.1. GTDB lineage: Bacteria > Chloroflexota > Anaerolineae > CG2-30-64-16 > CG2-30-64-16 > JBBQRS01. The sequence goes on from JBBQRS010000021.1 coordinate 9,116, forward strand.
TGATCCGTCAGGTCGAGGTGTTTGGCTTCCACCTGGCGACGCTCGATTTACGCCAGCACGCCGAGCGCCACCGGAACGCCCTGAACGAGGTCTTCGACCGTTACGGCATCGCCCCCGATTACGCGACCTGGACCGAACCGCAAAAGGTGCGCCTGCTCACTTCGGAACTATTGAACCCGCGCCCGCTCGCCCCGGTGCAACTCGATTTCAGCCCGGAGACCAACGAGACGCTGGGCCTGTTCCGCCTGGTGCGGCGGGCGCACCAGCGCATCGGCCCGCGCGCCATCGAGAACTACATCATCAGTATGACCCGGGGCGCGAGTGATGTATTGGCAGTACAGTTGATGGCGAAAGACGCGGGCGTGGACGACCGGTTGAACATCGTCCCCCTCTTCGAGACGATCGCCGACCTGCGGCGCGCGCCCGAAATAATGGAGGCGCTGTTCACCAATCCCGCCTACGACCGGCATCTCGATGCGCGCAACCGCGATCAGCAGATCATGATCGGCTACAGCGACTCAAACAAGGACGGAGGCTATCTGACCGCCAACTGGGAGCTTTACCTGGCGCAGCGCGCGCTGGCGGCTGTCTGTGACCGGCACGGCGTCACGCTGACCCTGTTCCACGGGCGCGGCGGGACCGTCGGGCGCGGGGGCGGCCCGGCCAACCGCGCCATCCTGGCGCAGCCGCCCGAATCGGTGCGCGGGCGCATCCGCCTGACGGAGCAGGGCGAAACGATCACCAACCGGTATGCCAACCCGGAGCTGGCGCATCGGTATCTGGAGCAGATCATCCATGCCGTGTTGCTGACCAGCGGACGGCGACCTACGCCGGACATTGCACAACAACGCGCCTGGGAAGACGCCATGACAGAACTCTCGCTGGAATCCGGGCGCGCCTATCGCCGGTTGGTCACCGACACGCCGGAGTTGCTGGATTACTTCTATCAGGCGACCCCCATCGAGGCGATCAGTCACCTCAATATCGGCAGCCGCCCGGCGCGCCGGCGCGCGTCGCGCGGCATCGGCGACCTGCGCGCGATCCCCTGGGTGTTCGCCTGGGCGCAGAGTCGCGTGGCGTTGCCCGGCTGGTATGGCCTGGGCATAGCGTTGGAAACCTGGAGCGGGCAGGATGTGACGCGTTGGGCCTTGCTGACCGGTATGTACCGGGGTTGGCCGTTCTTCCAAACGGTGATTGACAACGCGCAAATGTCGCTGCGCAAGGGCGATCTGCACATCGCGCAGGTCTACGCGGGGCTGGCCGACCCGCCTACGCGCGAGGTGATTTATCCCATCCTGCGCGGTGAATTCGAGCGGACCGAAGCGTGTATCTTACGATTGACGCAGCAGGAATATCTGCTGGAGCGCGAACACTGGCTGCAACGCGCCATCCAGTTGCGTAACCCCTACATTGACCCGCTGAATTACATCCAGGTCGCGGAGTTATGTCGCCTCAACGGTAACTGCGAGACGGACGCCGAACGCAGCGAACTCGAAGAAGTGCTGCTGCTCACCGTCAACGGCATCGCCGCGGGGCTGCGCAATACCGGTTAACCGCGTTTATCTGCCGATTTGCGGTTGGAAGAGTCGGTGTGCAGCCGATGGACGGAAGCCGATCACCGGTGTGGGTACCCAACCGGGATTGATGCCCAGTTGCCCAAAGTAGTTGCTGCCCCAGCACCATAGCTCACCCGTGACCACCGCGCACGAGTGGTTATCACCGACAGCCATATCCGTTGCGCCGCTCCCTGCATCCAGCCCGACTACATCCACCGGGGTGAAACGATCCACATTGGTCCCATCTCCCAGGCGGCCGCCATAGTTGTAGCCCCAGCATTTCACCCCGCCCGCGACCACTGCGCAACTGTGGTATTCGGCAGCGCCAATATGTGTTACGCTGCTGCTGGCTCCCAGCCCAGCCACATCTACAGGTATCACACGGTCGTGGTCTGTGCCGTCGCCCAACTGCCCGTAGTAATTATCGCCCCAGCACTTTGCGCCACCAGCGACCTGCGCGCACGTGTGAATGTTTCCGGCGCTGATGGCGGTTACTCCGCTCCGTGCATCCAACCCGCTCACCGCGACAGGCGTCAGATGCGGTGTCATGGAACCGTCGCCGAGTTGCCCAAAATAATTATAGCCCCAACACCGCGCGCCGACGGCAGTGACCGCACAGGTATGTCTGTTTCCGGCGGATAGTGCAATCGCCCCGCTGCCCGGGCCCAGCCCCGTGACACCGACCGGCGCCCAGCGGTCGGCAGTTGTCCCATCGCCCAACTGGCCGTTTGCGTTCCGCCCCCAGCACAGCACTTGACCGTCGCCCCGCGCGGCGCAGGTATGCTCGTTGCCGGCGCTGATGAGAATCACGTTACTGCCCGGCCTCAGACCCACAACGTCCGCGGGAGCCGAGCGATCAAGCTTTGTATCGTCGCCCAATTGGCCGAACTGGTTATAGCCCCAACACTTCACCCCACCGGCGACGATTGCGCAGGTGTGAACTGTGCCCGCGGCAACGGCTGTAACATCACTGCCGGGTCCCAGGCCCATCACATAAGCGGGTTGAAAATCTCTCGTGAGCATACCGGTTCCCATGTTCCAACCCCAACACAGCACGCCGCCATCCGAAAGAGCACACGTGTACGCATGACCGGCGGTGACGGCAAGGATCTCGCTGCCCGCCGGAAGCCCGGCGACCTGTACGGGCGTCCAATGCTCAAAGACCAGGCCGTTTCCCAGTTGGCCTTGTTGATTATTGCCCCAGCACATAATGCCGCCGCCCTGTAGCGCGCAGGAGTGCTGTTCGCCTGCGACAACGGCGGTAACAGCGCTCGCCGGGTCGAGCCCGATGACGTCCACCGGGTCGGGGCGGTTAATGCGCGTGCCGTCGCCCACCTGCCCATACAGATTGTCGCCCCAACACTTCGTCACTGCCCCCGCTGCTACGGCGCACGTGTGATCTTTGCCCGCGGCCAGGGAGAACACGCCGCTGCCCGGCCCCAGGCCGTTCACGGCTTCGGGCGCGAGCGACCAATCGCGCGTACACTGCACGCCACCGGCGACAATGGCGCACGTGTCGTATGGTCCACCCACAACATGCGTTACGCTGCTATCTGCGCCCCACCCGGTCACATCCGCCGGGATGCGGTGGATTTCCGCTCCGTATTCGCTTGCGCGGCCCCAACACGTGACGCCCCCGGCGACCGCTAGGGCGCAACTGTGGATCTTCCCCGCGGTGATTTCCGCAACGCCGCCCGCCAGCCCGATAACGTTCACCGGCTCGGCCCGAGACTGCGTCGTGCCGTTGCCAAGCTGGCCGTCGGAGTTTTCGCCCCAACACATGACACCGCCGGATGCCGTCAGCGCGCAGGTGTGCCATCCTCCGGCGCTGATTGCTGCGGCCTTGCGCCCCGCGCCGAGGCCGATCACAGCCACCGGTGTCAATTGCTGCGTCCAACTGCCGTCGCCCAGTTGGCCGTATTTGTTATAGCCCCAGCATTTCACTCCGCCATCTGCCAGCAGTGCGCAGGTGTGACTATCGCCGGCGGACACCGAGATCACGTTGCTGCCGGGGCCCAGCCCCAGCACATCTACCGGTTCACGCCGGTCAACCGTCGTGCCATCGCCAAGCTGACCGTAGGCATTATCGCCCCAGCACCGTACACCGCCCTCAACCGTGACGGCGCAGGTGTGGCGACTTCCGGCGCTGATTGCAACAGCGGATGAGGACAGCGCAGAAGCGTCGTCTTGCGCCGAATACGGTACGCGATCAGCCCGGGTTGGGTAGGCAGAGAACAATGGGAATGAGAGGACGAGGATCGAAATAAGAGCCGCCAGATGAGGGAGCATGTGAGCCTCCTTGCGCTATCGGACTTTGTTGACAAGAGGGAAGCGATAGTGCAATACTGACATTATCACGCATATCTGGCTTATTGACAACGTGCTTTCAGACCGGAGGTTGCCATGACATCCCTGACCTTTCTGCTCCTGTTGTCCCTCCTGTTTGCCCCGATACGCGCAGTGCTGTATGGAATGGCCTCCCGCAGCGTTGAGCATACGGTCTGCCCGGCCGGCCCACCCGCGTGCGACTATACGATCTTGCAGGCGGCCATCTCCGCGGCCGCGCCCGGCGATATCGTCCTCGCGTCGCCCGGCGACTATGCCGGCCCGGTCGCGCTGAAGGCGGGCGTCCGCGTGATTTCCACCGATGGGGCCGACGTCACGACGGTCTACGCGGAGGACGGCCCGGTCGTCACGTATGTGGCCTTGAGTCAGGACGACGCGACCGAGTTGACCGGCTTCACCCTGCGGCTCACCCAACCCGCCGTTGACGCAATCGGTGTTCGCATCCAGGGCGGTACGTTTGCGTTCAATGCAAGCGTGATACGCGATATCGTGGGCGAACCCGGCGACCCGACGCACCCGGACGGCTATCCGGCCATCGGCATCCTGAGCACAGGCGCGGCGCAACTCGAGATCAGGGATAGTCTGGTCGCGGAAATTCATGGCGGCGACGGCGCACCCAACGTTGACTCAAGGGGCGGCGACGCGGCGGGCGTCCGGTCGGAGGGCGACGGTGAAGTCATCCTTCAAGACAGCTCCATCCGGCAGGTCTCCGGGGGCAGCGCAGATACGCAGTGGCAGGGGCCGTATGGCTGCGTCGGCCGCGGCGGCGATGGGGCGGGTGTCTGGATGGCTGGCGCCGGAGAACTCACGGTCGCCGGTGCAACGATCAGCGACATCATCGGTGGCGCGCCGTGCCGAGCGTATCCCATCTGGTGCATATCCGGGGCCGGCGCAGCGACGGGCATCCTCAAGTCAGGCGGCCATCTGGTGTTTGATAACAGCGTCATCCATGACGTTGCGGTCGAACCGTCGCATCGTGGACAGCCTGCGGTCGGGCTGATGCTGGTAGACGCGGCGACTGCCGAAGTGACGGGAGTCGTCATCCGGGACATCACGGCGCACCCGCCCTGGTCAGAAGTAGTCCGCAACCTTACAGCAACAACTGCAACGCCCGATTCACCCTGTTGTGGGTCGCCGCCGGGCGACGCCATCGGAATCAGGGCAGACATAGCGCGTTCGCTGACACTGAAGGCCAGCGTGATCCAGGACGTGATCAGTGCGAATAACTACAGTTCGGCCACGGGCGTATCCATCGGCGGCGTCTGCGACGCGGTGATCGAGCACAATCGCATCGAAGGCCTCCTCGGCGGCTTTGGGGGCCAGCGTGCGTATCCGGCTCCTATCGCAGCAGTCGGTATCTGGGACCAAAGCGCCGGGAATGTCCTACTCGCGGCGAATACCCTGCGCGATGTTACCGGCGCCAACGGGCAAAGCTGGTGCTACGGCTCCCCATCAGGCGGCGGCAGCGTGGCCGGCATTTACCTCGATGGCGCTGCCACAGGTTCTGCCCGCGCGCAAAACAACATCGTCGCGGAGGTTCATGGCGGCGATGGCGACAGCGACGGCAATTGGGGTTGGGGAGACGCCGACGGTGGCAATGCGTTCGCGATCTTGCTCGGGGGGAACCATGCGCTGTATCACAATACGCTCTTTCACACCACAGCAGGTATGCCCGGCGAAGATATGGGCAACCCCGGCGAGGCGTCTGGCGTGCATGTGATAGCAGGCGGCGAGGCCACAGGCCACAGCAACGCGCTGGTCGGGCATGGGGTCGGGCTGGTCGTGGAATCGGGCGGAACGTCAACGCTGGACTACACGGGTTTCTGGATTAACGGGAAGAATCACGAGGGCGTGAAGCCGAACAAGCACGAAATAGACGCCAACCCGAACTTCAAAGACCCGGACGCGGGCGACCTGCATCTGACGCAGGGGTCGCCCTTCATAGACGCCGGTTATCCCCGCTCGATGATCCGCGAGGACATTGACGGCGACCCGCGGCCGGTGGACGGGGACGGCGATGGCGTGGCCCTGGCGGATATCGGTGCGGACGAGTATCTGCCCAGCTTAAACTTCAGCTTCTATCTGCCCCTGATCGGCAGATAGCGCGACCGGTGGCGTGCGCCGCGCGGCTATTGCCAGCACCGCCACCGCCGCGACCCAGACGCCCGCCATGAGCATAATGGCCAGGCCGGTGAGCGCGCCCTGCGTGGATAACCCCAGCGCGCCCTGCCCTTGTGCGAAGAAGGCGATCAGCGCCTGGCCGCCCGCGGCGAAGTTCCATGCGCCGTGGACGGCGACGCCCAGCAGCCCCAACGCGATCCCGCGCCCCCATCGTTTCTCCACCAGGATGGCATACCAGCCCAGCGCGACGAACCCTGTGGCAACCGAATGCACCGCCGCCGTACCGCCGCGCGCCAGCATCAGCCCACCCCAGGTTGCGGGGTTCATCAACGCCATGACGCCGTTCAGGATCGCCTCTAGCAGGGCGAACCCGGCCCCGGAGACGACGCCCAGCAGGAACGCCTGACGTTGAGTGGGTTGCGCGCCCGCAGCCAGCGCCAGCGGCATGACCAGCCCCTTCACGCCTTCCTCGATGCACGGGATGACCACGGCCACAGACCCCAGCGCAGCCACGACCACGAGCGGCGAGCGGAACATATCGGCGAGCGGGCCGAGCGCCTGCGGTGTCGTTCCACCCTGCATATCCAGCGCCATTGCCTGCAACGATTCCAGTAGTTGCGGGTTGGTCGCGCGAATCCACACCACCGCGGCGATCAGCGCTGCAATCGCCAGCGCCATTTCGGCGGCGATGGCAAGCCCGGTGCTGCCCAGCGCCCCCCACGAGAGCGCGCCGATGCGCTGACGCGAGGGCAGGTCGGCCCCGCGATGCGTGGTCAGCGAGACGAACATCAACGGCGGCAACGCGCCCGCCAGGATGTGAAAGATCGGGGCCACGACATCCAGCCCAGCGGCCAGCGCCGCCTGTCCGAAGACGAGCGAGATCAGGAAGGCGACGAGAAGCCAGCCCCACGATGACAAACGCCATTTTTCGGCGGGGTATTGCTGCAATCCGCGCATCCCGGCCCACGCAAGCGGCAGGCCGAACGCCAGCCCGGCCAGCGCCAGCGCGAGGCCGAACGTCAGGCCCGCGGCAAGGTTGAGGCCCGCGCCGCCCTGCAGCGCGGTAAGCAGGCCCAGGGCTAACCCCAACACCGGCCCCAGCACAGCCGCCGCCAGCCCGCCAACTACCGCCACGATCAAGACAGGTTTACGCATATTGGCTCCTTAGCGGCCCCCAGCGCGTTTAACGTCTGCGGCCGCGCCTCTCGTCGAGCAGCCAGGACAAAATGGTGATCGCCGCGCGCTTGTCAAGCGGTTGGTTGAAGTTGCCGCACTTCGGGCTTTGCACGCAACTGGGGCAGCCGGCCTCACACGGGCAGCCCCGAATCACATCCAGTGTGGCGGCCCAGAGTTCCGGCAATAGCTCGAAGCCCTTCTCGGCAATGCCGACGCCGCCCGCAAAACCATCATAGATGAAAATCTGCGGCGCGTCGGTGTCGGGGTGGCGCGGGGTGCTGAGGCCACCGATGTCCCACCGGTCGCACATGGCGAAGAGCGGCAGGATGCCGATGGCCGCGTGCTCGACGGCGTGGATGCCGCCCAGGAAGTCCATGCCGCGCAGCGCCAATTCCCCGGCCATTTCGGTCGGCAGGTCCCACCATAATGCCACCGTCTCGTATTCGTTCACCGGCATGTCGAGCGGTTCGTCGCCCAGCACCGCCTCGGTGAACTGCTGCAGCCGCCGGTAGCCGACCACCTGACTGCGTACGCGCACGTTGCCCAGATATGCCGCGGTGTTCGCGGTCTGGCGGTGGCGCAGCGAGCGCACGATGCGCACGTCATTCAGCTCGCGCGCTTGCGTGTAGTAGTCGGTAGTCACCGGGGCAGCGACCGCATAGCGCAGGTCGTGGTTATACTCGGTGATCAGATATGAGTCGCCCTGGTGCAAATAGATCGCGCCCGGATGGACGCGCAACGGCGCGGTGTTCGAGCTGAGTTCCTCAAGCGTGCGATATTCGTCGGCGGCCAACAGGATGGCAAAACGGTCGCCCTCGGCGTCACGCAGGTTCACGTCTTGCGCCGGGTAGTCACCCCGCGTGTAGACCCAGCGCTGACCGTTATACCGCAGCGTCCCGTCTTCTTCGAGGCCAATCATGGCATCCACGAAGCCGGGACCAAACAGGGCTTCATCATCCTGCACAGCCATGCCCGGCTCGTCATCGTCATGCGGCACGGATAACGGGACTTCGTGCGCGGCGCACGGCAGATGCCGCCGCAGGATGTAGACGTTATCTGGGTCAATCAGCGCGTTCTCGTGCGGCTTGCCCAACAGGTCGGCGCCGTGGCGCATGTAATACTGGTCCAGTGGGTTGTCGAGACCGATCAGCACGGCCAGCGCAGGGTCCGTTCCCCGACCGGCGCGGCCCGCCTGTTGCCAGGTGCTGGCGACCGTGCCCGGATAGCCCACCAGCAGCGCGGCGTCCAACCCGCCTACGTCAATCCCTAACTCCAGCGCGGAAGTCGCCGTCACGCCGACCAGTTTGCCGCCGAACAGTTCGCGCTCGATCCGGCGTCGCTCCGCCGGAAGATAGCCCGCGCGATACGCGGCGATGCGTTCGGCCAGTTTTGGCGTTGTGCGACGCAACTGGTCGCGCGCGTAGCGCAACAGTAGTTCGGCCACCACGCGCGCCCGTGTGAACGCGATCGTGCGGACGTTGCGGCTTACCAGGGCAGTAAAGAGATCGGTGGCTTCCCGGTTGGCGCTGCGCCGCGCCATCTTCGCTTCGTCGAGGAACGGCGGATTCCAGAGCGCGAAGGTGCGCGGGCCGTGCGGCGAGCCGTCGTCGCTGATCACCGTTGGCGTCAAACCGGTCAGCAATTCGAAGTGCTCCGCAGGGTTGGCGATGGTCGCGCTGGTGGCGATGAATTGCGGGCCGGCGTTCATCACCGGCGCGCGAAGGCGCAACCGCGACGCCACGCTTTTACCTGCAGTGCGGCGCGCGGTGACGGGCCCTTGATAGACGGCGCAGACCCGGCGCAGCCGCCGCAACACGCACGCCACCTGCGACCCAAAGACGCCACGATAGCTGTGCGCTTCGTCAATGATGACGTATTCGAGATGGCGGAAGAACTCGGCCCAGAGGGGATGATTGGGCAAGATACCCGCGTGCAGCATGTCGGGGTTGGTGAGCAGGACGCGCGCCGACTTGCGAATTTGCGCCCGCGCCGATTGCGGCGTGTCGCCGTCATAGGTCGCCGCGATGGGGTTAATCAGCCCGCCGCCGCTGCCCTTGACGAGCGCCTGCCACTTCGCCAATTGATCCTGCGCCAGCGCCTTAGTGGGGTAGAGATAGAGCGCGCGGGCCAGCGGATCGCGTGCCAGCGCCTCCAGCACGGGTACATTGAAACACAACGTCTTGCCGCTGGCCGTGGAGGTGGCGACGACGATGTGCTGACCGTCGAGTGCAGCGTTGATGGCTTCGGCCTGATGCGTATAGAGTTGCTCCGCGCCCGTGCTACGTAGCGCCGAGACGACAGGCGGACTCAGGCGATGGCGCAGTCGCCCGCCGCGCGCCGATCGCGCCGGGATCGTCTGCACGTGGGCAATCTGCCCGGCATAGCCGCGCTGCCGGCGCATGGCGTCGAGAAAGGCTTCAGGGTCAAAGGCCATTGCTATCCAATGATTCGCTTACTGGTCGAGATGCTTCAGGGCCGCAGGCCTCACTTCAAGGACTCCGTTCAGCATGACCGGCCCTCAACCCGGCATAGAGCCTTCATATGCCAGCACCTGCTGATCGGCCAGCAATTCATTCACCAGACGCTGATGCGCCTCCGGTGAACCGCGCGCGATCCAAACGCAGATCATTTCGACGCCGCGCTTCTCCTCCGATTCCTGTTCGACGCTGAGTTTCGCCTTGCGGAATTGTTCCAGCACATGGGCGCGCGCCGTTTCATCTGCGGCCGTTGTGATCTGATACATGCGGATGACCCGGATGTCGGTGATTACATTCTCAAGCCAGGGCAATACCCACAGCACCAGCAGCGCCAACAACGTTGCGATCAAAGAGAACAGGAGGTAGCCGCTGCCCGCGCCGATGCCCAGCGCCGCGGCCAGCCAGATGGTAGACGCCGTAGTGAGGCCGCGTACCTGGCCGGCCTCGTGGATGATGACACCCGCGCCGATGAAGCCAACGCCTGTGACCACTTGCGCCGCGATGCGTCCCGGGTCGCCGCCACTGTTAAGCGAAAAGATCGTGAAGAGCGCCGATCCCACGCAGATCAGGATGATGGTGCGCAGCCCGGCAAACTTATGGTGGAACTCGCGCTCGAAGCCCAGCATCCCGCCCAGACCAAAGGCGACCAGCAGATGGATGACATCATCGGGATAGAGAATCGGTTGCGACATCTTTACCTCCGATAGGCGTCTTCGCCCTCGATGGTCACGATCTCACCATAATAAACCCGGTGATAGTCACGGATCGGATAATTGCGTCCGATGTCGGAACTCAGGAAGTGCCCCGGTTCGAGGTCATCCCAGTAAATCTTACGGCATTCGACGACCAGTTCGGCCTCGGCGAAGGAGGGCGCGGCCACGCGGGTTGACGCGATCGGCGTCAGCCCCGATGCGGCAATCTTGTCGCCGTCGCGGCCCGACTTAACGCCCAGCAGGTCGAGCGCCTTGCGATAGGCTTCGGGGAACGCGCTCAACGTGAAAGTGCCATAGCGTTCCATGAAGCCATAGGTATAACGCTGAGGTCGCACCACCACCTGCACGAAGGGGCGACCCCACAGCCCGCCCATCGCGCCCCAACTTACGGTCATGGTGTTATAGTCGCCCGCGGCGAAGTCGCCAGACGTGAGCAGGAACCACCCTTTGTCCCACTGGTGGAAAATCGGGGTGACGAACTCATGGATGGGGATGGTACGGCGCATGTTCTCTCTCCCTTTTCATTCTTTGCTTCGATCAGTATCCCAGTGTCAGGTCCACCCGATTGGGGGCCTCTTCGCCGCGCGCCAGCGCGTTGAGGATTTCCGCGATTTCCGACATGCGCTCGCGTTGCTGATCTTCCTCATAAGCCAGCCCGCCGCGGTGTGGACTCATCACGACGTTATCCAGTTCGCCGAACGGATAAGCCGAGGGCGGCGTATGGCGCGCCGCGTCGTCATCGGGATAGGTGTACCACACGTCAATTCCGGCCGCGCCCAGCGTGCCATCCTTCAGCGCCGCGTACAGCGCGGCCTCGTCTACCACCGGGCCGCGTCCCACGTTGACCAGCACCGCGCCCGCGGGCAACAATGCCAGCTCACGCGCGCCGACCATCCCGCGCGTTTCGTCGGTGAGCGGTAGCGAGATGATCAGCGCACCGGCGCGCGGCAGCAGGTTATGAAGATCACGCACCGGGAAAACTTGCGCCAGTTCGTCTGAACCGGGGTCGGCGGCGCGGCGCACCGCCAGCACATCCATCGCCATGCCCCGACACATGCGCGCCACGTGGCGGCCAATCGCCCCGTAGCCCAGCAACAGCGCCGTCTTGCCCGACAGTAGTACAGAGGGGATCGGGCGGCGGCGCGGCGACCAGTCATCCTCGCGCAGCGCCCGGTCGAGCGGGATGATCGCCTTGGCCGCAGCCAGCAACAACGCAAAGGCCATCTCAGCGGTGGGCAGCGCGGGGCCATGCGAGTTGTAGAGCGTCAACCGGGGAAACTCGCGCATCAGCGCGGCGGTTTCCGGCGACACGCCGGTGTAAGGCTGGATGACTGCGTGCAGGTTTGGCGCGGCCTGTAACTTCTCACGCGTCGGCTCGCCGTCCACCAGCACAGTGTAATCCGCCAACTCCGGTGGATTTCCTGTCGTAAGAACCACACGGTCATCCAGGATGCTGTTCAGGTAATCTAAGATTTCGGGTTCGGGCGTTTCCGCCATATGAACACGTAATGTATCACTCACTTTATCTCTATCTCCAGTTGACCAGCGCGCAACGGCGTTATCTATAAACGCCTGCCACCAATCATAAGGCTGCCAGATCGTATGAAGATCTGCCAGTGCATAGTCAGGCGCCTCCCCCAGCACCAGCGTCCGGTACAGGTACATGAACGCGGAAACGCGGTAGTTCGCGACGCAATGGACGTAGACACGGCGGTCGGCCCAACGCGCCATCTCATAGAAGAACGCGGACAGATCATCGAGGGTCGGCGCTGCCCACACTACCGGGATGGGCCGATAAACCATGCCGAGAGCCTCCACCGTGGCGCGTTCGTCCGGCAGGTGATCCTCGTCGTCCGGCATCGCCAGGTTGATCACCACCTCGAACCCTGCATCGGCAATCGCCGCGAACTGGTCCGCCGTCGGCTGCCCGCTGGTGGCGATCCGCTCGGACAGACGCCGGAAGGTGAAGATGGCGTCCAGCGATTCGTTCATCGGTTACTCCCGCACATGCCCATCGCCATAGCCAATCCACTTGTAGGTCGTCAGCTCTGCCAACCCCATCGGGCCGCGCGCGTGCAACTTCTGCGTGCTCACCGCGACCTCCGCGCCCAACCCGAACTGGCCGCCGTCGTTGAAGCGCGTGCTGGCGTTGACGAACACCGCGGACGAGTTGACGGCGTCCACGAAGCGCGTGGCGTTCGCCAGGTCGTTCGTCAGGATGCTCTCGGAATGGTCGGTACTGTGCGCGCGGATGTGCGCGATGGCCTCCTCGACATCCTCGACCACTTTGACGCCCAGGATCAGCGCCAACCACTCGGTGTCGAAGTCGTCGGGGCCGGCAGCGACCACCACCGCTCCACCGTTATTGCCCTCCAGGATTGTCAGCGCCTCACCGGTCGGGCGCAGTTCCACTTTGCACCGAGCCAACCGTTGCGCCACCGCGGGTAGGAACTCGCGCGCCACGGCGCGATGCACCAACAGCGTATCGAGGGCGTTGCATACGCTGGGCCGCTGCACCTTGGCGTTCTCGACGATATCCACCGCGCGTACGAGGTCGGCGCTCTCGTCCACGAAGATGTGGCAGATACCGATGCCGCCCGTGATTACCGGGATCGTGCCCTGCTCGCGACAGAGCCGGTGCAGCGCCGCGCCGCCACGCGGGATGATCATGTCAACGTACCGATCCAATCGCAGCAACTCGGTGACCAGGGCGCGATCGGGGTTGTCAATATACTGCACCGACGCCTCGGGCAGCCCGGCGTCGGCCAGGCCGCGCTGAATCGCCCGCACCAACGCCAGATTGCTGCGCAGCGTCTCGGAGCCGCCGCGCAGGATCGCCGCGTTCCCGGTCTTGAGGCACAGGCTCGCCACGTCCACCGTGACGTTGGGGCGCGCCTCGTAGATCACACCGATGACGCCGATGGGGATGCGCCGTTTCATCAGTCGCATCCCATTGGGGAGCAGCCGGGCGTCCATCTCCTCGCCCACCGGGTCACGCAGCAGCGCCACCTTGCGCACGTCGGCAGCGAGCGCGGCCAATCGCCCCTCATTCAGCAACAGCCGGTCCAGCATGGCGTCACTCAGGCCAGGGGCGCGCCCATCGGCGATGTCCAGCGCGTTCGCCGCCAGGATCGCGCCCGCTTCGGCTTCCAGCGCGTCGGCAATCGCCAGCAGCGCCGCGTCCTTCTGCTTTGCGGGCGTGGTTGCAAGTACCTGTGCGGCGTCGCGCGCCGCGCTTCCCATCTGGTTCAGGTCTGTCATAGGGCCCTCATAACGTTGGTTTTGTGATCTGAATCATCCTGTAAATCCTGTTCATGCCGGTACGCATCTGACGCCATCTCGTGGCGTGCGCCCTCCGCAGGAGAGACTACAGCAGAATCATGTCGTTGCGGTGCACCGCGACCGGGCCATACGCGTAGCCCAGGCACTCCGCGATCTGGTTCGACCGGCAACCCTTGATCCGTTGCAGGTCTTCGCTGCCATAACGCACGATGCCGCGCGCCAGCACGTGATCCTCCGGGCCGACGATCAGCACCGTGTCTCCGCGTTCGAAATGCCCATCCACGGCGACGAGGCCCGCCGGCAACAGGCTCTTACCGTTCTCGCCCAGCGCGCGCGTCGCGCCCGCGTCCACGATCAGCCGGCCCTCCGGCGTCGTGCCGCCAAAGATCCAGCGTTTGCGGCTCTCCAGCGGGGTCTCCAACGCCGGGAAATGTGTGCCCACCGCCTCGCCGCCCGCCACGCGCAGGATGATGTCAGGGTCACGACCGGCAGCGATCACCACCTCCGCGCCGGCCCGCCGGGCGATATCCGCGGCCTGGAGCTTGGTCGCCATGCCACCGACGCCCAACCCGCTCACGCTGTCGCCCGCCAGTTCGCGCATGGTATCGTCAATCGCGCGTACCTCGGCAATCAGTTGCGCCTCGGGGTGCGTGCGTGGGTCGGCGGTAAACAACCCCGGCTGGTCTGTGAGCAACAACAGCAGGTCGGCCTCGGTCAGCAGCGCCACCAGCGCCGACAAATTATCATTGTCACCCACGCGAATCTCGGCCGTTGCGACGGCGTCGTTTTCGTTGATGATCGGAATGATGCGGTACTCGAGCAGTGTGGTCAGCGTGTCGCGCGCGTTGAGAAACCGCAGGCGGTCGCGCACATCGGCGCGGGTCAGCAACACCTGCCCGACATTGATCTCATACAGATCGAACAAGCTCTCCCACACCTGCATGATGCGGCTCTGGCCCACCGCGGCGAGCATCTGCTTGGCGGTTACGGTGTGCGGCAGATCCGGGTGGTGCAGACGTTCACGTCCCGCGGCGATGGCCGCGGAGGTCACGATGATGACGTCGTGCCCCTCACGGTGGAGCGCCGCGCACTGGCGCACCAGTTCTACCATGTGGGCGCGATCCAGCCGGGGCGTGCCCCCGGTCAGCACGCTGGTGCCGACCTTAACCACAATGCGTTTCCGAGTTCCGCTGTGCGACATACGCTGTATTGCCCGACCTCCGAAGGAACGTGCTTTGGGCGGTAGCATATCACGATGCGCCCGCCGAGGCAACCGATCAGGACGATATGCACCGAGTTTTCGCGAAGTCATGCTGAGCGGGTTGACCTGAATTAGTTCGTAATGATAAGACTCTAGCGAAGCATCTCGACCTCGTGCCGCGAGATGCTTCGCTAGAGTTTCATCGCAATGGAAGGTGTTAGGCAGCCCCGCTCACGGTACCGTGACCGCGCCAGCGTTTCTTGGTAAGGAAATTAGCCCGATCGGGGATTTCGTGTTACAAGGCGTGCATCATAGGAGCAAGATCATGCCAAACCGCGAACAGTCTGAACTCTCCGTTACAAAACACGATGCCCTGGCCGCCCTGCCGATGGGACTCAGCACGCACACAACCTACAAACCGCCGCTGCATGGGAGCAAGTGGATGGCAATCACCGGCAAGCCGGCCGCGGCGACCGCAGGCGCGATGATCTTCCAGCGGGGCGGCAACGCCGTAGACGCAGCCTGCGCCATGATCGCGGCCACGTCCACGATGTGGGATCAGTTGAGTTGGGGCGGCGAGACGCAGGCGCTGATCTATAATCCGCACACCGGCGAGGTAACCGGTATCAACGCGCTGGGCGTGGCCCCCACCGGTGCGACCCCCGAGTTTTTCAAGGCCCAGGGGTTAAAATATCCACCGGGGGTTGGTCCGCTGGCCGCCGTCACGCCGGGCACGCCGGGCGGGATCATGGTGATGCTGGCCGAATACGGGCAACTTTCGCTGGCCGAAGTGTTGGCCCCTGCCATCGAGCTGGCTGACGGCTATCCGATCGAGGCGCAGCGTGCGGACAGCATCGAGGCGAACAAGGCGACCCTGCGAGAGTGGCCCGACTCGCGGCGCGTGCTGTTGCCGCACGCCGGTGAGGCGCGCGAAGCGCCGGAGCCGGGGGAAATCTTCCGTCAGCCCGACCTGGCCGCGACGCTGCGCAAGCTGGTTGAGGCGGAGGCGGAGGCGCTGGCTGCGGGCAAAGGGCGCGAAGAAGCGATCTACGCCGCTTATGACCGCTTCTATCGAGGCGATATCGCGGAGGAGTTCGCGCGCGCGGTGCAAGCGGTGGGCGGCCTGATCACGACGGATGATCTGGCAAACTGGGAAGTCCACATCGAAGCGCCGGTCATAACGGACTATAAGGGGATCGAAGTCCACAAGCTGACGACGTGGGTGCAAGGCCCGGTGCTGCTGCAAACGCTCAATCTTCTTGAGGATTTCGATCTCAAGGGCATGGGCTACAACAGCGCGGCTTACATCCACACGCTGTATCAGGCGATGAACCTGGCCTACGCCGACCGGGATTTTTACTACGGCGATCCTTATTTCGCGCCGGACGAGCCGATCCGTGGGTTGCTCTCGAAGGACTACGCCCGGCAGCGCGCCGCGCGCATTACTGGCGAACGCAACGACCCGCGCATCGGCCCCGGCGACCCGTATCCCTTCCAGGGCGAGAGCAACCCATATCACGCGCAGATCGCGCGGCTGAACCACCAACCTGCGCCGCCGAAGGCGTCAGCGGGGGCCGAACGCGGGTTT
Organism: Anaerolineae bacterium; assembly: GCA_038214535.1. Lineage (GTDB taxonomy): Bacteria > Chloroflexota > Anaerolineae > CG2-30-64-16 > CG2-30-64-16 > JBBQRS01. The sequence goes on from JBBQRS010000021.1 coordinate 25,576, forward strand.
TACGCGGGTACAACCTCGGTGATCGCCACCGATGCGGAAGGCTGGGTCGTCTCGGTGACGCCCAGTGGGGGATGGATTCCGGCCGTCATCGCGGGGCGCACGGGGATCGGGCTGAGCCAGCGGATGCAGAGCTTCGTGCTTGACCCCGCCGAAAATCCCTTCAACGTGGTCGAGCCGGGCAAGCGCCCGCGCGCCACGCTCACCCCCAGCCTGGCGCTGAAGGACGGCGAGCCCTATCTCGCCTTTGCGGTGGAAGGGGGCGATGCGCAGGATCAATACCTGCTCCAGTTCTTCCTGAATATTGTCGAGTTCGGGATGACCGTGCAGGAGGCCGCCGAAGCGCCAGGCTTCGTAAGCTATCAGATGCACTCGTCGTTCGATGCGCACGACATCCAGCCGGGGAAGCTGTTGATCAACGCGACGCTGTCGCAGGCCGTGCGCGAGGAACTGAGCAGCATGGGGTACACTCTGACCGACGCCGCGCGCACGTCGGGGCCGGTGAATGCGATCTATCTCGACGCCCATCACGGCACGTTCTGGGGCGGCTCCAGCCATCACGGCGAGGACTACGGGATCGCCTGGTAGTGTCCTGCTAATCGCTCCACAAGATGCGCCCGCAGTTGCCGCAATAGACGAACTCATCGCCCTCGCGGGCCGCTTCGAGCTTGCTTTGCGGCACGGCCACGCCGCACGCGCTGCATTCACCACCGTCCACTGCCGCGACGGCTCGCCCGGCGCGGCGCGGCCGTAACGCGTCGTAGACCACCAACGACGCATCGGGCGTCACCTTGCGCGCGGCGAGTTGCTGTGTCTGCTCGTTCGCTAACTGCGCTTTAAGGCGCGTGTGCTCGGCGCGTAGTTGCATACGCAGTGCTTCCCACTCCACCGTCAGCCGTGCAAGGTCGGCGTTATTTGTTTCGACGGCTGCGGTTGCCGTTTCCATGCAGACCAGCGCCTCCAGCAGTTCGTCATCGGCGTGGGCCAACTGGCGACGTAGCTGCTGTACGTCCAGTTCTGCGGCTTCGAGTTCTTTGGGGCTTTTGCCCTTGCCGCTGTAAAGGCCCTTCTCGGCCTGCGCCAGATGGTTCGCGATGCGACCCTGCTCGACCTCGCGTTCCACCTGCACTTTGCGGCAACGCGCCTGCTCGGTCTGGGCTGCCGCTGACACAGCCCGCGTCTGCGTCAGCGCTTCGGGCTCGCGCGCTTCCTGCGCGATTTCCGTCAGCCGCGCCTTGAGCGCCTCCACCGTCAGGTCAATTTCGCTGAGCTGCGCCAGCAGCATGACAGGTCGCATGGCTCCTCCCCTGTGTTCTTTTGATCCTATTATACGCCAAATCCACGTCGTGCCGTAACGCTGCCATCGGCGCGTGATTCACTCTTATCGCGTTTGCTCATTACAGCTTTTTATAACCCTGTGCTAAAATGGCTGTTTGTGGACTGCGTCCCACCGTGAGGAGATCTATTTCGTGTCGAACATGAGTCCGCCCGGCGTCGCGCTGGTGCTGCCGACATACAACGAAAGGGAGAATCTGCCGGCACTCATCGCCGCCATTCGGGGGTTGGAAGCCGGGATCCACATCATCATCGTGGATGACAACTCGCCCGACGGCACCGGTGCGTTGGCTGACGGCCTGGCCCGCGAGGGCGATGATATCGCAGTGATCCACCGGCCCGCCAAGTTGGGGTTGGGGACGGCTTATCGGGCAGGTTTTACGGCCGCGCTGGCGCAGGGCGCCGACCTGATTACGACGATGGACGCGGACTTCTCACATGATCCGGCGTACATCCCGGCCTTGCTCGAAGCCTCGCGCCGATACGACCTGGTGATCGGGTCGCGCTACGTGCCCGGCGGCGGCATCCGCAACTGGGAAGTGCATCGCAAGGCCCTGAGTTGGACCGCGAACGCGCTGGCCCACATCATATTGGGGCTGCACGCGCGCGATTGCACCGCAGGCTTCCGCTGCTATCGCCGCCCGGTCCTTGAAACGGTAGATCTTGACGCCATCCGCGCAGACGGTTATTCTTATCTGATTGAAATGCTTTACCATTGTGAGCGGCTGGGCTTTTCCGTGGGTGAAACGCCGATCATCTTCACCGACCGCAAGCTCGGTCAATCGAAAATCTCACGCGGTGAAATCTTCAAGGCCGGCGGCACTGTGCTGCGGCTCGCCCAGGATCGGTTGACGGGCGGAGCCGCGGTGCATCCGACCACGCTATCACAGGAGGCGCGGCAACAGTGATGCGCAACCAGGGTTCCAGCGCCAGCCTGATTGAGCTGGCCCTCATCATCGTGCTGATCGCCATCATCGTCATGGCGATCCTGCTCATCGTCGGTGAAGACCTGCGAATCTGGGTCATCGGCGCCATCCAGCAGTTCTTCCCCGGCCGCTGAGCGTTCTGCCGGGGCGACAGCTTCACCGCACTCGCATTCACGCACCCTGTGAGGCGTCATGCACTGGCAAGACCGTCTCAGCACTGTCGGGCGGGCGGCGCTCGACCTGATCTATCCCCCGCGCTGCCCCGGTTGCGGACGAATGGGCGTCTTATTCTGTGACGCCTGTCAGGCGCGCATCGAGCCGATCCATTCGTCTGCCTGTCTCCGTTGCGGTCGCCCCGTCTCCGGCGGCTCGCTCTGTTTCAACTGCCGCCAACCACCCTCGCCTCTTGACTGCGTTATGTCTACCGGCGTCTTTGACGGCCCCCTGCGTGACGCCATTCATGACCTGAAATATGAGAATGTGCGTGATCTGGCGCATCCGCTGGGCGCGCGCATGGTCGCGTACTGGCCGGAGACCTGGCAAGTTGGCGGCGCGGACGCGCCTGATTTGATCCTGCCTGTGCCGCTTCACGGCAGCCGAACCCGCGAGCGCGGCTACAACCAGTCAACATTGCTGGCGCGCATCCTTGGCCCCGCGGTTGAGCTTTCTGTCAACGAGAAGGTGTTGGTACGCGCCCGCGCCACGCGACCCCAGGTGGGGCTGGATGCAGCTGCGCGTAAGGAGAATGTCAACGGCGCGTTCACCTGTCACGGCGATGTTGCGGGGCGGCACATCGTGCTGGTGGATGACGTCTGCACGACCGGCGCGACGCTGGAAGCGTGCGCCGCTGCGCTCAAGGCCGCGGGCGCGGCGACGGTATGTGGTTATACGCTTTCACGGGCACGCTGGGAACCCGGCGGCGATATGAAGGACACGTAAACAGAGCTTCCAGAGGTTGGTCAGCGATACCTGTCAATCGCCCGGATCAGCGCCTCGACGTTCTCCCACGGGGCGTCGTTCTCCATCTCGACGTGGAAGATGCCGCCCCCGCCCAGCCGATGATATTTCTCCGCGTAGTCGCGAATCGCCGCGTCAACCTCCTGCGGCGCGCCGAGGGGAATCAGCCGTTGCCGGTCGGGGTGAATGTAGATGGCGACCTTGTGCTCGCAACAGGCCGCGGCGTAACGTGGGTCGGCGTCGAACAAACCGATCTGCGGCCAGAGGCCGTCAATCCCCAGGTCAAGCAGCTCATCGAAGATGCCGCCCAGGAAGCCGCACGTGTGAAAGAAGACCCTGCGCCCGGCGGTCTTAATCGGAGCCATCAACTCACGATACAGCGGTTTGAACACATCGCGGAACAGAGCCGGTGAGACGATGGTGGAGGTCTGCGTGCCCCAGTCGTCGCCGAAAACGATCACGTCTGCGCCTGCGTCTATCAGCGCCCGAATCACATCGCGCCAGTAGTCCACCAGCCGATCGAGGAAGGCCAACAGGTGCGGGTCGCCGGTATGGAGATCAACCAGCACCTCGTCGAGCGGTCGGAAGGCGTGCAATCGCTCAAAGATGGAGATCCAGCCGGTGAAGATCAAGTAATCTTCACGCAACTTGCTCAGCCGGGTCTTGTCCAGCGCGTTTTGCGCGGGGAAGGCCGACGGCGGCGGGAATTGATACTCCGCAGCTTCGGCCCAACTCGCGAACGGATAGCCGCGTGGAATGCCCCAGACGCCATAGATCATGTGCTCTAGCTCTGTGCCCCAGGGATCCGTCTTAACCTCGTAATACCGACCATCTGCACCCACTGTTTCGGGCGGAGGTGCGGGGAGCGTCTCAACACACAAAGGGTTATCCGAGGGGAATTCGTGAAACAGGTCGAGGAGCTTCTGCCCATGCACGTACAGTCCGGCAGGCGATGGTGTGTACACCACGGGGATCCGGTCGGGATCGGTGAACTCGAACGCGGCCAGCATCCGTCGCCGGGAGGGCCCCATGTTTTTCTCCAATCTATCCTGACACGCGTCGCGCCTCGTCGAGGAGGTCTTCCAACCGGTCGGCGATGCTTTCCAGACGGCGATTCGCGCCGTTGCTCTGTGATGCGATCAGGTCGCGCGCGCTTGCCAGCCGCGCCGTCAGGTCGGTCACGTTAGCATCCAGCAAGGGCCTGGCAGCCGGAGCCACCGACTGGTCGGCCAACTCGGTGAGCAAGATATAAAAAACGGCCGACACCGGCGGGGCCAACAATAACCCCACGAACCCGAATGCGTCCGCCATCACGAGCGCGACCATGATCATGAGCACACTGGCGCCTCGTCCGGATTGATACAGCCGCCGCTCAACCCCAAACTCCAGCAAGGCGAGCACCGCCAGTGTAATCGCGACGGCCAGCACAGCGGTCACCGGGCCGGATTGCACCTCGACGATGATCGCCATAGGCACAATCACGATCAACGCGCCGACCAGCGGTATAAGCCAGGTGAGCGACACGGCCAGCGCCCAAAAGACGGGCCAACGCAGATCGAGCAGCATGAAGGCAGGGGTGAGCAACAGGCCCGCCAGCAGACTTTGTAACAGTTCGCTACGTAAATAGCGACCCAGCCCCGACTCGACAGCGCGCCAGAGTTCGCGGGCTGCGCCACGGCGATACGCCGGAAGCAGCGACAGCGCCGCCCGCTCGAAGCGCAGGTTGTCCACAGTCCAATAAATACTGAGGACGAGCACCAACACGAATTGGCCCAGCGAACCCGCCAGACCTTGAGCCATGCCGGCCAGCGCGTGTTCTACGTTGCTGATCTGACCATCGGTGAGCAGTTGGGTCATTTGCTCGGGGGTTGGAAACTGGCCGTAGATGCCCGGCCCGATTTGTTGGAGGATGGTGAATCTCTCACGCAGTCGCGCGTAGATCAGACCCAGATCCTCGGAAAGCGGCGCGAGTTCACTGCCCAGACGCTCATAAAGTACAACGAGAAGCAGCACCGCGAGCGCGCCAAACATGCCGTAAACGAGCAGGATAGCCAGCCCGCGCGGCACACGCCGCACCATGAGCCATTCGATGGGCGCGCGAAGTGTGGCGGCCACAGCCAGCGATGCCACGAACGCCAACACAAGGCTGGAGAGCCGCCATGCCAGCAAAAGGCCAAGGAGCATCGCAAAGATGACGGTTACGAAGAGGGCAAAGCGCTTCATGCTTCGGCCTCAACCGTCTCGAGGATCTGATCCAGGTCAAGCGCGATGGCTTCGAGCCGATCTTCCGCGGTCTCTATCTCCGATGTGATGCCTCGCACGTCGCCGTTGCTCACACCTTTGCGCACGTCTGTGGCAAGTTCACGCGCTTTGAGACGCAGCGCGCCAATATGGCTGCGGCTAACCTTCGGCGTTCCCCCGCGCATGGCAAACAGTTGTTGCACGATGATCTGTAGCATGGCTGCGAGAGGAACGGCAAACAGCACGCCCACAAACCCACCCAGCGAACCAAACGCGGCGATGGCGAGGATGGTAACGACGGGGTTGACGCCGACGGACTGGTTCATGATGCGGGGCACGAGTAGATTATTTTCCAGCAATTGCACGGTAACGCCAATTGCGATCACGGCCAGCAACTTATCGGGCGCGAGCGAGATCGCCACGAGCGCGGCGATCACCGTGGCGAGTATCGGCCCAACCATGGGAATCGCTTCACAGAGACCCGCGATCAGCGCGAGCCCGAGCGCATATGGCATCCCCACGATGAGATAACCGATGCCCGACAGGATGCCCACGACGCTCATGAGGATGAGCTCGCCGCGGAAAAACCCCCCGATTGCGTTCTCCATCTCCACCAACATGGCGCGCACCTGTTCGCGGCGGTCGGCAGGGACAAAAAGAAGCGCGCGACGGGTGACCAGTTCGCCTTCGCCCACCCAGTAGAACGCCAGCGCCAGGATTGCGATGACCAGGAACACCCCGCGGCCCACAGTCTTGACCGATGTCCAGGCCGGCGCGAAGGACATCATCCCCCCTTGAGTAGCGGCAGCGTCCAACGCGAGCAGACGAAATTGTTCGGGCAGGCCGAGGGCCAGACGCTGCACCAGGCGGTTATCTGTGTGGATCAGCGTTTGACGCAGGTCCGCGTAAAGGGTGGGCAGGCGCTCTGTCGCGGCTTCGATTTGGCCGATTATCAACGGCGCGGCCAGCGCCGCAAACAGCGCGATGAGGGCAAGCAGCGCGAGGTATATCAGTATGACGCCGACCTGTGGCCGGACGCCGCGCCGCGCCAGCCATTCCACCGCAGGACGGGTGACGCTGGCAAGAATCATCGCGATCAGGAAGAGGAACAGGATCAGGTGAAAACGAATAACAAATGCAAAGAGGAGGGCGATGCCCACGACAATGAGCATCGCCAGCGCAATCGCGCGCAGGGTCACGCCCATCAGCGGACTGTTGGACCCGGATTTATGTGCAGCGTCGCCGGAAGCGTCGGAAGGCGGGAGCGTGCTCATGAATTACCTGGCTCTCAGCGAATACACCCGTTGCAAGACCGACCGGCGATGGCTGGATAGGGCCGGTCACAGCTACCGTGAATGTACGCATAAAGGAGCGTTCTGTCAATTGGCGACCCGATCACAGGAGGGTTAAACAACATTTCAGAGTAAAAATGCGCGCGCGTAATGACAAGAGCGTCAAGGCTGCGGTATAATTCATCTGACAACACATCACAGGGAGGCGACATGGAATACCGACAACTTGGCGGATCGGGGCTGATGGTTCCGGTGCTGACCTTCGGCACGGCGACCTTCGGCGGCGGCAATGAGTTCTTCGCCGGCTGGGGCGCGACCCAGGTAGAGGAAGCCACCCGGCTGGTGGGCATCGCGCTTGATGCAGGCGTCAACCTCTTCGACACGGCAGATGTTTACTCCGAGGGCATGTCTGAGGAGATTTTGGGCAAGGCGATCGGCAAGCGGCGCGACCAGGTGTTGATCGCGACGAAGGCCGTTTTCCGCATGGAGCCCGGCCCCAACGGCCAGGGTTCGTCGCGCTACCACCTGATCCGCGCCTGCGAGGCGAGCCTGCGCCGGCTGGGGACAGACTACATTGACCTGTATCAGATGCACGGTTTCGACGCCATAACGCCGGTCGAGGAGACGCTGCGTGCGCTGGACGATCTGATCACTGCGGGCAAGGTGCGCTATATCGGTTGCTCCAACTTCTCCGGCTGGCACCTGATGAAATCGCTCGCAACATCGGAAAAGTACGGGTTAGCGCGCTATGCGACCCATCAGGCGTACTATTCGCTTGCAAGCCGCGAATATGAATGGGAGTTGATGCCGCTGGCGCTCGATCAAAATGTGGGCACGGTGGTATGGAGTCCGCTGGCGGGCGGTCTGCTGACCGGCAAAATCCGCCGTGGCCAGACGATCCCGGAGAACACGCGCGCCGCCAGCGGCTCGCTGGAACACCCCATCACAGAACTCGTTTATCGCGTGGTCGAGGTGATGGATGAGCTCGTCAAAGAGACGGGCAAGACGCACGCGCAGATCGCGCTCAACTGGTTACTGCAACGCCCGACCATCTCCACGCTGATCGTTGGCGCGCGCAACGAAGAGCAGTGGCGCCAGAACCTCGGCGCGGTGGGCTGGAGCCTGACGCCCGACCAGATCGCCCGCCTCGACGCGGCGAGCGAAAAGCTGAAGATCTACCCCTACTGGCACCAGGCGGGGTTCGACCGCAATCCGTTCCCCTGCGGGTGAGGCGAATCCTTCGTGTAGATTAAGCGCAACGGATAGAAACGGATAAGCGGATAGGCTGCGCAGTCCACCCGAGCAGGGCAACCCGACCTCCCGGGCGAACCACGCGAGCGATCTCAGTCAGGACAGGAAGCAGGTCGCCCCCCGGATAACCAACGCAGTCCGCGCTCCACGCCCAATCGAACGCGTTGTCATCGAATGGCAGACGCCGCATGTCGCCTTCTCTGAACGTGATCTACTTGGCAAAGGACGATTCCCCGACCCGTTCTCGCGCATATGCCAGGAGGTCCAGTGAGCTGTCCAGCCCGGTGACGTGACCTTCCGGACCTGTCGCCTCTGCCAGCAGCACCGATTGCAGATCTATCCCGCCGCCGATGTCCAGCCCGCGAGATCCCGATTGCAGTTGCAGGGCTGCGATGGCCGCGCACAGGACCGGCTCTCGCAACGGGTCCGCCATCTCGAGACTGCGAATCTGAGCAGCGCTGTCGCCGGTCATGTCTCCTCCGGCCTCGCCGGTTGCACCAGGTCCCATTTGTTGCCGTACAAATCCAGGAACACGCCAACCGTGCCGTAGTCCTCGTGGCGCGGCTCCTCGATGAAGCGGACGCCGCGCGAACGCATCGCCTCGTAGTCGCGCCGGAAATCGTCGGTACGCAGGAAGAGAAAGACACGCCCGCCGGTCTGGTTTCCGATACGGCTCTCCTGCTCAGGAGTTGCGGCGCGGGCCAATAATAGCGCAGCGCCGCTGCCACCCGGCGGCGCGACCAACACCCAGCGCTTATCGCCACCCAGTGGTATATCTTCGATCAACTCGAAGCCCAGACTCTTCGTGAAGAAGGCAATTGCTTCGTCATAATCTCGCACGACGAGCGACAGATGCGCAATTGTCTGGCTCATGCCAAAAACCCCAGGACGTGGTGGTTGAACTCGGCGGGCTTCTCCATGTTGGGAAGGTGCGCAACCCCATCAATATGCACTTGCCGCGCGCCACGAATCTGCGTCGTGAGATAATCGGCGGCGGCAAGCGTCCTGGGCGTATCCAGGTCGCCGGTGATGATCAACGCCGGGGCGTGAACCTCGCCGAGCCGACCAGCCGCAGGAGGCTCCAGCGGCTCCTCGATCCCCAGGTTGTCGGGCGTTGCCAACGCGATCCGGTTCATCTCGCGAACCCGTTCGCGCAGCGCCCGGTCTACCTGATCCGGCGAGCGGTGCGGACCGTCCACCCACACCTGTAACTCGAGCTCGTTGACGAGTTCGAGATCGCCCGCTTCCTCGGCGAAGTCCAGCTGCGCTGCCTGGCGCGGTGCAGTTCCCGTATACGCGAACCCGCTCAGCGCCGGCGCCACGAGGACGAGCGCAGAAGCCATCTCGGGATGCTCGAGGGCGAAATCAACGATTGTCTTCGCTCCCTGCGAGCAACCGACCAGATGTGCCCGCTCGATATCCAGAAAGCGGAGCAGCGCATAGAGATCATGGTGATCCGAATAGGGGCCGGAAATCATCGGGGTCTGGCCAAAGCCCCGCCGGTCATAGCGCAGCACGCGATGGGACTGAGCGAAAATATGAAACTGTTCATTCCACATGCGTCCATCAGCGATGCCGGCGTGGACGAACACCAGGGGATGCCCCCCTCCAGCCAGCTGGTAATGGAATCTTGCGCCGTTGATTTCTGCGAAATCGGTATTCATGTGATTTGTCTCACCGCTGGGTTATCTAATGGTAAGTGCTGGTTCCTTGTATCACCCAGGCGAGTCCCTGTCAAACGCGGCGCGCGGTTGACTTTTGCCCCGTTTGCGCTACAATCGGGGTAGCTCCACATATTCCTCACAGAGAAAGGAGTGGCTCCATGCAACTCAGCATCACTGGAAAAAACTTGGAGATCACGGATTCGCTTGAAGAGTACGTTGAAAAGAAGATCGGGCGGTTAGATCGTTATCTGCCCAACAACATCCTCGAAGGCCGGGTGGAGCTCGCCGTTGAGAGCACCCGCGCTGCCAGGGACAGCCAGGTCGCCCAGGTCACGCTGCGCACCAAGAAGACCATCCTGCGAGCGGAAGAGTCATCGGCCGACATGTTCGCTTCGATTGACGCCGTGTTCGACAAGATGCAACGCCAGATTGACCGTTTCAAGGGCAAGCGTTGGTCGAAGCGCGGATCGGAAGGCATTGGCGATATCACCACGCTCGAAGCGGCGGCCCTGATCGCAGAGGATGAAGCCGAAGAAGAAGGCGAGCGCAAGATCTCGCGCGTGAAACGCTTCGCGATGGTTCCCATGGACGCAGAAGAGGCGGTCGAGCAGATGGAACTGCTGGGCCACGATTTCTACGTCTTTTATAACGCCAACGAAAATCAGATTAACGTCGTCTATCGCCGCCGCAACGGCGCGTACGGCCTGATCCAGCCTGACCTTGCCTGAGTTGCACCCTATAGTAGCCTAGTGAAAACCATTCTGTTTGTTTGCACCGCCAACATCTGTCGTTCACCGATGGCGGCGGCCATCCTGCGCCAACGCTTTGCAGCGATGGGGATTTCGGATGAAGTCGCAATCCTTTCGGCGGGGGTCTATGCCGATGTCGGCAATGCGGCGTCTTCGCTGGCCGTAACGACGCTGGCCGAGCATGGCATCCCGCTGGAGGGTCACCGTTCGCAGCCGATGACGCCCGCGCTGTTGCAACAGGCCGATATTGTGCTGGTGATGGAGGAAGCGCATCGCCGTTCGGCGTTCTATTTGCAACCGCAACACCTGGGCAAGGTTTACCTGTTAACCGAGTTGACCGGCAAGCACGATGACATTGCTGATCCCTATGGCGGGCCGGCGGCGAGCTATGAACGCACGATCATGCTGTTAGAGCGGGTGATTGACGCGGGGATGCCGAAGCTGTTGCAGTTGCTCAAGATCAACGTCCCGGCAGAACTCGACTGAGTTAACCGGCGTTTGGATCGCGCGATACGCGAAACTGCACGAAAAACGCGAAAGGATTGCGGCGTGCCGTAATCCTTTCGCGTTTTTCGTGCAGTTTCGCGTCTTTAGTGGTCCAAAGGCCGCTCGCATCTGAGAATGCGCACTCCGCGGGAAAGACTTTATGTATCGCTCGATTGCGTCAATAGCAACCAATGCGGCATAAAGCCATAGTAGTAGCCCAGCAGAACAGCCAGCTTGAAGCCGATCCAGCCGTCTTTGTAGCCCTTCAGCGTGACGTAGCGCCGCCAGAACTCGCGCAGCGGCGGCAGCATGAACTTGTGCGGCCACGGCTTGATGCCGCGTTTGCGCAGGATGGTGTTCTCCAACTCGGCATAACGCCGCTGTTTCGCGTGGAACTGGGCCCAATCATCGTAGTTGTAGTGAATCATGACGTTCTGCAACTGACCCGAGGGCCCGTCCAGCAGCACAACCTCATGCACGGGCCGCGCCGGGTCATAGCGCGCCCGGTCGCGCCGGAACAACCTGAGCTGGTAATCGGGATAGAATCCCCCGTGGCTCACCCGCGTCCCCGCGATGTAATTGTGGCGCGGTACCCACCACCCCACTTCGGGCCGCTCGTTGATCACCTTCCGCACTTCTTCGGCCAGCTCCGGCGGGATGCGTTCATCGGCATCCACGAAGAAAATCCACTCGGCGTCTACCGCTTCGATGGCCGCGTTGCGTTGACCGGCGAAGTTGTCAAACGGGCGTTGGAGCACTTCCGCGCCCAATTCCGCTGCCATCTCGGGCGTCCCATCGTCGCTGAATGAATCCGAAACGACCAAGCGGTCGGCGAACGTCAGCGTCGCAAGACAGTCGGCAATGTGCCGGGCGGTGTTCTTCGTCAAGACGATGACGGCAAGTTGTTGTTGCGGTAGGGAGAGATCTTCGTGTGTCATGAAGCGCCCTTCTTGCCGAATAGTTCCGACACTTCGCGCGTGGCAGCCAGCCGCTGCATCAACTCAACCTCGCCGATCTCACCGCGCCGGGCGGCCTGGTGGGCGCGGTTCGCTTCGACGCCCATGCCGAGTTGCACAATGGTGGCCGCAATGGTCTGCTGCATGGGGGTATAAAACCGTCCATAGAGCCGTTGACGGCTGCGCCAGAGGTTGGTGAATGATCGGGCGCGAAACTGGCTCGCGCTGGCCCCGCCGTGATGCATGACGTGCGCCGTAGGCAGGCAATAGAACGGCCGGCCCTCGCGCTGCATCCGCCAGCACCAATCCACTTCTTCGGCGTACATGAAATAGCCCTCATCCATCAAGCCGACCGCATCAATCGCCTCACGACGCACCATCAGCGCCGCGCCCAACACGAAGTCCACGGGGAACGGCTCACTGGCAGCGTACAACGCCTGCGGGTAGCGCCCGTTCAGCCGTGATTCCAACAGACGCCGGGGACGCGGCGTGAAGAAGTCGAACCAGAGTTGGGTCAATCCCGGAAAGGCGAACGCGCCGTGTTGAAATCGCCCATCGGGATAGGTTAACTGCGGGCCGACGCCCCCGACCTGCGGGTTGGCCGTCAGGTAAGCCGTCATCTGGCCCAGGGCATCGGCCTGCGGCTCGGCGTCCGGATTCAGCAACAGCACGAAGTCGGGTTTGACCGCGCCCCCCGGCGGCGGCTCCCCGAAGCCCAGCGTGCGCAGCGCCAGGTTGTTGCCGCCCGCGAAACCCAGGTTCTGCGGGCTGGCCGTCAGGCGCGCCTGCGGATACTCCGCGGCGACCATTTCGGCGCTGCCGTCGGTCGAGGCATTATCTACCACCCACACTTCAGCTTCAAGCTCCGGGCTGACCGCCAGGCTGGCGTAAGTAGCGTGCAAACAGGCCCGCAACAGGTCGCGGACGTTATAGCTCACGACGATGATCGCGAGCGCCACGGTGGTTACGGCGCCCCCACCGACACGGTGATCCGATCCACGTAGTTGTTGGTGACTTCCACAAACTCGTGGATGAGGCCGCCCCACCAGTAGAGCGTGCCCACCGGCGGCTTCTCGTCAAACTCGATGCACCCGCTCACCTGACCGCGTTTGCCGGGCAGCAGATAATACTGACTCACCCCGTTAATAACGCGTTCTTCCAGGTCCTCCGGCCGGCCAATGGCCCAGCGGAATGGGAAGTCCACCCCGGTGGTGTCGAAGTTGACGCCGAAGCGCCAGATACCGGCCTGCTGATACCAGGAAGGCTCGCCCTGATCTTTTGCCAGCGCGTTGTAGTTCTCGCTGAACTTATAACTTTGCCCCGGCCACGGCCCCGCCGTGCGGATGGGAACCGGCCCGATGTTCTCGATGGTGGTGGTGAAGCAAAGGCTGGACCCCAACGGCACGCTGACGTTGCGGTTGGTATCGCCCTGCCAGTCAATTTCGCCGCCGACCACTTCGGCGCGCGGCTTGCCGCCCTCACGAATCGTCAATGTCGAGGAGACGACCACGCGGTTGCCGACCTTATCCTCCGCCTCTCCGTACACGATGTAGTCGCCATCCGGCGGGGGTTCAGCGTTGAGATCCACGCCACCGTCATAGTCATAGCCATGATAACCGGCGCGCCTCGGCTCGGAGGTGGATTTGGCGGGGTCTTCCGCTATCGGATATTTGACCGCGCGCAGATCGGCATCGCCCGCCACCGGCATCAGATACACCTGCACCCGTTCGGCGTCTTTGGTCAGATAATAGGAAATGGAAACACGGTCCCGGATGCTGTCCTGGTTGGGCGTGAACTCTTGCGGCACGACGGTGAAATTGTGGAGTTCGGGCGCCTGCGTGTCGGCGTTCTCCAGACGGATCTTCCCCTCAAGTTTCGCCGTTTGACCGCCGTCGTCCACCGCCTCGATGACCCACGTGTAATCGCCGTCGGGGAGCACCTGGCTCTGGATCAGCATATCGCCTTCGGGCGTCGAGCGCATCTGGGGTGTGTTGATGACGCCGCCCCAGTAAACGTCATAGTCGCCGGGGGAGCGACGCTGCGCCTCGCGGAAGTAATGGCGTTCGCCCGCAGCGTCCACGAAATAGATCGAGACGTTCGCGGGCTGATTCACGCGATAGCGAATCTCCGCGACGTCATCGAAGCCGTCGGCATTGGGCGAGATGACAGCGGGCGCGACCGTGGCATTGGCGAGCAACGGGCGCAGGCCGCAGCCGCTCAATGCGAGCGCGACAATAGCCAGCAACAGCGGCGCCATGCGGCTTGATGGGCGTTTCGATCTGCGGGGAAAAAGGGCATTCAGGATCATGTCGTTTGTGACTCTGACAGTCTATCAGATTGGCGGGCGGGCGTCAAAAGTTGACACTTACAAACCCGCTCACAAACCCGGTTTTTCCAAAAAACCGGGTTTGTATTGATCTACTCAACACGGAGCAGGCCCAGCCGCACGCGCTTGCCCGCCGGATTGTCGGCAATATCCATGATGTCCAGGCCCGACGGGTGAGCGGCGTCATAGAGCGCCACGGTCGCCGTGTAGTCGCCGGGCGCAAGGCCTGCGGGCAGCGGGTAGACGCCGAAGAGCGCCTCGCCCGGTTGCCAGCGCATCGTGGGATAATCATACCCCGTGGGGCGGCCATCCCAGCGGCCCACTTCGCGCCCCGCGGCGTCCTCAAACACCAGCGAGACCTTCAGGTCTTGCGTGATGGGATTCAGCGCTCGCCAGTAGAGCGTGAGTGCGCCGTCCGTCGGATCATCCCAGCCGGTGAGCGCGACGCGATGCGCGAAGTTCGCGCCGTCATCATGCTCCGATTGTGGTTCGGTAGGGAAGGCTGCGTCGGGGTTCAGCCGCCAATGGCGCGCCGCCAGTTGCCGGAAATCGCCCGCGCCGGCTTGCTCGGTTCCTGCACGATTCAGGAAGTAGGGCGCGAAGCCCACCGGGTCTACCACCTCATCCTGCCACTGTACCAGCCACGCGCCCGGCGCGCCCGCCAACGCCTGTTCTAAAACCGCGCCCGTCTCAAAGCCCAGCGTCGCATTGACATCAAGCACATCAATATCGGGCAGCCGGACGGCGGGCATGTCTGTGGCGTAGTAGTCCCAGACGGGCCAGGCGTGCCCGGACACCAGCAACACCGGTTCATCGGGGCCACGCTGTGCGCGCACAGCCGCAGTCAACTCGCGCCATTGCGCCTTGCCGAACGCCGGGTCGCTGAACCAGTTTGACACGGATACGAACGATGCCCCGATGAGGAACAGGCTCAACATACCGGCCAGTGCGTAACCGATGGGCCGGCCGCGTGGCCCGGTGCGATGCAGCAGCGCGCCGATGCCGCCTGACAGGATCAAAAGATAGGCCGGGGAGGCGAGCATCAGATAGCGCGCGTTGAACTTGGGCGAACGCGAGGCCACCGCCAGCACGCCTACCACCGGCACGATCAGGCCGATCAGCAGCCAGCCCAGCGCCGGGCGGCGGCGCGGGTCGAGAAGTAAAGCCCCGATCGCCACCGCCAGCGCCAGCCCGAAAAACGGCAGCAATCGCACGGCGTCCGGTTCGAGCATCGCCTCGGGCGCGGCCGAAGTAAAACTGACGGCGACGTGGCGCACCGCCTCGCCCAGCTTCAGCGCACCGCCCCAGTAGGAGCTATCCACGCGATAGCGGTTCAGCATGGAGGGCAGCCACGGCAGGTAGAGCAGGAGGATGGCAAGCCCCGACAACAGCGCAGGCCACAGGTGTGCCCACTGCCGGTCATGCCGCAGCCAGTAGATTGCGTAACAGAGGGCGTAGGCGATCAACAGGAACGCCCCGAAGTAGTGCGTGTAGAGCATGGCACCCGCGACGATGGCAAACACGGACCACCAGGCAACGGATGAAAAGCGGACACCTGCCCCCACCGCAGGTGCGGGGTACGCGGATGAAGAGAATTGAATCTCAGGTGTACGTAATGATAATCGACGCGAGGGCGGGTCGGCGGCGCGGATGAGGAAGTATCCGGCGAGAACGGCCAGGAAGACGAGTTGGGTATACATGCGCGCTTCCTGCGCATAGTAGACATAAAGCGGATGGACGGCGGCCAACCACGCAGCGGCGACCCCCGCGCCGCGCCCCATCAACCGGCGTCCCACGGCCCACATTAGCAGCACGGTCAGTATGCCGAAGACGACCGAGGGGAAGCGCAGCGTCCATTCGCCCGCTTGGCCCGCACCCATCAGGCGCGTCCACCCGGCCAGCACGTAGTAATAGAGTGGCGGCTGGATGTCTTCCGCGGTCCAACGCGTCAGTTCCGTGATGCCCTGCGCGGCGACGTGTGCGGACACGGCTTCGTCATACCAGAGGCTTTGCGTCTCCAGATGATGCACGCGCAGCGCCCACGCGGTCATCACTGCGAGGAGCAGCAAAACGCGGACGGTGCGCGATGCACGGCGATCAGGAGTTTGCGTCACAATTCATTCCAGCGAAGCGCAACATTCGGGCACGGTTGCGCAGCATAGGTCGGCGGTGTGGGCGATTTGTTCCTTCACCCGCACCGTCCCTAAGACGAATTCGTCGCCCGCGGCGCTCCCGGCGGCGTCCGTCAACGCCAGCCGCTCGCCCGTCGCCAGATCGTACCAGCCCAGGACGACGCGATATGCGCCGGGGGTCAGGTCGGTGGGCAGATCGAACGCGTGCGCGTCCCACGTGGCATAGCCTCCGGTGGGCCAACGGTCGGTGCGACGCGGGGTGAACCAGGTCGGCGTGCCGTCGGCTGATGCGACAGTGCCATCCTGCGCATCGCGCAGTTGCATGAAGACGGTGTAGTCTCGCGGCGCGGGGCCGTCTGTCTGCCAGCGCAGCTTGACCGGCAGGCGCGTGCCCGCCGCTATGGTTTCGGGCAGCGTGTGACCGGTGAGCGCCACCGACCACTCATCACCGGCGAAGGACGCATCATCGGGATGGATATTGGACGACTCCGTCAGCGGGGCGGGCTGACCATCGCGCCAGGCCCATGCGGACAACTGTAGCCGCTCATCTGCCGTAACGGTTGCCTCTCCGCGGCTGATCTCCGGTACCGGCGTCTCGTCACCATGATGCACACCAATAACGGCGGCCCACTCGGCCGGCAGATACCAGGGCAATGTGGTAGTAACGATCGTTTCATCGGGCTGCCAGCGTTCGGGCGAATACCAGACCTGCGCGGGCATCGGGCGCAGCGCGGTGTCGTCGGCCACGTCGCCGGTGGGCGAGAGCGTCTGCACGGAGATTTCCGTCCCCGGCGGCAGCGGCTCCTGCGCCTGCCAGTAGAGCCGTATCTGCGTCGTCCGCCATTTCAGATCGTGGGCGAGATCGTAACCGATCAACCGTATACCCTCTCCAAACGTTATGTCTAGCGGGTATTGCGGTTTCGCATCGGGGGCGCGGGTGAAGTCGTTGAATGCGTCGGGGATTTCCGCCGCGCCCGCTCCCTTTGTCAGCAGCAGATAACCATCTGCGGCGTCGGTCACGCCCCAACCGGCAGCCAACAGCCCATCCACTGCATCGCGCACCTCGATCGGATGCATATCGGTACGGCCGGTAACGTCTACCAGGGCGTACTCGGCTTCGCCCAGCCACGGGAACCTGTAGATCAGCTTGCGGTGGCTGAGGTGCGGGTAGAGATCAGCGGCGACGCTCAACGACGCGTCTGCGGGGATTTGCGCGGCAAAGCGCGCCAGCAGCCGGTGATGTGCGGTGACCTGTGACCCGGCGCTCGCTGCGAAGCGCCGGTATTCACGTCCGACCGGGGTGTAACCCGCGACGAGTTGCCACGTCAGAGCTGCGAACAGCACAACGAGTAAGAGGGCCGTATAAGCCTGCGCTGTCTCATTACCCCTGGCCCCGGGGATGACAAAATCGCGCCCGGACGCGCGCTGCGCCAGCCGGATCACGCGGCTCAAGCCCAATGCCCCGGCAATTGCCACATACGGAACCAGTGGCGCAGAGTAGTGCAGTTCGCCCGCATACTGGAGTGGGAAAGAGCTGAGCAGATTGGCGAGAAACAGCGGCGCGGCCAGGATCAGGATGTCCGGCGCGAGCAACGCCAGCAAGGCCACCGGCGCGAGCAGGCTGAAGATATAGCGGGCGCGCAACGGTTCCAGAGCGATTTGGATGACCTTGCCCGGCTGTGTAATGAGCGCGCGGATCACGTCACCGAAGGAATCGCCCAGCGCGCCGTAGCGGCTGACGTAGGGCGTTGTGCTCAACCCGTAGACCTCTGCGGCGAAGCGCGGGATGATCACGAAAGTGGTGAGGTAGAACCAGCCGATCCCGAAAAGGAACATGCCCAGCCCGGCGATGACACCGCGTGTGCGATCCGGCCCACCCCCGGTCGCGGCGCGCCACGCCCGGAACGCTGCATAGAGGCCCAGCAGCGCCGTGAGCAGGGCCATACCTTCCTGCACGTTCGCCAGCAGGAACGCCGCCAGCGTTAACCGCGCCCACTGGCGCTGCTCGACTGCCCAGAAAGCCCACGCGATGAGCGGCGGGGCCAGGGGCAAGGCGTGGAACTCGCTGACCGCGGCGACCTGGAGTGCCGGGGACAGTAGATAGGCGAGGGCAAAGGTCAACCCACCCCATGCGGCCAGGTCGGCCCGTCGTCCGCCCACGTCGGCCGCGCCCGCCGCCGGGCATAACGCCCGCCGCAGCCACCGTCGCGCCAGCAGATAGATGGGCCACGCGCCGAGCGCCAACGCCACGGCCTGCAACCACAATAAGGCGCGCACGTCATCCCACAGCCAGAAGACCAGCGAGACAGGCAAGAAAATCGGCTCGACGTGATCGGTGAGCCGCGTGCTGATCGTCTCATCCTTCATCTCCTGCAAGGGCCGCCCGTGCGCGGTGTTCCAGATCGCGAGGTCCATCTGGCCCAGATCGGACTTGGCGGTGAGGTGCGCCTCATGCATCCACACCGTGTACGCGCCGAACCAGGCGACGAAGAGGGCCATCGCCGCCATCACGAGCCAGGTCTGGAGGCGTTGCGGTAGATGCATCAGAAATCACTCAGGTCGGGCGCATGGCTGAAGCCATTACTACGAAGATGGACCGTCGTGTGACCGCGCGGCGCGCCGCGCCAGCACGACGCCTGCCCCCAGCAACTCGCCGGCTACCATCCACAGGCGCGCCACGATGGAAATCACGACGGCGACGGAGACGGGCAGCAGTTGTCCCAACAGCAGCGCCATCACCCCTTCGCGCACGCCCAGCCCGGAGGGCGTCAACATGCTAAGATAGCCCGCGGTGTAGGCCGTCACCCACGTGGCGGTGAGCCACGGTGCGTCTGGCCAACTCACCACGGTCAACGAACGCACCAGCGCGGCAAAGGCCAGCCCCAGCATCAGCCAGACGATGACGTAACGGAACAGCAATACCCACACCTGCCCCCACGTTAGCGTCACCTGGATCGGGGGTCGCTTGACTGCCGCCAGGAGCCGGTTCATCACCGCTTCGAGCAGGCGCGGCTGCAAAAGCAGCAACCCCAGCGGGACAAGCCATAACACCGGGCGAAAGCGCGCGGCCCATTCCGCCTGATCCGTCGCCGCGAAATAGATCGCCGCCATCGAAAGACCCGCGGCCGTAGAAATCGCCTGGTGTAACACGATGCTGGTCAGCGTGGAGACGCGCGGCACGCCGTCTTCCGCCGCCATTTCCGCCATACCCAGGAACTGCCAGACGTTGCCGGGGATGTAGCGGATGATGTTGCTGAGATACCAGACTTCCGCCGCGCGCCCGAAGGGCAGTCGCCCGCCCAGCCCTGCGAGGATGCTGCGCCACGTGTCCAACTCAAAGAGCCACGCGGCCTCCAGCCCGATCAGCGCCAGCACGGCCCAACCCGGCTCGATCTCCCATTCGTAGGTGCGCAACTCTGACCACTGGCTGCGCACCAGCAGCCCCAGGAATGCCAGCGCCGCGACGACAAACACCACCGCCGCGATGCGCCGCCAGTTCATAGCGCCCGGTTGCGCACTGAAGTGCGCACTACGAACAATACAATCGTTCCACGCACCTTCTCGTTTGTAGTGCGCACTTCAGTGCGCCTCCCACACCCCATCGGCGATCGTCACCGGCGCGCACGTGCGCGCCGACTCATACATCGCCAGCACCAACGCCAGCGACTTGCGCCCCTCGCGCCCGTGCGTCTGCGAGGGCCGGTCGTCGCGAATCGCGGCGATCATATCGGCAATCACGGCCTTGTGGCTCTGCCCGTAGATCGAGGGCGGGTCAATCTCATCGCGGGTGATGGCCTCGCGTTCGTGCTCCAGCGCGCCGCGCACCTTCCAGATCACCTTGCGGTTGAGCGCCGTGCCGCCTACCTTCAGTGACCCGTATTCGCCGAAGACCGCCACCGAGCCTTCCATGTTCTCGGGATAGGTCACCGTGGAGCCTTCGACCGTCGCCAGCGCCCCGTTGCGAAAACGGATGCTCGCCACCCCCACGTCTTCCGCCTCCATCTGGTGCGCCAGCGTCGCGCTGTAGGCGAAGACACTTTCGGGCGCGCCCAGCAGCCATTGCAGCGCGTCAATGTGGTGGATGGACTGATTCATCAGCGCCCCGCCGTCCATCGCCCAGGTGCCGTGCCAGCCATCTTCATAATATTCTTGCGGGCGATACCAGCGCACCGTAGCCGCGCCCAGCAACAGGCGGCCCAACCCCCCGCTATCCACAATCGCGCGGAGTTCCTGCATGGGCGGGTTATAGCGATTTTGCAGCACCACGCACAGCTTGCGGCCCGTCGCCTCCGCGGCGGCGATCATCCGCCCGGCGTCGGCCAGGTCCAGCGCCATCGGCTTCTCGACGATCACGTGTTTCCCCGCTTGCATGGCGTCAATCGCCATCTGCGCGTGGAGGCCGCTCGGCGTGCAAATGGTGATCACGTCCAGATCGGCGCGGTCAAGCAGATAGCGGTAGTCCGTGTATGGTTCCGGCCCGTACTCGCTCGCGAACCGATCCGCGCGACTCTGCAGAATGTCGGCCACGGCCGCGAGGCGCCCGCCCTCCAGCTCGCGTAATGACTGCGCATGACGCGGAGCCACCCGCCCGCACCCCACCAACCCGAATTGCAGTATCTCGTTCATGAACCGTCCGTTTCCGTGTAATATTGCCAGGTACGCCGCAACCCATCTTCGAAGGAGACCTGCGGCGTCCAGCCGAGCGCCTGCCGCGCCCGCGTGATGTCGAGGATATTGACCGGTGCATCCGACGGGCGGGCGGGCAGGCGATGCACCTCCAGCGCGCGCCCGGTTGTCGCTTCGATGGCGGCGATCACGTCGTTCAGCGATCTGCCGACGCCCGACCCGATGTTGTACACCGCGCGGCTCTGCGCCGTGGTCGCCGCGAGTTGCGCGGCGCGCGCCAGGTCGCTCACGTAGAAATAGTCGCGCATGACGCTCCCGTCGCCCCATACCTCCAGCGGTTGCCCCGCGGCGGCCCTTGCCATGAAGGCGGCGACTGCGCCCTGTCCCCCGTCCGGGTCCTGATACGGACCGAACGGGTTGCCGGGCCGCAAGATCACGTAATCCAGACCCTCATTGCGGGCGAAGATGTCCAGATACTTCTCGACCGCCAGCTTGCTGACCGCATGGGCCGTCAACGGCTCGGTCGGATGCGTTTCCGCGATGGGCAGGTGTTGCGCCGGGCCGTAAACCGACCCCCCGGACGAGAAGAACACCACGCGCCGGACGCCTGCCTCCACACACAGCCGCAGCAAACGCAACGCGCCGGGAACGTTCACCCCCGCCTCCGCTTCCATGTGCCGATTCGACGCGGCAGGCAGATAGCGCCACGTCAGATGATACACCACCGGCGCGCCTTTCAGGATTTCGCGTAGCGCGTCATTCCCGGCGCTGAAAATGTCCATCTCCGCCCAGCGCACACCGGCCAGCGTGCGCCGCGGTGGGCGCACGTCGCACGAAGTGCATGTGTCGCCCGATGCGACCAGCGTCTCCGCGAGATGCGTCCCGATGAACCCATTGCCGCCCAGCAGCACGGCCTTCACGTTGTCGGCTCCTGTCTCGCGGCGCGCAGCCGCGCGAAATGTTCCGCGTAGCGCCGCGCCAGTTGCGGCCAACCGAGTTCCGTGTCAATGCGCTCACGGCCCGCCGCGCCCATGCGGGCGCGCAACGCGGGATCGTCCGCCAGCGTCCGGATCGCCCCGGCCAGCGCGGCGTCATCCCCTTCCGGCGTCAGGAAGCCATTGACGCCGTCGCGGATCGCCAGGCCGTTGCCCGCCGCGTCGCTGCCTACCACCGGCTTCGCGCACGACATGGCGTCGAGCACGGCCACCGCCAGCCCGGTCGGGGGGCGATTGGCCGCAGGCAGTACGAAAATGTCGCCCATGTTGTAGTAGACGCTCATCCGGTCGGCGGGGACGTTGCCCACCCAGTGAACGCGCCCGCCCAGGCCCAGCGCCTCGCCCAGCGCCCGCCATTCGTCCCACAGGTCGCCCTCGCCCACCACCACCAGATGGAGCCGCGCATCATCGAGCAGCGCCGCGGCGCGCAACATGCTGTCGAATCCCTTCTTGTAGACCATCCGCCCCACGGCGGTCAGAACCACGGCGTCGGCTGGGATGCCCAATTCCCGCCGTAATTGCCCGGTTCCGGCCAGATCGGGGTGCAATGCGTTAGGGTCTACGCCGTAGGCGATCAACTCGAACTTCGCCGGGTCGGCCCCCAGGTCGCCCACCGCCACGTCGCGCAGCGATTCGGCGTTCGCCGTCACCAGCCCCGCCGTGTCGAAGGCGAAACGCGCCATCCGGCGAAACGCCGGGTTCTTGCCCGCCACCGTCGCATCCGAGCCGGGAATCGAGACGACCAGCGGAACACCGTAACGCCGGGCCGCCAGCGCCGCCAGGAACCCGTTGGGCAGCGCCCAGTGCGCGTGCAGCGCGTCGGGTCGCTCACGCGCCGTCCAGGCCATCACCGCCCGCGCCCCCGCCGCAAACAGCCCCGGCGCCAGCAGGTACGTCCCGCCGCGCACATCCACATCGGCACGCATGGTGCGCATGTAGCCCAACCGGTGCCAGCTCTCGCGCGGCGCATAGCGGTAGAGCAACAGCTTTGCGCGGCCATCGCCGGGCTTGCGCGCATAGGCGGGGTCCCACGGAGCGATCACGGTCACATCGTGCCCCTGGGTCGCCAGTTCCTCGCTCAACGCCTCCACAAACCGGCCGGAGAAATCACCGCGGAAGCGCGGGTAGTTGTGGGTCAGGACGCCGATCTTCACCGGAGACGCCGCTCCAGATCCGCCAACCGCTCGCCCTGGCTCACGATCAGCTCGGCCAGGAACCCGATCAGGAAGAGCAGTAACCCCGCGATCACCAGCCCGCCCGCCATCCAGAAGATGGGGCGCAACTGTCGCCCGGCGCTCAGCCATTGCCAGATCAGGAACAGGAAGATGAGCACGCTGAACGCAATCGCTGTCAGGCCCATGCCGCCGAAGAAGCGCATCGGCGCGCGGCTGAAGGTCAACAGGAACTTGACCACCAGCACATCGAGCAGCGAAATGGGGATGCGCCCCAGCCCGAACTTCGACTTGCCCGCCCGGCGCGGATGCCACGCTACCGGTACCTCTGTGATCGTGTAACCCTGTTGCGCGGCGATGTGCAGGATGAAGCGATGCCAGTCGGAGCGGAGCGGCGGGAGGGTCTCGATCACCTCATGCCGGAAGCCCTTGATCCAGTTCATGTCATGGACTTGCAGCCCGAACAAGCCTCGGGAGACGGCGTTGTAGATGCCGGATGCAAAGACCTTGCCGTCATCGCGGCCCAGCCGTCGCCCTGCCACCACATCGTAACCCGCCGATAGCCCATCGAGCAGCGCGGGGATGTCCGTCTCCGGGTCCGATTCCAGATCGGCGGGGAGGAACAGCACCATGTCGCCGCGCACGGCGTCGAAGCCGGTGCGCAGCGCTGCCGTGAGGCCGAGGTTGCGCCGGTGGTGAATCACGCGCAGGAAGGGATATTGCTCGCGCAACCCGTCCGCGATGGCCCCCGTCCCATCGGTGGAACCGTCATCAATCAGCACCAGCTCCGCAGCGTCGGCGTCGAGGCCCAATGCATCGAACGCGCGGGCCGTGCGCTCGACCACTTCGCGGATGCTCTCGGCTTCATCCCGCGCCGGAATCAACACCGAGACATAGGGCGCGTCTTGCGTCACGGCGGCGGCCGGGGTGGACACGTCAGAACGCCTCAACCCACACAGGCTTTGATGGCGTCGGCGACCCGCGCCTGTTGTTCCGGCGTGATCTCAGCATACATCGGGAGCGACAAGACCTGTTCGCTCGCGGCCTCGGCCACCGGGAACGCGCCGCGCGCCAAACCCATATTGGCGAAGGCCGGTTGCAGATGCAGCGGCAGCGGGTAATGCACGCCCACGCCGATACCCTGGCCGGAGAGATGCGCCACCAGGCCGTCGCGATCCGCTGCCCGAATCACGTAGCAATGATAGACGTGACGATTATAGGAGCGCTCGACGGGGGTGACGACATCGTAGTCTGCCAGTAAGTCGTTGTAACGCTGCGCCGCCGCCCGCCGCCGTTCCGTCCAATCTTCGAGATAGGGCAGTTTTGCGCCGAGGATCGCGGCTTGCAGCGCATCCAACCGATAACCCCAGCCTAATTCGTCATGTTCGTACTTACTGATGCGCCCATGATCGCGCAGTTTCTTCACGCGTGCCATCAGCGCGGGATCGTTGCCCGTGACCATGCCGCCGTCGCCATACGCGCCGAGGTTCTTGCTGGGGAAGAAGCTGAAACAGGCAATGTCGCCGATGCCGCCGCAGCGTTGCCCGCGATACTCCGCGCCGACCGCCTGGGCCGCGTCCTCGATCACCCACAGCCCGCGCCGGCGGGCCACGGCGAGGATTTCGTCAAGGTCTGCGGGCTGGCCGAACAGGTGTACCGGTATGATGGCCTTCGTGCGCGGGGTGATGGCCGCTTCCAACCGGGCAGGGTCTATGTTATAGGTGTCGGGGAGGATGTCCACGAAGACCGGCGTCGCGCCGACCTGCGCGATGGCTTCGGCGGTCGCGTAGAAGGTGAAGGGCGTGGTGATGACCTCATCGTCGGGGCCGATGCCGCACGCCAAGAGTGCGAGATGCAGCGCGGCCGTCCCCGAAGCGACGCCAACGGCCTCGCGGACATCGGTGAACCGGGCGAACGCTTCCTCGAACCCCTGGACTTCAGGCCCCATGATGAAGCTGGTATTGTCCAGCACGCGCTGAATCGCGCCGTCTATGTCACCCTTGATATCGGCGTATTGCGCCTTGAGATCCACCAGTGGAATACCGTCGCCCAATGCCCCACCTCTTCATGTATTTCGTGCCCGACGCCCGCCTGCGGCTGAAGCCGCGACTACAAAGGATTTCTCCAATGTAGTTTGCGCCGTGGGACCAACACAGTTTAACCGTTCTTGGCGTCTCCGGCAAGCAGGCGCGCAGAGTTCAGTAGGGCGTTTCGACCCGGGGCGGCGCGCAGGCGGGGTTGAGGTTGTCGAGCAGGCGGCGGAGGCGGCGAATTTCGCCTTCCACCTGTGTCATCTCGACGAGGGTGGCGTTCGGCGTCTTGAGCAACTTGCGGGCGCGGATCGCTTCGAGTTGCAACAGACGCGCGCGCCGGTTGTTGAGCCGGACGCGCAAGAAGTCACCTTCCTCCTCCTGCTGGCGCGAGAGGGTCAAACGCACGGCATCCTCGGAGGCACGCGAGCCGGGCATCCGCGATAGCGACTCCGGGCGCAGGGTGAGATAATTGGCGAGGAACCGGCTCCCGATCGCGAGGCGGTTATGATTGCGCCGCAGATACCCCAGCGTTTCCAGCCCATAGATGCGCCGGTGCAATTCGGCGGCGGGTTCGGCGATGCCGGGTGCAAGGGTCGCCTCGTCGGTCGCTTCACCCGACTGCACGGCAAGCAACACGGCGCGTTCGGACGGCGTCAGCGCGTTGAAATCGTGGTTGAAGAAGCCGCGTAGCGTCGG